>JANYAH010000270.1 GCA_025361425.1 Candidatus Solibacter sp. | reverse complement strand
AGCATCGCCCAATCGAACCACGCCAACTGATGGATTCCAGCGAACGGGTTGTTGAGGATATTCTGAATCAGCCGTTCGGTAGGAGAACGGTTTACCAGCAAGGCCAGCAATAAACTTGACGGCATAGAAAAAACCGGTACGGGTCCGGTCTATCCGGGCATAACAATATTAGCAAATCCGATACCCCCGCGCGGGGACTGGGGTAATCGCATTCTGATAAGATTCCAGAATGGCCGACGCAAACGTCTACCCGCCTTCCGCGGAATTCGTCCAGCAAGCGAACGTGAAGGGTATCGAGGGCTATCGCGCCCTTTACCAGAGAGCCGCGGAAAAGCCCGAGGAGTTCTGGGGCGAACTGGCCGAACAGGAGTTGCACTGGTTTCAGAAGTGGACCCACGTCTTCGAGTGGAATCCGCCCTTCGCCAAGTGGTTCCCCGGCGGCAAAATCAACGCCTCCTATAACTGCATCGACCGCCACCTCACCACCGCGCGGAAGAACAAAGTCGCCATTCTCTGGGAAGGTGAGCCCGGCGACCAGCGCATGATCTCTTATCAGGAGTTGCACCGCCTGGTCTGCCGTTTCGCCAACGTGCTGAAAGGCCGCGGCCTTAAAGCCGGCGACCGCGCCATCGTCTACATGGGCATGGTCCCCGAACTGCCTATCGCGCTGCTGGCGTGCGCGCGCCTCGGCATCACGCACAGCGTGGTTTTCGGTGGCTTCTCCGCCGAAGCCCTAAAGACCCGCATTCAGGATCTGGAAGCCCAGGTGGTCATCACCTGCGACGGCGCGTGGCGGCGCGGCAAGGAAGTCCGCCTGAAGGACGCGGTGGATGAATCGCTCACCGATTGCCCCACCGTCCGCGACGTCATCGTGTACAAACGCACCGGCGGCGAGATCCCCATGCAGGCAGGCCGCGACCACTGGTGGCACGAACTCGACGAAGGCGTCAGCGAAATCTGCCCCGCCGAAGAGTTGGATAGCGAACATCCCCTGTACGTGCTCTACACCTCCGGCACCACCGGCAAGCCCAAGGGCATCGTGCACACCACCGCCGGCTACCTGTTACAGGCCCACATGACGATGAAATGGGTCTTCGACCTGCATGAAGAGGACACCTACTGGTGCACGGCCGATATCGGCTGGGTCACCGGCCATAGCTACATCTTGTACGGCCCGCTCTCCGCCGGCGCCACCACCATGATGTACGAAGGCGCTCCCGATTTTCCGCAGCCCGACCGCTTCTGGCGTCTCATCGAAAAGTACCGCGTCAACATCTTCTATACGTCGCCTACGGCCATCCGCTCCTTCGTCCGGCAGGGCGATCAGTGGCCGAATGCCCACGATATGTCGAGCCTGCGGCTTCTCGGTTCCGTCGGCGAGCCAATCAATCCGGCAGCGTGGGAGTGGTATTACAAGGTGATCGGCAAGGAACGCTGTCCTATCGTGGACACCTGGTGGCAGACCGAAACCGGCGCCATGATGATTGCCGCCATGCCGGGCGCGGTCCCGCTCAAGCCCGGTTCCGGCACGCTCCCCCTGCCCGGCGTGATCGCCGATGTGGTGGATCTGCAAGGCAACCTGGTCCCGGCCAACCGGGAGGGATTCCTCATCATCCGCCGTCCGTGGCCGGCCATGGCGCGCACGCTGTGGCGTGAGCCGGAGCGCTACAAACAGCAGTATTGGGAACGCCTCGAAGGCGTCTACCTGGCCGGCGACGCCGCGCGCCGCGACGAAGACGGCTATTTCTGGATTCTGGGCCGCGTGGATGACGTGATGAACGTCAGCGGCCACCGCCTCAGCACCATGGAAATCGAAAGCGCCCTGGTGCGCCACCCGGCGGTGGCCGAAGCCGCGGTAGTCGGCAAGCCGCACGAGATCACGGGGCAGGCGGTCGCCTGTTTCGTGACCCTGAAGAAGGGAGCCTGGGGAGATCGCCATGCGCTAGCTGAAGAGCTGCGCAAGTGGGTGGGGCATGAAATCGGCAGCTTCGCCAAACCGGAGCAGATCCGCTTCACCGATGCGCTCCCCAAAACGCGCAGCGGCAAGATCATGCGCCGTCTGCTGCGCGAAATCGTGACATCGAATTCGGTGACCGGCGACGTGACCACCCTGGAAGATCTCGACGTGGTGACGCGCCTCGCCGCCCAGCACGACGAGGATTGAGCGGGCCGGTCCCGTCAAACAAAAACGGGCGGGGCCCCCGGAACGCACGTTCCGTAGCCCCGCCCATTCGGTAATGCCGCGGAGGCGGCCAGACCTGCTTACCTGATCTTCTCGTCCTTCTCCACTCTGCCATCGCGCACGTGAATGATGCGGTGGGCGTGCAGGGCGATATCGTGTTCGTGGGTCACCAGGATGATGGTATTCCCCTGCTGGTGAAGGCGCTCGAAAAGGCCCATGATTTCGTTACCGGTGGCCGTATCCAGGTTGCCGGTGGGTTCGTCGGCAAGTAGAATGGAGGGGTTATTGACCAGCGCCCGTGCGACCGCGACGCGCTGCCGCTGGCCGCCCGAAAGCTCGTTTGGCTTGTGGTACATGCGGGCTTCCAGATCCACCTGGCGCATGGCCAGCTTGGCGCGTTCCAGACGCTCGCCGCTCGGCATTCCCGAGTAAATCAGCGGAAGTTCCACATTGTGCAGCGAGGTGGCGCGCGGCAGCAGGTTGAACGTTTGGAAAACGAAGCCAATTTCCCGGTTGCGGATGTGCGCCAACTGGTCATCGCTCATCTCGCTGACCAGGTTCCCGTTGATGTAATATAGACCCTTGGTGGGGGTGTCGAGGCACCCGATCAGGTTCATCAGGGTCGATTTTCCGGAACCGGAGGGTCCCATGATGGCGACGTATTCGCCGCGTTTGATTTCGACATCCACCCCCGAGACGGCGTGGATCTCCTGGTCGCCCATCACATAGGTCTTCCAGAGATCGTAGGTGCGGATGACAATGCCATCCCGCTTGAGTTGCTCGCCCCGCTGGATCAGTTCCTTCTCGACTGCTGTTGACATCGGTTGATTTCTCGTTTCTACGACTTGGCCGCGACGACCGGAGTCTTATTATCCACTTTGACCTGCGTCTCGTTCAGGATGGTACGAATCACCTGGTAGGTGCCGGTGACAATCTGATCGCCATCGGCGAGACCGCTCACCACCTCAATATCGGTGGATCCGGTAACCCCGGTTTCGACCTTCTTGAAGACCGCCTTGGTGCCTGAAACCACAAAAACGCCTTGTATTTCTTCCTTCTTTGCCTTCTCTGCGACCGGATCCGGCTTGGTGGCCGCGGCTTGCACAGCCTTTCCACCAGCCGGTTTCGGCTCCAGCTGCCCTTTCTGACGTACTGTGAGCGCCTGGATCGGTATACTTAGGACGTTTTTACGGGTGGCTGTGGTTATCTTTGCGGTGCAAGAAAGTCCGGGGCGAATTTCGTCAGGCGGATTGTCGAGGCCGATCACCACCTTGAAATCCTTGGCTTCCTGGCTGGAAATCGCGCTTTGGCTGGCCGCCACCCCCGTGGACCGCAGAATGGCCGTGTTACCGATCTCGATCACGTGCCCCTTAAAAGTCTTGTTGGGAATCGCGTCGATCGTGAGATCGGCGGTCTGATTGAGCTTCACATTGACGATATCTGTCTCATCTACCTTCACTTCCGCCGTAATCAGTGACATGTCCGCAATCGTCATCATGGTGCTGGAAGAGGAGTTCTGTATACCCGGTACCACGGTTTCCCCGACGCGCACGGGCAGGTTGGTGACCACGCCATCGAGCGGCGCGTAGGCGTTGTGTTTCAGCAGGATATCGTTGAAACGCACCAGGCCGGCCCGGTACTGCGCGATGCGCTTTTGGGAGGATGCCAATTGCGCCACCGATTGCTCCCGCTGAGCCCGAGCCTGAATCAGCCGCATTTCGCTTTGCCGCACCGTGGACAGTTGGGCCTCGTAGGTGAATTTTCTGAGGTCGAAATCCTGTTTGGCCAGCAAATGCTCGTTGAACAGCGACTGGCTGCGGTCGTACTCGGCTTTCGCCCGTTCCAGGTCGGACTTGTCCTTATCGATCATGGCCTGCATCATGCGCATGCTCTCGTCGGCGGCTTTGACTCCGGCTTCGCTGGCATTGGAATCGGCTTCGGCTGAGTTGAGCGTCGCTTTCTGCGCTTCCACATCGGCTTCCGGTTGGACGTTTTCAATGCGCGCCAGCAGTTGGCCTTTGCGGACCCGGTCGCCTTCCTTGACCAGGAGCTCGCGGATCTGGCCCTGGGCATTGGCGCCGATGTTAATGTAATTCTTGGGCTTAATTTCGCCGGATGCAGTGACGAGGCTGGTCAGATCCTGGCGCACAACGTTACCGGTCTGCACCGTGACCAAACCCTTTTTGCTATAAACCGTGCTGGCATAAACCCCGATTCCTAAAACCGCGATTACCAACACGCCAATCAGAACCTTCCACTTGGTCTTCACGACAAAACTCTCCCTTTTTACCTGTCACCCGCTTTAGACGCAAAATATGAGCCCGGAGTTCAGATAACATTTTACACTGCGGCGTCCGCTACATGCGGGGCGGTGGCCTAACGATACCCTTTAGAAGACGATGCCAGCCTGTAGAAATTAGCGCGCAAGTTAGCCGACGAAGGGATTGCGGATTTCCAGGTCTCCCCACTGCCGACCGTGCGAAAGGTTTTCCGAGCAGCTCCAAGGCAACTCGAGGTATCACGTTTTAACGTGGAGCGGAAACGCCTACCGCCACGTGACCGATTGCGGCGGCGTGTTCTCGCACTGTCCCGAGTCGGTGACCCCGCTGGCGAGTTGGGCGCACGCATTCGTGATCGCGGTGCGCAGCGCCTCCTGGCGGTCCTTGGCCTGTGCCTTGCGGCAATCCCGGTGCCCGCGGAATTCCATGCAGACCTCGACCCCTACGCGTTCGCCCTGAAATGTGGTCGAAACCACGAGCAGCAGGAAAACCACCACAAACGCGATCGCGATCCAAACCGTCTTCTTCACGCGAAGAAATTCCCCATCCGGCGAAACTTGGCGTAGCGGTGTTCCACAATCTGATGGCGGTCCAAATGGTCGAGTTCGCCCAGGCGCGCGCTCAAATGCTGGCGTAAGAATTCCGCCGTCGCATCCGGATTCTCCTGCGCACCGCCTTCCGGCTCGGGGATAATCCCGTCGATCAGGCCCAGCCCCTGCAGGTCTTCCGCGGTCAATCGCAGCGCCGCCGCCGCCTGCTCCGCCTTGGCCGAATCGCGATAAATAATCGCAGCGCAGCTCTCCGGAGAAATCACACTGTACACTGCGTTCTCCAGCATCAGCACGGTATTGCCCACCCCCAGCGCCAGAGCGCCGCCAGAGCCGCCTTCCCCAATGCACACCACGATTACCGGCACCGGCAACCGCGCCATCTCCCGCAGATTACGTGCGATCGCCTCCGCCTGCCCGCGCTCTTCGGCGTCGATCCCCGGATAAGCGCCCGGCGTGTCTAACAGCGTAATGATCGGCCGCCCGAACTTCGCCGCCATCTGCATGACGCGCAGCGCCTTGCGGTAGCCCTCCGGTTTCGGCATGCCGAAATTGCGGTAGAAACGCTGTTTGGTGTCGCGGCCCTTCTGCTCCGCCACCACCATGACCGGCCGCCCCGCGAATTGCCCCGAACCGGCCACAATCGCCGGATCGTCGCCAAACGCGCGGTCGCCGTGGAACTCCTGAAAATCGATAAACAGACGCTCGATGTAGTCGAGCGAATGCGGACGCTTGGGATGCCGTGCGAGTTGCACCCGCCGCCAGGCTGGATGGGTACCGGGCCCTATTTCGATCCGGCTGTCTAGATTTACTTCAGGATCCACACCTCACATCTTAGCAGCGTACGGGGGCCGCGCGATTGTCGCCATTTGACACCGCGCGCCCTAATCCCCTAATCTTGATAGAGATTGGATAACTTCTCCCGATTTGAGGCTGCTTCAGCTTCGGACATCCTCTCCTGGGCTATCGATACGTTTGGCGAGTCGTTCGCCATCGCCACCAGCTTCCAAAAGGAAGGCATGGTAATCCTCGATCTGGCGTCACGCCTCGCCGCCGGCGTCCGCGTCTTCACGCTGGATACGGGGCGCCTCCCCGACGAGACGTATCGCATGATGGAGACCGTCCGCCAGCGCTACGGCATCGCGGTGGAAATCATCTTCCCCGAACGCGATGACGTGGAACAACTGGTGGCGTTCCACGGACCCAACTTGTTCTATTCCAGCGTGC
This sequence comes from Candidatus Solibacter sp., assembly GCA_025361425.1. Classification (GTDB taxonomy): domain Bacteria; phylum Acidobacteriota; class Terriglobia; order Bryobacterales; family Bryobacteraceae; genus Solibacter. The sequence continues at coordinate 5,167 of JANYAH010000270.1, read as the reverse complement.
CGGCGCGCCAACGCTGCTGCGACGTGCGCAAGGTGCGCCCCCTGGAGCGAAAACTGGAAACCCTCAAGGCCTGGGCCACCGGCCTGCGCCGCGATCAGGCCGAAACCCGCGCCGGCATTCCCAAAGTAGAGCGCGGCCCGGCCGGCCGAATGAAAATCTGCCCCCTAGCCGATTGGAGCGCGCCCCGCGTGGAGGAGTACATCGCCCAGCACGGCGTCCCCGTACACCCCTTGTACGCCCGCGGTTACACCAGCATCGGTTGTGCGCCCTGTACCCGCGCCGTACAGCCCGGCGAAAGCGAGCGCGCCGGCCGCTGGTGGTGGGAAGAAGACGCCAAAAAGGAATGTGGCATTCACTTCGCCCCCGATGGCTCGGTGGCGCGCGATATGGTGGCAGAGACGGAACCGAAAGAAATGCACAAAGGCTTCACATTGTGGTTCACGGGCATGAGCGGCGCGGGCAAAAGCACCATCTCCCGGTTGCTGGAACTCAAATTGCGCCAGCTAGGCGCCCAGGTGGAAGTGCTCGATGGCGACGTGGTGCGGACTCATCTGTCCAAAGGCCTCGGCTTCAGCAAGGAGGATCGCGATGAGAATGTCCGCCGCATCGGTTTTGTCTGCGAGTTGCTAGCGCGCCACGGTGTGATCGCGATTGCCGCCGCCATTTCGCCCTATCGCGACGTTCGCGACGAAGTCCGCGCCCGCATCCCCAATTTCATCGAAGTTTTCGTCGAGTGCCCGGTGGAGGTGCTCGCTGAGCGCGACGTGAAAGGTCTCTACCGGCGCGCCCTCGCCGGAGAGATCCCGCAGTTCACCGGCATTTCCGACCCTTATGAACCGCCGCTTTCGCCGGAGGTCACCGTAAACTCCTCCCAGGAGACTCCCCAACAGAGCGTCGAGAAGATCTGGGCTACACTGGAACGTTTAGGTCTAATTAGCTTTGATCGATCTCCACTCGCACACTAATGAATCTGACGGCACCTGCTCGCCCGCGCAACTGGTGGCGGAAGCCCTTCGCGCCGGGGTGACCATCCTCGGCATCACCGATCACGACACCTTCAAGGGATACGACCAAGCCCTGCCTACGGCCGTCGAAGGCGGCCTGGAACTGGTCTGCGGCATCGAGCTTTCCACCAAATTGCACGGCCACTCCGCGCACCTGCTGGGATATTTCCTGGTGCCACGGAATCTGGCCGAGTTCCGCATCTGGATTACCGGTCAGCAGGCGGCGCGCCGCGACCGCAACGTGCGCCTGGTGGTCCGGCTCCAGGAACTTGGCTTTGAGATCACGCTGGAAGAGGCCGAATCACGCGGCCGCGGCATGACCGGGCGCCCTCACTTCGCTCAAATCCTGGTCGAGAAGGGCTACGTCGCCAACCTGCGGCAAGCCTTTGACGATTATCTGGACGAATCCGCCAAAGGCTACGTGTTTCGCTGTGAACCGCAATTCGCCGAGGGAGTGGCGCGGATTCGGGCGGCCGGCGGCATCGCCTCCTTGGCGCATCCGGTGCGCGTCAAGGGCGATATCCCCGCGCTCATGCCCGAACTTTGCGCATCCGGGCTCAACGCGATTGAGGCCTATCACAGCGACCACACCCCGGAAGACACCCAACTCTACCTCGGCCTCGCCAGCCAATATGGCCTGCGCGTCACCGGCGGCAGCGATTACCACGGCGCCAACAAACCCAGCGTCAGCTTGGGCAGCGTGCGCATCCCCGACAACTTGCTGGATCAACTGCGCGCCTGAGGGTGGGGCTGGCCGGCTCCGTAGTGGGGCGGGAGACCTGTAGGGCCTCTTACGCCCCGTTCCGGGGCTGGGCCAATCTGTCCACCTGCTACCCACGGCTGTGCGCCGTGGGCTACTTTCTTTCGCCCTACGGGCTACCCTTTTTCGCCCTACGGGCTACTTTCTTTCGCCCCACGGGCTACCCTTTTTCGACCTACGGGCTACCCTTTTTCGACCTACGGGCTGGGTGATAGACGACAAAAGGCGATCGTCTGTCCCACTTATTAGTTGAACAAAATGCGGAAACTCCAGTGACAGATGCTCTTTACCGCTGCCGCACGTAGGCTAGCGCCACCACTTCCCCCGACGCCGGCGAGAGCACGGCCGACGTGATTTCCGCCTCCGCCCCGTCCACCATCGTCTTCGTGCCCGCGGCCGGAACCTCGCCGCCCCCCAGCACCACGCGCATCAACTTCTTGTTCACCCGCCCCTGCGCGCGGATCCGCTCCACAATCTCCTGTCCCAAATAGCAGCCCTTGTCGAAACTGACCGCATGCATCTGCTGCGTCTCCTGCGGCAGCGAAGTCTCGCGAATATCGTCCCCATACCGCGGCTTGCCGTTTTCGATGCGCACCAGGCGGGCATCCTCCACACTCGCCGCCACCGCGCCTGCCGCCTCCAGTTGGTACACCATTGCCGCGGCCTTTTCCGCCGCACAGAAGATGCGCACTCCGAGTTGCCCCGTGAGGGTGACCGCGGCCACGGTCGCATCCCCCCAGGCCGCGTGCGTGTAACCGGCTCCGGCAGCAGGCGCGCCCAACTGCGCCAGGATTTCCGCCGCACCCGGACCCTCCAGCCCGATCGCCGCCGTCCCCGCCGTCACGTCTTCCAATTCCACCTGTTCGGCGATGATATACCGTTTGATGTGCAGATGCACTTTTTCGCGCAACTCGGGCTCCGTGTCGATCAGGAAGTGGTCATCCAGACAGAACAGACAGAGGTCGGCCTGAATGCGTCCTTGCGGATTCAGCAGGAAGGCGTAGCACCCCGACCCCGGCGTCATCTTCTTTACTTCGTTGCTGGTGACGGCGTGCAACAGACGCGCGCGGTCGCGCCCGCGCGCCACAATCCGGCCGCGCGCGGAAAGATCCAGCCACCCCGCGCCGTGGCGCAGCGCTTCGTAACCCAGGCTCATTCTCTTAGTTTAGGCGATCCCCTTCAGGTACGCCGAAATCAGCACGATGGTCAGCCCCGAAATCGCCGCCCCGAACAACTGCCGCGCCCGCCGCGGATTCTTCGGAGCCGCCACCAGAATGGCCACGCTGAACACATGCAGCGCCAGCAGCATCTTCACGCCGAACAGCGCGGAATACAACACCGAGTGCCCGGGCTTCAACAGGTAATTGTAGATTCCCGAAAGCACCAGGCCAGTCATCGCGGCGTAGGCCACCGGGCGGAAGTGCGCCGCCGCGCTCTCATCCAGCGCCGCCCGCGCGTCGGGCGAAAGCGACCCAGCCGCCGGAATCATCACAAATCGCGCGTACACAATGCCGCCGAGCAGAGTCACCACCGACGATATATGCACCCATCGCATTAGTGCCGTTAGAGTCTCACCCATATTGGTGAGTATACTCGCCTTATGATCCATGAGATTCTCCCCGTCGGCATGTTGCAGTGCAACTGCTCCATTTTTGGCGACGAAACCACGCGCCAGGCCATGGTCGTCGATCCCGGCGACGAAATCGCCCGGATCCTGGAAACGCTCGCCCGCCACAGCCTCACCGTGACCGCCATCGTGATCACCCACGCCCACATTGATCACATCGGCGGCGCCCAGAAACTTAAACTGGCCACCGGCGCCCCCGTATATATGAATCTCCAGGACAGCGAGCTCCAGGAAATGCTCGACGTGCAGGCCGGCTGGCTTGGCATGCCCACTCCCGAAGCCGTAGCCATCGACGTGCCGGTGAAGGACGGCGATAAACTCCTCATCGGCGCCACCGAAGTCCACGTGCTCCACACCCCCGGCCACACCCAGGGCAGCATCTGCCTGTGGATGCCGGCCGAGCGCAAACTTGTCGCCGGCGATACCCTCTTCCGCGACGGCATCGGCCGCACCGATCTACCCGGTGGCGACGGCCGCCAGATCCTCGACTCCATCCACGGCCAACTGTTGGGCCTCCCCGGCGATACCGAAGTCTTCCCTGGCCACGGCGCCCCGACCACTATCGCCCGCGAAAAAACCTCCAATTACTTCCTCCAACGCTTGAGCTGAGATCACTTCAGGGCGGAGCAGTGCCCTTTGCCTTGCGCTACGCCGTCGCCTCGTGCGGCAATGTTTCAGCGCGTCGAACTCTTACTTTCACTTCCACGCGCGACCCGAGCCGGTTGATGATCGATATGAGGCGATCGATACTGAACCGGCCGAGGTTCGCATTGCGAATGCGTGAGAAGTCGGCTGCCGCTATCCCAGTGAGGCGGTGCGCGCCGCGCACGCTCAGGCCGTCCCGGTCGAGCGCCTTGATGATCTCAGCGGCCAGAATGGCCTTGAACTGTTGGGCATCCGCATTCTCATGCCCGAGGTCGTGAAAAACATTCCCGCTTCCCCGCACTACTTCCAGCTTTTCGCCCTTCATCGCAACATCTCCTTCAATTTCTTCAAACGGTCCTTGATCAGATCGACTTCACGCTGTGGCGTCTTGATGCCGTGCGTCGATTTCTTCTGGAACGCATGAACCACCCAGGTTTCCTCGGCCATCTGTAGAGCGTAGATCACGCGGTACGCATCGCCCCGAAGCGGCAGAGCAATCTCGAACACGCCCGAACCCATCCCACGCATGGGCTTCACTACATCGGCCTTGCCGCCTTCCGCTGCGATGGTTAAGGCGGCAAGACCTATCGATCGAGCCGTTTCCGGGAAAGTTTCGAATTCCTTCAGTGCCGCCCTGATCCATGAAACGGGCCGTGTCTTTCGGGTCATTGGCCAGCCGCTAGTTCATACCTGTCCTATAGTGACGTTGTCATATATGACAACACTTGTCAAGAAAGCCCGCTTGGCCCCACGGCGGGCTGGCCGCATTCAGAATGCCCGAGGTTTCCGCAGGCGCAGGGCCGTGACCAACACCAGCCGCTCGTGCTGCCGCATCAGCACTTCGAACGCGGGCAGGTCTCCCGAGCGCGCCGCGGCCAGTACGCCGGATAGCTCTTCGGAGTTGCCCACCAGACGCGCCATTGCCGCCAATGCCAAGCTTCTCATCCTTTCACCAGATAAAACTGACGGAAGACTCACAACGTGTATGGAGATTTCCTGTTACTCTGGCACCGTGCCGAATCAGTTGGTAATCCCCGGGGCCGAGATCCGTGAAATGGGCCGCGCCGCCCTGCTTCTGGTGGCGGAATATTACGACACGCTGGCCGCGCGTGCGGTGCTGCGCCCAACTAC
>JANYAH010000251.1 GCA_025361425.1 Candidatus Solibacter sp. | reverse complement strand
ATCTACGGCCCAAGCCAAACCGGAGGGCGTGCTGGATGGGTACAATAGAGTTCGTGTTTTGGAGTTGGCATTGACAACCAAGGCGAAGTCGCAAACCGTAGCATCCGATCCGTCCGGCGGACTAGTTCTGGGTCCGACGGTTACAAAAATGGTTACAGTGCCCAGTTTGCCGAGTTGCGCAGTATTGGCTAAATACCATTAAGTACAATAAGTTAGGGCCCTTAGCTCAGCGGTTAGAGCAGCGGACTCATAATCCGTCGGTCGCTGGTTCAAATCCAGCAGGGCCCACCAAATTCCAGCGTGCGACAGGCTCACCCGCATCGGGCGGAGCGCTAAGCCAGGAATAGCGGTTTGATGTGGCGTTCGAAAAGGTTTTCGGTGACGTTGCGGGAGATGCTGGCTTCGCAGGTGTCCAGCATGGTGAGGTACTTGCCGCCCATTTGGGCCGCTACCTTAAAGCCCACATGCAGCAATTGGCGCAGGTCCCGATTGAAGCCTGAGTTCTTCCGGTCGTGACGCAGCGCGGAAGTGTACTGCTCAGAACTCCATGCGTTGACCACGGCGGGGCCGGGCAGCTTCGCGTAATCGATATCGATCACGGTGGCGTAGGGCTTGCACAGGGCGTCCCGGTTCTCAAAAGCCTTGGCGTACACCTGCTTCGCCAGATCCAAACCCGGGCCGCCGGCTTCGGCCAGGCCGATCAACTCTTCCAGCCAGGTGGTGCCCGCGGTCTTGAGGTGGAGTCCGGCGTCGAATTTTTGCAGCGCGCGCCGGATGGGGGCGTAAATCGAGAACTTGTCGCTGCCCGAATGCACGCTCAGCTTGAGGTTGGCCGGCAGGCCGTACTGGCGGATGGCAAAGGCAATCACGGCCAGGTCTGCGCAGAATTCCTTCTCGAACTGGACGACATCGCCCACGTAATCGACGCCCTTGTTGAAGCGCCCGGTGAACTTGGGGGCGATGGTCTGGATGGGAATCTTCTGGTCGGAGATGGCGGCCAGGATGACCAGCAGTTCGGGCGGCGACTGGGGCGCGTCGGTCTCGTCCATCGAGACCTCGGTGATGAACCCGCGGCCGCCGCGCCTCTGGTCCACATGCCGGTAGATGGCGCCGGCCTGCTGCACGGCAGCCAGGTACTTGCGGACAATCTGCGCGATGGCGTCGCGGTCCAGGGTGAAGGGCTGGCCGATGCCGGGGATGCTCACGGTTCCCCGGAGTTCCGGATGACGCTCAATGAAGGCGTCGCGGCAATCCAGTTCGGCAGGCTGGCCGATGGCCGCGGCTACGTCGAGCGTGTAGAAATCGCTGGAATCGATGAAGCGCTCCACGGTGGCGAGGTTAATGTGATCGGCGTCCACGTGGTAGGGCTGGGTCCAGCCGGATTGGCGCACTGCCCGATCCGCGGCGGCGCGCACGCTGGCGGGTTCCGAACCCACGATGCCGTGCTCGCGATGGGATTTGTTCCAGACGGGGATTACGGTGACGCCGCGGGCCGCCGCCATCATGCAAGCCTGCAACTGGGCCTTGGCTTGGTGCGCGAAACGGTCCCCTACGCCGACGGAGAATTTTTCCAGGGTAAGCATGACAAGATCCACCCAAATTATAATCAATAACGGATGTGAGATTCCGAAAATTGTATCTTTAGCATGACTAAACGATTCTCCACTTGACGCGGGTTCTACCCGGACCCTAACATCGGTTCAGATGGCTACCTATACACGCCGCCATGCCCTCGCAGCCGTGGCGGGAGCCGCGCTTGCCGGTTCCCGCGGATGGGCCGCGGACGATCCGTGGACTACGCTTTATCCGCGGATTCTGCAACGAATTCAACCGCCTCAGTTCCCCAACCGGGATTTCGACGTAACCTGCTATGGCGCCAAAGCGGACGGCAAGACGGATTGCACCCTAGCTTTCCGCAAGGCCATTGAGGCAGCCAACCGTGCGGGCGGCGGGCGCGTGGTGGTCAAAGAGGGCGTCTGCCTGACCGGCGCCATCCACCTCAAGAGCAACGTGAACCTGGTGGTGCGGAAGGGCGCGACCATCCGGTTCGACCCCAACCCAAAGCTGTACCCGATGGTGCTGACGCGCTTCGAGGGGATGGAGTGCATGAACTACTCGCCCTTCATCTACGCGCTGGACCAGCGGAATATCGCGATCACCGGCGGCGGCATTTTGGACGGCCAGGCGAACGGGGAGCACTGGTGGCCATGGGGCGGTAAACGCGGGGCCAAGCCGGACGACCCGAATCAGCGCAAGGCGCGGGCCGCGCTGATCGATATGGTGGAGAAGAGTACACCCGTGGCGGAGCGCAAGTTCGGCGACGGGGGCTATCTGCGGCCCATGTTCGTGCAGCCCTACCGTTGCACCAACGTGCGGATGCAGGACATCGCGATTCTCAATTCGCCGATGTATGAAGTGCATCCGGTGCTGTGCAGGAACGTCACGGTGCGCAACGTGACGGTGTCCAGCCACGGTCCGAACAACGACGGCTGCGACCCCGAATCTTGTGTGGACGTGCTGATCGACGGCTGCACCTTCGATACCGGCGACGATTGCATCGCCATCAAGAGCGGGCGCAACGCGGATGGCCGCCGGTTGCACGCGCCGAGCGAGAACATCATCGTGCAGAACTGCATCATGAAGGATGGCCACGGCGGCGTCACCATGGGCAGCGAATGCTCCGGCGGCATCCGCAACGTGTTCGCGCAAGATTGCCAGATGGACAGCCCGAACCTGGACCGCGTGCTGCGCTTCAAGAACAACGCGATCCGCGGCGGCGCGATTGAGCACGTCTACCTGCGCACCGTGAAGTGCGGGCAGGTAATGGGAGCCGCCATCGACGTCGATTTTTACTACGAGGAAGGCGAAAAGGGGCCGTTCACGCCGGTGGTGCGCGATGTCGAAGTGGTGAATTTAGAGGTCGGGAAATGTGCCAATGCGTGGTCGCTGCGCGGCTTCAAGAATGCGCCCGTGAGCAACATCAGGCTGAAGAATTGCACCTTTGCAAACGCCGCGAAGCCCGCGGTGACCGAGAACGTGGAGGGGATGACGCTGGAAAACGTGACGGTGAACGGCAAAGTGGTGAAGGCGTAGCGCCGATAAGGTGGCGCGGAGTCTGTCGGCCCATGGCATCCCGCCGGACGACGCAGAAGAGGCGGAAATCCGCGCTCACGGCGGTCATGTCCGGCCGCCGGTACTTGTCCAGGGTCTTCAAGTAAGTGATGGGCTCTGCCGACCCAACTCATGTACCCGCCTACTGTTTTATGAAAAGTGACACGGCCATCCCGAACCCGATGGCGATGACGATGCGCCGCACCGCGGTCCGCCCTATTTTGCGCGCCGTGCCCGCCCCGCCCAGGCCGCCCAGGATGGCCCCTGCCGCCATGATCAAAACGTCCGGCCAGTACACCATATGCGCCCAGATGAAGTAGGCCGCCGCCACTCCGTTGATGCTGCCCCCGAACACCACCTTGAGGCTGTTCATCTCATGGATATCGTTCAGCCCCAGGATGCTCAATGCCGCCAGCATGAGGATTCCGATGCCCGCCCCGAAGTAGCCGCCGTAGATGCCCACCGCGAGTTGAAACAGCAGCGCCCCCACGATCCACCGGGTGGATTCATGCGATGCCGCGCCGGCGGTCTTCAGCCTGCGCTGCACCGGCTCCTGCGCCATGAACAGGAGAGTCGCGAACAGAATGAGGTACGGCACCAGCTTGTCGAAGAACGCCGGCGGCGTCCAGCGCAGCAGCAGCGCGCCCGTGATTCCACCCACCAGGCTGGGCAGGATGAGGATGCGAAAGCGCGGCGCGGCGTCGCGCAACTCGCGCCGGTAACCCCAGGCGCTGCCCAGCGTGCCCGGCCAGATGGCCACCGTGCTGGTGGCGTTCGCGGTCACCGAACTCAGCCCCAGCCAGATGAGCGCCGGAAAAGAGATTAGCGTCCCGCCGCCGGCTATCGAGTTGATGGCGCCGGCCAGAAAAGCCGCGCTGAAGGCTACCGCCGCATGTGTAAGGTCCAAGTATGCAATTTTAACCCGCGCCCGGCGCTCCCGTTCGCCCTGAAAAAGGCGCCATACAGCCCTGGAGATTGACCGTTGAACCTCTTATTGTGGGAAAAGCGGCCAACTCCGCTTTACAATGACCGATCATGGCACAATTCCAGGTAATACAACCCGAAACTACCTATACAGGTTCGCCCATTCAGCCTTTGAAGAAAGGTTTGCCCAAGCAGACCCAGTCGCTTTGCCCGGATTGCTCGGAACTGATTGATGCCAGGATCTTTGAAGAGGGCGGCAAAGTTGTCATGGAGAAGCACTGCAAGAACCACGGCGATTTCCGCGACATCGTGTACTCCGACGTGAAGCTGTATCTGAAGATGGAGGAGTGGACCTTCGGCGACAACCGCGGCCTGGAAAACCCCGTCGTGACCAACGCCACGCGCTGCCCGGACGATTGTGGCCTGTGCAACCTCCACACCAGCCATACGGGTCTGGCCAACGTGGACCTGACCAACCGCTGCAATCTCACCTGCCCGGTCTGCTTCGCCAACGCCAACGCGGCGGGTTACCTTTACGAACCGGATTTCGAAACGGTTCGCAAGATGCTCCAGGCGCTGCGCGACCAGCGCCCCGTCGCCAGCCGTATCGTACAGTTTTCCGGCGGCGAGCCCACCATTTATCCGCGCTTCCTGGACGCACTCCGCCTGGCGAAGGAAATGGGCTTCTCGCACACCCAGGTGGCCACCAACGGCCTGAAATTCACCGAGTTGGAATTTGCCGAGCAGTGCAAGGAAGCCGGCCTTCACACGCTCTACCTGCAATTCGACGGCGTCTGCGACGATGTTTACCGCCGCACGCGTGGCGAATCGCTGTGGGAGAAGAAGCTCCAGTGCATCGAGAACGTCAGGAAGGCCGGACTTAAGATCGTGTTCGTCCCCACCATCGTGAAAGGCCTGAACGATCACGAGATCGGCGACATTGTACGGCTCGCCCTGGAGTACATCGATTGCACCAGCGGCATCAGCTTCCAGCCGGTCTCTTTCACTGGGCGCATTGCCAGGCATGAACTGGAAGCCAAGCGCTTCACGCTCTCCGATTTCGCCCACGCCGTTCAGCAGCAGACCGGCATCGCAGATCCGTACGAGGACTGGTTTCCGCTCTCTTGCGTGACACCGTTCTCCAAGCTGCTCAGCGCCCTGCGCGGTGAAGAGACCACCACCCTGAGCTGCCACCCGCATTGCTCGCTGGGAACCTATCTATTCGTCGATCAGAACCGGAAGGCCGTCCCGGTGACGCAGTTCGTGGAGATCGGTCCGATGTTGCGTGAGATGGATGAACTTTCCCGGAAGGCCGGCAAGCGGCGTTTCCAGTTCTTCACCAAGTTCGAAGCATGGAACAGCTTGCGCAAGTTCTTCCACCAGGAAAAGGCTCCGCAGGGCCTGACCTTTAACAAGTTTCTGCAGACGCTGCAGGGCATGACCGACAAAAGTTACGGCCGCGGCGAAAGCGAGCAGCAGGGCTTCACCTACAAGACCCTGATGCTGGCCGGGATGCACTTCATGGATTCCTATAATTACGACGTGGAACGGGTCAAGCGCTGCGTGATCCACTATGCCGCCCCCAACGGCAAGATCTACCCCTTCTGCGCCTACAACTCGGGCCCGGTTTACCGCGAACGGATCGAGCGGGAATTCTCCATCCCCTTCGAGCAGCAGCCTGCCATGAAATTGCTCCAACTGCAAGGCAAGCAGGGTGCGGGGATTTCGGAACCCGAACTGGTCGGCTGAGAGCTGCCCCAACGCGGCGCTGTGCCGGCCGGTACCGCGCCGCGGCGGCCCGCTTGCTTCCCGGCTTTCTCCGCGCTTTTGTGGCCGGTGCCGGGGAGCATCGGCCTCCCCGCCTGTGAGAAACTGGGGGGTTCGTGGACAATCCCATCCAGGTGGAAGCCCTGCGCAAGAGCTACGGCAGTTTTCCGGCCGTCAAGGGCATCGATTTCGAAGTGCGCGCCGGCGAAGTTTTCGGCCTACTGGGCCCCAACGGCGCCGGTAAGACCACCACCGTCGAAATTCTCGAGGGGTTGCGCACCAGGAGCGGCGGACGCGTCAGTGTGCTGGGCTGCGACCCAGAGGTGCAAACCCGCCAACTCAAGGACCGCGTCGGTGTCTGCCTACAGGCCACTAATCTTCAGGAGAAGCTCAAAGTCTGCGAGGCCATGGAACTCTTCGCCGCCTTTTACACGCGGACCGTGGATGGCGATGGGCTGTTGAAGCGCCTGCAACTCTGGGAGAAGCGCGACACGCAATACGGCAAACTCTCCGGCGGACAAAAGCAGCGGCTCGCCCTGGCGCTGGCCCTACTCAACGACCCGCAAGTGCTCTTTCTCGACGAGCCCTCCGCCGGCCTGGACCCGCAGGCTCGCCTCGAAATCCACGAACTCGTGTTGGACCTGCGCCGTGAGCAGCGCACCATCCTGCTCACCACCCACTACATCGAAGAGGCGGAGAAACTCTGCGACCGCGTGGCCATCGTCGATGAAGGCCGCATCGTTGCCATGGGCACGCCGCGCGAGATTCAGGAAAAGGC
>JANYAH010000226.1 GCA_025361425.1 Candidatus Solibacter sp. | reverse complement strand
ATCGAAACGAGGGGACGCTCGATGTGCTCAAGGTAATAAGCACTGCTCCTACGTCTTCGTAGATTCCAACCAAATCACTGGCGGCCGGATACGCCCGGCAAAAACCCGCAAGCCCCGGCCGCCGCAACGAACTTCAGAAAGACTCCCCTCTCCAGCCCGAATTGTCTCTCCCCAGCTCCTTCAAACCCACTGCCCGTACTCGCTCACGGTCACTTTACCCCCAACCCGTGCAGCCACTCCGAAATTGAACTCCCGTTGGCACTGTTGAATTCCGAGCCGCATATCTCTTATACTATGTGGTCGGTTGTTATACAGAATACTCGTACGATCCCGGTCCCGCTGCGGTGCATACCCGACACGCAGTTGGCACCGGAAATCTAGCTAGGGGGATTACCAGATGTTCTCCATTCCGGACACGCTCAGTGTCGAGCGCTGCGCCGCTAACGCGCGAATTCGATCAGTCTTGCGCGTACTGATGACAGTTGTTGCCGCTCTTGTGGCGCTCGGCGCGCCGCTCATGGCCCAGGAGGCCGGAGGTGAGGCCAACCTCAAGCTCCCGGACCTCGGTACCGTTACGTTTCTCGGTGGTATTTCCGGAAGCAACCTCCTGATGGGTGGTCTCGTTGTCAGCGCCCTCGGACTCATTTTTGGCCTCATCATCTTCACGCGCCTTCGCGACATGCCGGTCCACGACTCCATGCGCGAAGTCAGCGAACTCATTTACGAAACCTGCAAAACCTACCTCGCCACTCAGGGCAGATTCCTGTGCATCCTGGAAGGCTTTATTGCGGTAATTATCATCTTCTACTTCGGATTCATGCTGAAGTTTGAGGCCTACAAGGTCGCCGTCATTCTGGCGTTCAGCGTAGTCGGTATCTCCGGCAGCTTCCTGGTGGCCGCCTTCGGCATGCGCGTCAATACCTTCGCCAACTCCCGCACCGCCTTCGCCGCCCTCAAGGGCAAACCCTTCCCCTGCTACGAAATCCCGTTGCAGGCCGGCATGAGCATCGGTATGCTCCTGGTGTCCGTCGAACTGCTGATCATGCTCTGTATCCTGCTCTTCGTTCCGGGCGACCTCGCCGGCAGTTGCTTCATCGGCTTCGCCATCGGCGAATCCCGCGGCGCCGCGGCCCTCCGCGTGGCTGGCGGCATCTTCACCAAAATCGCCGATATCGGCAGCGATCTCATGAAGATCGTCTTTAAAATCAAGGAAGACGACGCCCGCAACCCCGGCGTCATTGCCGATTGTACTGGCGACAACGCGGGCGATTCCGTTGGTCCTTCGGCCGATGGCTTCGAAACCTACGGCGTCACCGGCGTTGCCCTCATCACTTTCATCATGCTCGCCGTCCCCAGCCCCATCGTCCAGGTGCAGTTGCTGGTCTGGATTTTCACCATGCGCATCATGATGGTCCTCTCTAGCGGCATCGGCTACTTCGTCAACGGCCTAATCGCCAAGGCCAAGTACGCCAACACCGATAAGTTCAACTTCGAAGCTCCCCTCACCACCCTGGTGTGGCTCACTTCCATCCTCTCCATCATCCTCACCTACATCATCAGCTCCATGATGATTCCCGATCTCGGCGGCGACAGTACCCTGTGGTGGAAGCTCGCTACCATCATCAGTTGCGGCACCCTCGCCGGCGCCGTCATTCCCGAGTTCGTCAAGGTCTTCACCTCCACCAATTCGCGTCACGTCCGTGAGATCGTTACCAGTTCCCGCGAGGGCGGCGCTTCGCTCAACATCCTCTCCGGCTTCGTCGCCGGCAACTTCAGCGCCTACTGGCTCGGGATGGCCATGCTTTTCCTCATGAGCGTCGGCTACTACATGAGCACCATGATGCCGCTCGGAGCCAACGCCATAATGCTGGCGCCCGCCGTCTTCGCCTTCGGTCTCGTCGCCTTCGGCTTCCTCGGTATGGGTCCGGTCACCATCGCCGTGGATAGCTACGGCCCCGTCACCGACAACGCCCAGTCCGTCTACGAACTCTCCACCATCGAAACCATGCCGGGCATCGTGGCCGACATTCAGAAGACCTTCGGTTTCAAACCCGACTTCGAAAAGGCCAAGGAAAACTTGGAAGAAAACGATGGCGCGGGCAATACCTTCAAGGCCACTTCCAAACCCGTGCTCATTGGCACCGCCGTGGTCGGCGCCACTACCATGATCTTCTCCACCATCGTGGCCCTCACCCACGGGTTGCAGGATCAGTACATGATCAAAATCTCCCTGATGCACGCGCCCTTCCTGCTCGGCCTCATCGCCGGCGGCGCCGTCATCTACTGGTTCACCGGCGCCAGCGCCCAAGCGGTCACCACCGGAGCCTACCAGGCGGTGGAATTCATCAAGAAGAACATCAAACTCGACACCACGGAAAAAGCCTCCGTCGAGGATTCCAAGAAGGTGGTCGAAATCTGCACCAAGTACGCGCAGAAGGGCATGTTCAACATCTTCCTCGTAGTATTCTTCACAACCCTTTCGTTTGCCTTCCTCGAACCTTTCTTCTTCGTCGGCTACCTCATCTCCATCGCTCTGTTCGGTCTCTACCAGGCCATCTTCATGGCCAACGCCGGCGGCGCATGGGATAACGCGAAGAAAGTCGTCGAAACTGAATTGCACGCCAAGGGTACTCCGCTGCACGATGCCTGCGTAATCGGCGACACGGTTGGCGATCCCTTCAAGGACACCAGCTCTGTGGCCCTTAACCCGATCATCAAGTTCACCACGCTGTTCGGATTGCTCGCCGTTTCCGCCGCCGTGGACCTCACCAAATCGCAGGGCTCGGCTGTCACTACCGGCCTCGCGGTGATCTTCTTCGCGGTCTCGGTGGTCTTCGTATACCGTAGCTTCTACAACATGCGCATCGAGAGCGAAGACTAGTTCCTCGTGGGACAGGCCTCCCGGCCTATCCCTCTGGCCTGGGTGGGCAGGAGCAATCCTGCCCACCCGGGCCTTCTTAGTAAACGATAAACCCTCGGCATTTCCCCACTTTTCGCAGTACCATGGGAGTTGGTCCCATTCTCATGGATGCTACTTCTATCGACCCCGCACTAGTTCCCACACGAATTCTCCACACCGGCGCCCGCATGCCCGCCATCGGATTGGGCACCTTCGGCAGCGACCACGTCACCGCCGCCCAAATCGCCGCCGCCGTCAAAGGCGCCGCCGCCGTGGGCTACCGCCACTTCGATTGCGCCAGCGTCTATCGCAACGAAGACCGCATCGGCTTCGCCCTCCGCGAACTCATCGCCGGCGGCATCCCGCGCGCGCAGCTTTGGATCACCGGCAAGCTCTGGAACGATAAGCACACCGAGGCCGACGTCATCCCTGCCTTCCGGCAATCGCTGGCCGATCTGCAACTCGACTATCTGGACATGTACCTGGTCCACTGGCCGTTTCCCAATTTCCACCCGCCGGGGTGCGACGTCGCTTCGCGCAGCCCCGATGCCCGCCCCTACATCCACGAAAACTACATGAAGACTTGGCGGCAACTGGAGAAGCTGGTGGATTTCGGACTGGTGCGCCACATCGGCACCAGCAACATGACCATCCCCAAGCTCAAACTCCTGCTCCCCGACGCGCGCATCAAACCCGCCGTCAATGAAATGGAGATGCACCCGCACTTGCAGCAGTCCGCACTGTTCGAGTTCGTGCGCGCCCACGGAATCGAGCCCATCGCCTACAGCCCCATCGGTTCGCCCGGACGGCCCCAGCGGGACCGCACGCCTCTGGACACGGTGGATGTCGAAGACCCGGTGATCGTGTCCATCGCCCAGCGCCTCGGCATGCACCCGGCCGTGGTCTGCGTCAAGTGGGCCGAGCAGCGCGGCGCCACGCCGATCCCGTTCTCCGTGAACCCGCACAACTACCTGGCGAATCTTCAGGGCGTGGTCAGCCCGCCGCTGACCGAGGCGGATATGGCCGCCATCGCAAGCATCGACAAAAATTGCCGCCTCATCAAGGGGCAGGTATTTTTATGGAAACAGGACCAGACCTGGGAAGATCTCTGGGATCTGGATGGAGCGATCCAACAATGAAAGGCGCATTCCTACCCGGCAATAGCACCGTCGAACTGAAAGAGGTGGCCGTCCCCGCGCCCGGTCACGGCGAAGTGCTGCTTCGCATGAAGGCCTCCACTATCTGCGGTTCGGACATCCGCTGCATCTATCACGAGCACTTGGGCAAGGGTCCCGAAGGCTACCAGGGCGTGGTGGCGGGCCATGAGCCCTGCGGCCAGATCGTCCTGGCGGGCCCCGGATGCCGCCGCTTCTCCGTGGGCGACCGCGTGATCGTCTATCACATCTCCGGCTGCGGGCTGTGCAACGATTGCCGCCGCGGCTACATGATTTCCTGCACCAGCGAAAAGTATCGCCGCGCCTACGGCTGGCAGCGCGACGGCGGCATGGCGGAATATCTGCTCGCCGAGGAGAAAGATCTCGTACATCTCCCGGCCGAGTTGACCTATACCGATGGCGCGCAGGTCGCCTGCGGCTTCGGCACGGTCTACGAGGGACTGCAAAAGATCGGCATCTCTGGCAACGATGCGGTGTTGATCACGGGTCTCGGTCCGGTCGGTCTCGCCACCGGCGCGCTCTGCCGCAAACTGGGCGCCAACAAGATCATCGGCATCGACGTGGTCAAGGAGCGCATGCAACTCGCGCTCGACCTCAAGCTCTGCGACGAAGTCCTGCAAAGCGGTCCCGATAACGTCGCTGAGGTCCGCCGCCTCACCGGAGGCATGGGCGTGGAGCGCGCGGTGGATTGCTCCGCCAACCATCAGGCCCGCGCCACCGCCATCCGCGCCACGCGCAAGTGGGGCCGCATCGTCTTCCTCGGCGAAGGCGGACGCGTGGAGTTCAACCCGTCGCCCGACATCATCCACGATCAGAAAACCGTCTACGGAAGTTGGGTGACGTCCACCTGGCTGATGGAGGAATTAGTGGAGCGCCTGGTGCGCTGGAATCTGCATCCCGCCGATCTGGTGACCCACCGTTTCTCGCTCGACAAAGTGGACCAGGCCTATACCCTGATGGCCTCCGGCAAGTGCGGCAAAGTCGCCGTCTGCTTCGACGAAGAACTGTAGTGCAGGACTCCGGCCTGTCCACGTGGAAACTGGCAACCGAATCTCACCGCCGCAGAAACAGGCCGGGAGGCCTCTCCTACGCCAGCGCGTTGATAGAAGCGGGGTGCGCGGCTTCATACGCTGCAATCTCGGGGGCTTGCTCCAGGATGTAGCCGAGTTCGTCGACGCCCTTCAGCAGGCAGTGTTTCGAGAAGGCATCCACCGGGAACCCGACCTCCCGGCCGCTGGGCGTGGTCAACGTCTGGTTGGGCAGGTCGATCTTCACGATGGCGCCGGGGCCGGCCGCGAATAATTCCGCGTGCACGTCAGCCGGCACCACGATGGGCAAGAGCGAATTCTTCAGCGAGTTCTGCTGGAAGATGTCGGCGAAGCTGGTGCTGATAACGGCGCGGAAGCCCCACTGGGTGAGTGCCCACGGAGCGTGCTCGCGCGAACTGCCGCAGCCGAAGTTGTCGCCCGCCAGCAGCACCTGTACGCCCTGCGACTCCTGCCGGTTGAGCACGAACTCCGGCTTCGGATTGCCCGCGGCGTCATAGCGCCAATCGTTGAAAAGCTGCCGGTCGAGACCTTGCTTGGACGTGGTCTTCAAAAAGCGCGCCGGAATGATCTGGTCGGTATCGACGTTGTTCAACGGCAGTTTGACCAGCCGGCTCTCGAAATTGGTGAATTCCTTCATAGCAGTGTCCTCACGTCGGTGACTACGCCCATGATGGCGCTGGCGGCAGCGGTCAGCGGGCTGGCCAGGAAGGTACGTCCTCCCTTTCCTTGCCGTCCTTCAAAATTGCGATTACTAGTGGAAACGCTATACTGGCCGGGCGAAAGCTGGTCGCCGTTCATGGCGATGCACATGGAACAGCCGGGCTCGCGCCATTCGCAACCGGCGGCGCGGAAGATCTCGGGTAGCCCCTCGGCGATCGCCTGGCGCTTCACTTCCTGCGACCCGGGCACCACCATCACGCGCACTTTGTCGCTCACCTTGCGGCCCTTGAGCAGGCCCGCCGCGGTGCGCAGATCGCTGATCCGTGAGTTGGTGCAACTGCCGATGAAGACCACGTCGATGGGGTGTCCCACCAGCGGCTTGCCGCCTTCGAGACCCATGTAGGCGAGGGCCTTGGTGATGGAATCCCGCGCCATGGGGTCGGCCACCTGCGACGGTTCGGGCAGCGGCGCGTTGATCGAGACACCCATGCCGGGGTTGGTGCCGTAGGTGATCATCGGCTCCAGCGAATCGGCATCGATGCCGATGCAGCGGTCGTAGGCCGCGCCTTCGTCGGTCGGAAGTTGCTTCCAGCGCGCGATGGCGGCGTCCCAGCCGGCGCCCTTGGGGGCGTGCGGCCGGCCCGCGAGGTATTCGAACGTAGTGTCGTCCGGTGCGATCAACCCCGCGCGCGAACCGCCTTCAATCGACATGTTGCAGACCGTCATACGCTCATCCATGCCCAGCGCGCGGATGGCGCTGCCGGTGTATTCGAAGACGCTGCCGGTGCCGCCGCCGATGCCGATGCGGGCGATCAGCGCGAGGATGATGTCCTTGGCCGAAACGCCGGTGCCCAGGCGGCCTTCCACCTGCACCTGGAACGTTTTCGACTGGCGCTGGAGGACGCACTGGGTGGCCAGCACCTGCTCGACTTCGCTGGTGCCGATGCCGAACGCGAGCGCGCCGAACGCGCCGTGGGTGGCGGTGTGGCTATCGCCGCAGACCACGGTCATGCCGGGCTGGGTGAGTCCCAGTTCGGGGCCGATCACATGGACAATGCCCTGCTGGCTGCTGTGTACGCCCAGGCAGCGTATGCCAAACTCGGTGCAGTTGGTTTCCAGTTGATCGAGCTGTTTGAGCGCGATCTTATCGAGGATGGGCAGCGAGCGGTCCGACGTGGGAATGCTATGGTCGGCGGTGGCGATAGTGAGATCGGGACGACGCACCTTGAGGCCGCGCTCGCGCAGGCCCTGGAAGGCCTGGGGCGACGTCACCTCGTGGACCAGGTGCAGGTCGATGAACAACAGCGTGGGGGCGCCCGCGCTTTCGTGGACTACGTGAGAGTCCCAAAGTTTTTCGATGATGGTACGTGGCATAAGTTGCTCAGCTCAGTAGGGCAGCCAATCTTGGCTGCCGCCGGCTTTCCAGCCGGCGCCTGGACGCGCTGGAAATCGCGTCCGCGGGCAGGCTTGCCTGCCCACATCCGGAAAAATCGGTGGAGCGCGGAACAGGTAAGTCCCGCGCTCAACCGATCGCGGCGCATACTGCCAGCCCAACCTGTTCGGTGGTGGCAGGCGCGCCGGAAGGCCTCAAGTCCGCAGTAACGTGACGGCTTTCGAGGACCGCTTCGATGGCAGTTTCCACCGCCGCGGCTTCTTCCTTCAAACCAAAACTATAAGACATCATGGCGGCCACCGAACCGATGGCGCCCAGTGGGTTGGCCTTATTCTGCCCGGCGATATCCGGGGCGGATCCGTGTACGGGCTCGTAGAGCCCCACCCAGGCGCCGGAGGGTCGCCGATCGCCAATTGAGGCCGAGGGCAGCATGCCGATTGAGCCCGCCAGCACCGCGCCTTCGTCGCTCAGGATATCGCCGAACATGTTCTCGGTAAGTACGATATCGAAGCGCTTGGGGTTGAGGATGAGCTGCATGGCGCAGTTATCGACCAGCATGTGGTCCAGCTTGATCTCGGGGTAATCCTTGCCCATCTCCCTCACCACCTGGCGCCAGAGTTGGGAATTCTCCAGCACGTTGGATTTGTCCACCGAGGTGACTTTCTTGCGGCGCGTCTGCGCCAGGTGGAAGGCCATGCGGGCAACACGCTCGATTTCCGGGCGCGTGTAAGTCATGGTATTGACCGCCCGCATCTCCGCTCCGACGCCGGTGATTCCGCGCGGAGTTCCGTAATAGATCCCGCCCGTCAGTTCGCGGACGATGATCATGTCGGTGCCTTCCACCAGGTGGTTCTTCAGGGGCGAAGAATCAGTTGCGACGCATACGCGCGAACCGGGCGTAGATTTGCATAAACGCCCAGAGCCTGGCGAATCCCGAGGAGGCCCTTTTCCGGCCGCTTCTCGGGAGGTGCATTATCGAATTCCGGAAGGCCGACCGCACCCATCAGGGTCGCGTCGGCGGCGGCCGCGAGGCGCGCCGTTTCCTCCGGGAACGGGGTGCCGGTTTTATGAATGGCGATGCCGCCCAGCAGCCCTTCGGCAATGTTCAGAGTGTGATGCCATTTGGCCGCGACGTGGCGCAGTACGCGCACCGCCTCGCGGGTTACTTCCGTGCCGATGCCGTCGCCGGGGAGTACCAGAACGTTGAGATTCATTAGTCTGCCGCCACCGCGCCCACGGCTTTACGACCCTCAAGGATGAGGCCGACGATTTCTTCGTCCATCAGCCCCTTCTTGCGGTGGTCCGCTACCGCCGTGAAGCGGTGGTACAAATCGTCGAGTTCCTGCTTGGAGAGGTCGAAGCCCGCCCTTTGCGCGCGTTCATTGAGCGCGTGGCGTCCGCTGTGCTTGCCGAGCACAAGCTTGCCTTCGGGCACGCCTACCGTGCGTGGGTCGATGATTTCGTAGGTGGTTTTTTCCTTGAGGTAGCCATCCTGGTGGATGCCGGCCTCGTGCGCGAAAGCGTTGCGCCCTACAATCGCCTTGTTGGGTTGCGGCCCGAAGGTGATGATGGAGGTCAACAACTCGCTGGCCGAGTACAGGTGCTCGGTGTGGATGGCGGTGTGGTACGGGTAGCTATCGGCGCGAGTTTTGAGGATCATGACGACCTCTTCGAGCGAGCAGTTGCCCGCCCGTTCGCCGATGCCGTTGATGGTGCACTCGATCTGCCGCGCGCCGGCCTCGATGGCGGCCAGCGAGTTGGCGACGGCGAGCCCCAGATCGTCGTGGCAGTGTACGCTGACGATGGCGCAATCGCCAAGTGCGGTAGCGATGCGGCCGATCAGCGCGCCGTATTCCTTGGGGGTGGAGTAGCCGACGGTATCGGGGATATTGACCGTGCGGGCACCGGCGGCGACCACGGCCTTGGAGATTGTTTCGAGGAACTCGGGTTCGGTGCGCGCGCCGTCCTCGGCGGAGAACTCGACGTCATCGACGTAGGTGCGCGCCAACTCGACGGCGGCGACGGCCTCATCGAGCACCTGCTGCTGGGTTTTCTTGAGCTTGTACTTGAGATGAATCGGGCTGGTGGCGATGAAGGTGTGGATGCGCGGGCGTTTGGCGTGCGCCAGACTCTTGGCGGCGCGCTCCACGTCCAGGGTGCAGCAGCGGGCCAGGGCGGCCACTTGCGCCCAGGGGAATTCCCGGCTCACGGCATCGACGGCTTGGAAATCGCCTTCGCTGGCGATGGGGAAGCCGGCTTCCAGGATATCGACTCCCAGTTCCACCAGTTTCCGGGCCATCTTTAGCTTCTCGGGCACTGTCATGCTGCAACCCGGCGATTGCTCGCCATCGCGCAGGGTCGTGTCGAAAATGTATACGCGGTCGCTCACAAGAGCATTATCGCGAGGTTGCGTTAGATTTAGCAAATTTATAATATTAGCGGTCCATATTAGCAAGTGTTATATTGAAAGAAGAACTCATGGAACTCCATTCCCTTCAGGTATTTCTCGCTGTCGCGACGGAGAAAAGCTTCTCCCGCGCGGCGGAAAAATTGTTGCGCACGCAGCCGGCGATCTCGCTTTCCTTGCAGCGGCTGGAGCAGGAACTGGGGGAGAAACTGATCGACCGGTCGGGAAAAGACCTCATTCTAACCGACGCCGGGCGTGCGGTGCTGGAGTACGCACGGCGCTTCCAGAGCCTGCGCCGGGAGATGGACAATTCCATCGCCGAACTGCGCGACAATTCGGCGGGACGGCTGACCATCGGGGCCAACGAATCCACCACCTTGTATTTGTTGAAGCACATCGAGCGCTACCGCGAGTTGTACCCGAAGGTGAAGATGCAGATCCGGCGCAGCTATTCGAGCAAGCTGCCCAACGAACTGCTGGACGGCAACCTGGAGATGGGCGTGATCAGCTACGATCCGGGGGATGAACGCATCACATCGAAGGTGATCTACATCGACGCGCTGGCATTCGTAGTGTCCCCGCGGCACCGGCTGGCCAGCCGGAAGACGGTTTCGATTACCGAACTCGGCGCCGAGAACTTCATTGCGCACAATGTGCTGTCGCCATACCGGGAAGTGGTGCTGCGCGAGTTTCTGGCGCATAAGGTACCGCTACACATGGACGTGGAGATGCCGACCATCGAGACCATCCGCAAGCTGGTAGAGCGCGACATGGGCGTGGCCTTCCTGCCGCGCATGTGCGTGGAACAGGAAATCCAGCAGAAGCGGCTGTGCGAAGTGCGCGTGAAGGAAATGCACGTGGAGCGCAAGATCCGCCTGATCTATCCCACGCGGAGAGGGCTGAGCCACGCGGCGAAGGCTTTCCTCGAAGTGGTGGGATAGGCGGCCATAAATGCCTTCGACAGCATTATTCTGTCTATGGCATAATGAATCGTGGCTTGGGAAGTCGAATTCACTGAGGAGTTCGGTGCATGGTGGACGGACCTCACCGAAGACCAACAGGATGATATCGCTCACTGTGTCGGGCTGCTTGCCGAACTCGGTCCCGCATTGGGCTTCCCGTACAGTTCGAAGGTGAACGCTTCGCGTAACGGTCGCATGCGCGAGTTGCGGACGCAGAGCGCGGGAAGACCTTTAAGGACGCTATACGCATTCGACCCTCTCCGCACGGCCATTCTTCTTTTGGGCGGAGATAAAACCGGCGACGATCGCTGGTACGGGAAGTTCGTTCCAGCAGCGGATCGGCTTTACGATCGGCACTTGAGCGAGTTGAAGAAGGAGGGAAAAATCTAATGCCAAATCGTAAGTTCCGTGAATTGGTGAAGGCAATGCCCGTCGAGCGGCAGCAGAAGGTCGCCGGCCGAGTGCGGCAGAGCCTGGCGTCAATGCCGCTAGAGGAAGTCCGTAAAGCACGCCAGATGACGCAGGCCAAACTTGCCGACGAGTTGGGAGTGAATCAGGGCGAAGTGTCCAAGATTGAGCACCGCACCGACATTTATCTCAGCACGCTGGCCGGGTATGTAGAAGCGCTCGGAGGGAAATTGGAGATCCGCGCCGTCTTTCCCGATCGGGAGATGCGAATCACGCAATTCGAGGAGCTTCAATAGACGCGGGAAAAGCAGGCCGCACGCCCAAGCGGGCCTTCCCCCCGCATTTGACACGCATTTGACAACCCTTGCCCACGTTCCCTATCATGTAGATTCAATTCAACCGTTTGGCGCAGTTTTTGTTGCGCCGATTCGCGCCCTAATGGCGGCTACCACGTCTATCTGGTCTGGAACATCAATATGATCAAAGTCGAAGGTCTAACCAAGCGATACGCCCGAACTGTCGCCGTAGACGACATCTCCTTCGAGGTGGAAAA
>JANYAH010000209.1 GCA_025361425.1 Candidatus Solibacter sp. | reverse complement strand
GTTCACGCAAGACCCCAACTTCCGGGCGATCGGGGACGGTTTGAATATTCTGTTCTTGAACGCCGTTTTCCGCGGACCGGCGCACGCGCGCGGCGGTGGCGGCGAATAGATGCGGGACCCAGGGTTTACCGCGGTGATGGTGACCGCTCTGGCGTTGGGGCTTGGCGTGAACGCTGCCGCGTTTGCAGCCGGACGGCGGCGGTAACCAACCGCCGCGC
This sequence comes from Candidatus Solibacter sp., assembly GCA_025361425.1. Classification (GTDB taxonomy): domain Bacteria; phylum Acidobacteriota; class Terriglobia; order Bryobacterales; family Bryobacteraceae; genus Solibacter. Next base: position 3,346 of record JANYAH010000209.1, on the reverse strand, counting down.
ACGCTGGTGCGCTACCCCGCCCAGTCCCACTGCTTTCTTGGGGAGACGCGGGCCAGGTGTTTGTTGGCTTCGGCATCGCCGGTGAATTCTTCCTTGACGGCGTCCCAGTGGAGCTTGCGGCCGATGTCGTAGGCGATGTTGCCGAGCAGGGGGGCGGAAGTGGATCGGAAGCCGACTTCGATATCGGCGGCGGGACGCTTGCGGGTGCGCACGGCATCCACGAAGGCGGCGGCGTGAAGCACGGTCGCGTCGGTTGTGTTCATGTGGAATTTCTCGGGCGGCTTGCCCTCGGGCTTGGGGTCGGCATAGACCTCGTAGCCGATGCGGTCGGCGAACAGGGTGCCGTTGGTGCCGTAGTAGGCTTCGCCGTGGGGACGATCGTCCTCGCCGCGGGCGTTGTAATACCTCATGCCGGGGAGGCGGGGGCCGGTGCCGATGCCGCTCAGCAGACAGGCTTCGTAACTCAAAATGAAGTTAGGATATTTGTAGGTGACTTGCAGGACGTCGGGAACATCGCCGGCGTCGTCGATGCGGAAACGGGCGCCGGTGGCGGAAATAGTCTGTGGCGCGGTGGCATCCATCACCTGATGCACGGTGTCGAAGCGGTGGGTGCCGTAGTCGGTGATGTAGCCGCCGGCGTAGTCGCGGAACCAGCGGAAAGTGGAGAGGAAGCGCTTGGAGTTGAAGGGCACCTGGCGGGCGGGGCCGAGGTAGAAATCCCAATTGAGGCCGTCGGGGACGGGGGTGTCGGGCACGCGGCCGATGCCTTGGGGAGACATGTTGACGTAGTTCCAGACGCGCACAAAGTGGACGCGGCCGAGCGCGCCGCTTTGCACGATGCGCTGCACCTCTTGATAGTGCGGGGCGGAGCGGTGCTGCATGCCGGCCTGCACGATGCGGTTGTAGCGGCGGGCGGCGTCCACCATTTTGCGGCCCTCGCGGATGTTGTGGCAGACCGGCTTTTCCACGTATACATCCTTGCCTGCCTGGCAGGCGAGGATGGTGGCGGCGGCGTGCCAGTGGTCGGGCGTGGACACCATAACGGCGTCGATATCCTTGCGCTCCAGAAGTTTGCGAAAGTCCTGGTAGGCGACCGCGCTCGGGCCGGCCCATTGGCGGGCCCTTTCGGCATTGGTGAGGTAGACATCGGCGACGGCGGCGAATTCCACGTTGGGCGCCTGGCGCATCAAACTGGCGACGTAGCGCCCGCGCCCGCCGCATCCGATGAGGCCGACGACTACGCGGTCATTGGCTCCGAGAACGGAGCGGGTGGTGGCGCCTACAGCAGCGGTGGCGCCAAGGAAGGTGCGGCGATTCATGAAAGTAGACCTCGAAGGACGGTGTCCCAGGGTTTGAAATAAGGGCGTTGGAGCATGGCGGCGGCCTCGGAGTCGCCGAGTATTTCCTCTTTCACCGGACCCCATTTGAGCTTGCGTCCGAGGCGGAGAGCGAGGTTGGTGAGATGGCAGGCGGGGCAGTCTGATGGCCGCCTTCGATATCGGCGATGGGGCGCGCGTGGAGGTCGAACTGTTGGGCGCTGCTGCCGAGGAGGCGGCGATAGGCGAGCGCACCGGGTGCGGTGGTGCCGATGGTGGCGCGGCGCGTGAGATGCGACGGGTTCACGACTTGGTCCCCTCTTATCGATGGAGCCTGACGAAATGCAAGTATACATCGTGGCGGGGGGCAAGCGTGGCGGTAAGCGGTTCGCTTCAACCCGCCAACCGCGACCCACGGTAATCATCCCGCCGCAATCATCTCAACGATCTCGGCGCCGATGGCCAGCGATGCGGTGGCGGCCGGACTCGGGGCGTTGAGCACGTGCAGTGCGTTGGGGCGCGCGATCAGGCGGAAATCCTGCACCAGTTCGCCCTCGGGCGCGATGGCCTGCGCGCGCACGCCGCTGCCGCCGGTTGCCAAGTCGCCGGGTTGGATCTCCGGCACCAGGCGCTGGAGCGAGCGGCAGAAGAGTTCGCGACTGAAAGAGCGGCGCAATTCATACCAGCACATGGAGGGATAGCGCCGCATGAAGCGCCAGAAACCGCCATAGGTGAGGGCGTCGAAGAGGTCGCGCGGGTTGAAATCGGTTTTGCGATAACCTTCGCGGGCGAAGGCCAGCACGGCGTTCGGACCGGCTTCGATGCCGCCGTGAATCAGGCGCGTGAAGTGCACGCCGAGGAAGGGAAACTGCGGGTCGGGGACGGGGTAGATCAGATGGCGCACCAGGTGTTGGCGGTCTGGCCGGAGCTGGTAATACTCGCCGCGGAAGGGGAGGATGCGCATGTCGCGCCGTTCGCCAGCGAGCTCGGCGACGCGGTCGGAATAGAGGCCCGCGCAGTTGATCAGGAAATCGGCTGCGAACTCGCCCGCGGTGGTAGTGGCCGTCCAGCCCGCGCCATCGCGGCGTATGGCATCGACGCGCGCGCCGGTGACCACGCGGGCGCCGCACCTAGTGAGCCTGGCGACCAGCGCGTCGCAGACCTTAAGATAGTCCACGATGCCTTCCTGGGGGACGCGCAGAGCGGCTACGCCGCCCACGTGGGGCTCCGTCTCGCGCATCTCGCCGCGCGTCATCCAACGCAGGCCTGTGAGTCCGTTGGCGATGCCGCGCTCGTGGAGAGCGCGCAGGCGGGTTACTTCGGCGTCATCCACCGCGACCACCAGTTTGCCGCAGATCTCGTGCGGCACGGCATTCTCGCGGCAGAACTCCACCATCTGGCGAATGCCGGTGACGGCGAGGCGCGCCTTCACAGATCCCGGTTTGTAATACAAGCCGCAGTGCAGCACGCCGCTGTTGTGGCCCGTCTGGTGGCGGCCCACGCCCGCCTCCTTTTCCACTACGCAGACGCGCGCGCCCGGAAAACGCTCTACGAGGCGATAAGCGGTGGCCAATCCCACGATGCCGCCGCCGATGATCGCCACTCGCTTGGAATTCATGGATGAACTTCCAGTGTATGTCCGAAGGTGGAACAGACGAGGTGCAGATGCTTGGCAGACGACAACAGGCGACCGTTTGTCCCACCACAAGGCGGAGCCTTATGCCACACGATATAATTGTCATCGAATGGACATTTACGAGGAACTGGTGCGTCTCCGCAATTTGGGGCAGAAGTGCGCGCTGGCCACCATCGTCGAGGTGCGCGGGTCCATCCCCAGTTATGAGAGCGCCAAGCTTCTGGTGCGGGAAGACGGGTCCATGACGGGTACCATTGGCGGCGGCTGCGTGGAGGCCGAAGTCTGGAATGCGGCCCGGGAGGTTATCCAAACGGAAAAACCCAAGCACCTCACATTTAATCTGGGACAGGACGCCGCCTACGATAACGGCCTGATCTGCGGCGGCCAGTTGGAT
>JANYAH010000198.1 GCA_025361425.1 Candidatus Solibacter sp. | reverse complement strand
TGGTTCCGATTGAGCCGGTAGATCCCAGAACCGCAATTATTTTCATCTGAGGATGTGTCATTCTACCACGGGGCATTCAGGAGCCAGCCGTGGCGACTGTACGGTTTTTCATAGGAAGACTTCAGGGGAACGTTGGAATATGCCACACTTTTGGCCGAAATGGGGCTATTTGGGGGAATTTTTTCTTGGAAGATCCTCTAAGCCCTTTCGGGCGCCGGGGAGGATTGCTTCAGGGGTCTTTTATTTAGAGGTTAGTCTCGCTTTGGTGGGAGTTGCCTCCCCGGCTTATTCCAATAATAGTATATTCCATTTCTGGAAGCAACACTTATTTGTATTTATTTTTTGGAAACCACTTCGACCCCGGCGACGCTCTCTAAAACCTTGATTGTAGAACAGATATCCTCATCACCATGGCCCGCGGCGATGGCGGTCTGGAAAAGTTGGTGGGTCAAACCGGTCAAAAGCAGCGGAACGTTCAGTTCCTTGCCGCTCTCCAGCATGAGGCCAATGTCCTTGTGCATCCACTTGACACTAAAGTTGGTGGTAAAGTCCCGCTCCAAGACGAAGGGGGCCTTGTAATCGATGAGCCCGCTCTTAGCGGCGCTGTTGTCCAGAATTTCCAGCATCAGCTTGGGGTCCACGCCGCCTTTTGTGGCTAGAACCATGCCTTCGTTGAAGGCCATCAGGATATTGGACAAGACGAGGTTCTGGGTGAGTTTTGCCTGAAGTCCCATGCCGCTGGCACCGCAGAAGTAGATCTTCTTTCCCAAGGGGTCGAGGAGGGGCCGGATCCGGTGGAAGACGGCCTGGCTGCCGCCAATCATAAAGGTCAGGTTGCCGCTTTCGGCACCGGGGGTGGAGCCAGTGACTGGGGCGTCGAGAAAATCGGCGCCCTTGGCTTTGAGGGCTTGGCCGATGTGGCGGCTCTGGCTGACGGCGATGGTGCTACAGTCGACCACCACAGAACCCGAGCGGACGCCTTCGATGATGCCGTTCGTGCCGAGGATGACGTCCTTCGCCATCCGGGTATCGCCGACACAGACGAAGAGGACATCAGCGTTTTCAGCGACTTCCTTCGGGGTGGCACAGAATTTGCCATTTTCGGCGTCGGCGAGTTTCTGGGCTTTGGCAGAGGTGTGGGACCAGACGGCGACTTCGTGCCCGGCACGGAGGAGATTGCCGGCCATAGGGTACCCCATGAGTCCGAGTCCGAGAAATCCTAGTTTTGGCATGAGATTGGATTGTACGAGATTGGCGGGGCGGGGGACAATCGACGGCGGATTTCCCACGCCTCAGGCGAAGAATGCCCGCCACGTCGTGATCACGAGGGTGTGGGTCACCATGGCGGCGCGTATGCTGCCGGCTTGATTGCGGGCGCGGCCGCAGAACCAGCCGAGGGTGCCCGCGATAATCACCCATTTCCAGTTCGGGAAGTGCCGGAACCAGAGATGCACCCCGCCGAAGAGGACCGAGGTGATGATGAGCGCGGCCCGGCGGCTCCAGGTCCAATCTTCAATCCACTGCTGGAGGACGCCGCGAAAGAGAAACTCCTCCGCGAGAGTCAGGACGAACAGGAAGCCGAGAAAGTAGCCGGTCAGTTTCAGCGGATCCGATGGGGCGACCAGGCGCCCGGCGTTGAGCAAGTAGGCGAGTACGGCGCCGGCCGGCAGGAAATAGAGGTAGTTGCGGAGACCGATTCGCCAGTCGTTTGGGGTCGGTAGGAAGCCGAAGCCGGTTTCGCGTATGCGCCGCTCCAGCATCAACACCAGTACCGCAATATTGAAGAGGGCGAGATCGCCGAGGATGCCGATTTCGACGCCTTTGAACGGTGCGGGATAGATCGGCACGCCGTACCTGCCGATTTTGACGGCCACGATGAGCACCAGAAAACCCACATCGACCACCGGGACGGCGGGCAGCACGCGATACCAGAGTCCCAGGGCAAGGGCCAGTGCGATCAGCTTGACGAAGCTGACGAACTGAAACTGGATGGCGCCGGTGCAGCAGGCGAGGTAGGGGAGCACGGCCGAGGCAATGAGGAATCCGGGCAGGGGCGCACCTGCCAGTGGTTCGCGCACGCGGGAGAAAGCCGGTACCAGATAGAATGGGTAGGCGACGAGAAAGGCGGCCAGCGACGGTAGCGCCGCCCAGTTAGGAATGCCCTTCCAGCGAGCGAACACGAACCCGATCACGCACAGCAGCGACCAGCCGATCAGCAGGGTTGCCCGGAAGCCGCCGGACGTCTTCGTCATCGCGCTCATTCTAACATCCGTGCTTCTGGCGGTCCCGGCGCGCGCGCAAGATCCGCCGGCAAACCTGGCGAAACTGGTGGCGCATCGCGAGACGGAAACCGAAACCGAGCGCCATGAGTACACGTATCGCCAGGCAGTCACGATCGACGAACTGGACGGTCGCGGCGCGGCGCGCGGGCAGTATCGTGAGACGCGCGACGTGATCTTTTCGCCGCGGCACGACCGGACCGAACTGGTGGTGGGGAACGTCAGCCACGGGCTGAAGAATCTGATTCTCACCGAGGAAGATTTTCAAGATATCCGGAACATCCAGCCGCTCGTACTGACGGAGGACCGGTTATGGAATTACGAGACGAAGTTCCGCGGCGATGAGACCATTGATGAGATGGATTGCTGGGTGCTGCAAGTGCGTCCGCGGCAGATTCTGCAAGGCCAGCGCTTCTTCGACGGCATGATCTGGGTGGACAAGAAGGAATATAACATCGTGCGCATGGAAGGGCAGGCAGTTCCGCAGATTCGGACCACCAAGACGGAGAATCTGTTTCCGCGGTTCACCACGCTTCGCAAGCCGCTGGATGGGAAGCATTGGTTCCCCGTGTATACGTTCGCCGATGATACACTGCAATTTCGCACCGGGCCGCAGAGAATCCGGCTGCGGATTGCGTATAGCAACTATAAGAGATTTGGTGCGGAGTCTACGTTGATTGTGAAGTAGTCATGAAGAAATCGACTCAGGTTACTTTGACGGTGGTGGCGGTGGTGGGGTTGGCGTCGTGTGGGCGATCCCGCCGGGATCCCTGCGATCAGGGGTCGTTCAATGAGATGGCGTGCCAGGATGCGACGCGCAGCGGCGGCTACTTCTATGGCGGAACGTGGTTTCCGATGATGTATCGCTATCCGTATCCTTACTATTACGATCACTACCGGACACATGTCTCTACTGGCGGGCGCGTCGTGGGGGCGCCGGCTGGGAGTTATGCGCGGCCGGGCGGCGGGATTTCGTCGCCGGGCGTGACGCATGGCGGGTTCGGGTCTACCGGTGCCGGACACGGAGCGGGGGAATAATGCGCAGGATTGCGGCGACACCCAGGCCGGACTGGCAGCGGAAGGTCGAGGAGGCGGGGCTCACGTGGCATACGGGAGAGCAGCCGTACTGGAATGAAGCGGCCTTCTATGAATTCACCGCCAAGGAAGTGGACGTGCTGGAGACGGCCACCAATGAACTGGAGAGGATGACGCTTCAGGCGGCGCAACACGTGATCGACAACAAGCTGTACGCGCGGCTGGGCATTCCGGAAATCGCGGGGCCGCTGATCGAAAGCTCTTGGGAGGCGGAGCCGCCGTCGCTGTATGGGCGCCTCGACCTCGCTTTTGATGGGGTCAATCCGCCGAAGCTGCTGGAGTACAACGCGGATACGCCGACTTCGTTGCTGGAAGCGGCGGTAGTGCAGTGGTACTGGCTTCAGGACTGCTTTCCAAAGCGCGACCAGTTCAATTCGCTGCATGAACGTCTGGTAGCGTTGTGGAAAGACTTGGCGAAGTACCTGCCGGGGCGGCGGATCGACTTCTGCTCCATGGACGACGCGGAGGACGGGATGACCGTCACCTATCTGCAGGATACGGCGCGGCAGGCGGGGTTGGAGGCGTCGATTTTCCCGATCGACGAGATCGGCTGGGACGGGACCACGTTCCTGGGGCCGGAGGATCAGCCACTAGGGACGGTGTTTAAACTCTACCCGTGGGAATGGATGATGCGCGAGGAGTTTGGCAAGAATATTGGGGCGGCGGAGACTACGTGGATTGAGCCACCCTGGAAAATGCTGCTTTCCAACAAGGGCATTCTGCCGATTCTGTGGCAGTTGTTCCCGCGGCATCCTTATTTGTTGGAGGCGAGCTTCGACGGTCCTGGGCTGATGATGGCGTGGGCCAAGAAACCGATTCTGGGCCGCGAAGGCGCGAATATTCTGTTGCATGAGCCGGGTAAGGATGTCGAAACTGGCGGAGATTATGGCGAAGAGGGGTTCATCTTCCAGCAGATGGCGACGCTCAAGAGCTTCGACGGGATGTATCCGGTGATCGGCAGCTGGCTGATCGGACACGAAGAAGGCAACGCGGCGGCGGGGATCGGCGTTCGCGAATCCGACACGCCGATCACCACCAATACCAGTCTGTTTGTGCCGCATCTGTTCGACTGAGGTTGCCCAGGGGACAGATATGAGTGTCCCAAGGCCCTGCCTTTAGGCAACGTGGGGTGTGCTCTTTGGCCCCGGTCTCCCCCTGGGTTAGCCTATGAAATCGAAAAGCGTGGTGCGCGGCATCTTGGCTTGCATCGCAAAAGCAGCCTGAAGCTGTATGTTGCCTTGCGTGATGCCGAGCGCGGCGGCGGTAATATCGGCATCCTCTTTCTGGCTCAATTGGGTTTTGAGCTGAACATCATAGTTGGCGCTGTAGTTGGTGGAGTCCGCGATGCGGTTCTGCACGGTTCCGTAGAAGGCCTGGGCGGTATTGAGATGACCCGCGGCGAGCTGGACGGAGGCGTTGGCGGCAATGATTTTCGCGGTATCGTTTGCCAGCAGGCCGAGACGCAGGTTGTTGAGCGCGGCGAAGACGTTGTCGGCGGCCGGAGTGGTGATCGGGGGGACGTCGGTGGCCAGGGGGTCGGGCGGGTTGCGCGTATCGAAGATTTCCTGAGCGCTTCTGGAGACGGCGAACGAGCCACCCGCCGAATCCTCCACGCGGCGGGTGGCGGGTGAGTCGGTGAGGCGCGCCACGCCGTTATCCGTACTGAGATCCACTTCGTAAGGTGGGGTGGAGTCGCGATCGCCGCCGAAGATGTAGCGTCCCTGGACAGTGGTCCGGCTGATGGCCACCATTTGCTCGAGCAGGGACTGCACTTCGCCGGCGATGCTCTGCCGTCCGGTGGCGTCGAGCGTGAAATTGGCGCCCTGGGCAGCCAGGACGCGGGCGCGGTCCATGGTTTTGGTAGCGGAACTGAGGGCTCCGTCGGCAGCGTCAGCGTCGGTCTTGGCTACCGAGAGGTTGGCCTGGATCTGCGAATTGCGGGCCTCGTCGGTGCGCAGTTGGAGGATGGTATCGATCTCGCTGGGAGCGTCCGAGGCCACGTTCACCCGTTTGCCGCTGGAAGTCTGGAGGCTGGCGCTTTCCAGTCTGCGCTGTACGCGGTCCACGTTGGCGAGAAAGGCTTCGGAAGAGGGATTGAGATTGCTAAGCATAAGAGTGCCTTACCTGAGAATGTTGATGGTCGTTTCCGTGAGTTGGTCGAGCACGCTTAGGAATTTGGAGGTGGCCTGGTAGGCGCGCTGGAACTGCATGAGGATGGTGGCTTCTTCGTCGAGCGAGACGCCCTGATACTGCTGGCGCAGACTTTTGGCTTGGGCGACCAGCGATTGCTGCGCGTCCTGATTGTTTTTGGCGTCGTTCAAGGCGGAGCCGACGCGGCCGGCGAGCTGGCCATAAAACTGGGTATAGCTGAGACCGTTGACTTTGTCAGTATCCTGAACTGGAGTGGCCAGGGCGGAGAGCGCGAGCGGCACACCGTTGGATACCGAGGGCGGGCCGGGACTGATCGCCGCCAACTGGTCCGGCGTGACACTGGGGTCCACGGAAAGAGAGGCCGCCGTATTGGTGGCGTTGCCGGTGTCGTAGGTGAAGAGCGGGATGCCGGGTTGTGCCGGAGGGCCGTCGGTGATATTGCCGGAGGTCAAGAGCTGATTGACGCGGTCGGCGAATTGTTTCGCCATGACGTTTAGACCGCCCGCCTGGTAAGCGTCGCCGATAAAGGTGGGAAGAATCTGGTTGCGCAGGTGAAGCAGCGCGCCCAACTGGGCGCCGGTGGTTTTGGATGTGATGTCGCCGCCGTTGGAGCCCTGAATCCGCACGTTGGCCGGGCCGCTGACGTTGGTTGGCGGCGGCTCCTGCGGCTGGTAGATAGACGAGCTGATCTTGAACTGCTGGTCCCCGAGTAGGAGCGGAGTTTCTTCATTGAGCACCAGGCTCACGGTGCCATCGGATTGAAATGAGGCGTTGACCTCCACCAGGGCAGCGAGTTCGTCGAGAGAGGCATGCGTGCGGCTGCTGAGGCCCGCATCACCCTTATTGCCCTGCATGACGAGATGGTTGTAACCCTGGATTTCGGTTACCAGTTGATTCACGCGGACTACCGTCTGGCCGATCTGCTGCTCGGCGTCGCGCGCCCGGGCGGAGACGTTGTTGGCGGCATGTTGGAAGGTCTGGGCAAGGTCGGTAGCGCGGTACACGAGGGCTTGCCGGACGGCTTGATTGTCGGGCGTGGCGCCCCAGGCGGAGAAGCTTTGGAGAAGGTTGTTGAGAGCATGCGGAATTCCCTGGTTGCCCGAAATATCGAAGTTGGACTGAACCGCCGTCAGACTGTCGACCAATTGCCGCTGATATCCCATCCCGCTGGTCTGTTGCCGCACGGCCTGTTCCGCAAACTCGTTGCGCGCACTAACCACCTTGCCGGCGCGCACGCCGCCAGTGATCCCACCCGCGGGGTCAAAGGGGAGGGCGTAGAGTTCCACGCGCTGTTTGGCGTAGCCGGGAGTGGATGCGTTGGAGACATTATTCTGGACGGCTTCGAGCACACGGCCGTAGGTTTCCAGGGCGCCGGCGGAAGAGACGAGAGAAGCGAGTAGGTTCGACATGACAATTACCCCTGTAGGGAGATGCGGTTGCCGTGCAGTAACGGGGCGGACTCGCCGGTTTCGGTATAGCCCCCGGTCATGGCGCCGCGGAGTTGGAGCCAGTTGAGATGAAAATCGCCCGCGCCCTGGAGCAGTCGCGCCGTGCGTACGAAACTGCGCCTCAGCCGCCAGGCCTCTTCCAGGGCTGCGGCGTTGCCAGCATGTTGGGAGAGGTTAGGCTGGCATTCCGCCAATTGGCGTCCGGCCGCTTCCAGCACCGAGGAACAAGAGTCCATAGCCTCGGGCGAGGGTTTTGCGAGCAGATCGCAGGCGAAGTCCAATTGTTGCCGCGCGGACATCAGTTGCTCGACCAGCGCCGCGGTGCCCATCTTATTGCGATCCGTCGCTGATGGCCTCAGCGACCAAGCCTTTGCTGGTGGCTGCCGCATCCGGTTTGTACTTGCCGCTCTGGTACTCAACCGCTAGGGCCTGGACCCGGCTGGCCCGAGTCGATTCAAAGGTTGCCAGGGCGCGTGACAGTTGGCTCAGCGTGCCGGAAAACTCGACGCGGTCGCTAGACCCTTCAACGCCGCCACTCGTGGGGGATTTACCTGCCCCCGCGCGACTCAGGTTCTGGGATTCTTGCGCTCGCCCCGTCTCGGGGGCGGAAGTGCCTGTTAGGTTTCGATCGTAGATTTGCATACCAGCACGCCACTTTGGCTAAAAGACATATCGGCTGACTTCTTCAGGAACTATAGGAGTGGAATTTAAAATTTGTACTGGTACCTACGGCGAGTTGCCAGGGGCGGCCCTAAAGGTATTCCGATGCTCCGCCGATTGATGTGGTGAGTTCGCCATGGGATCGACACAAGTGTTATGGATCAGCGCACAACCGACGCTGCCGGCCGCGTGGCCCCACCACCCGGCGGTCTGGAACATCGAAATCCAGCCGGCCGGCGAGGCGATCGAGGCGCTGGCGGTTGCCGACTACGCGGCGATTGTGCTGGACCTTCCCCTTCCCGGCTGGACGGCTGCCACCTTATTAGAAGCGGTCCAGCGGGCTGCTCCAGGTGTTCCCGTGCTGGCTCGAGATCCCGAGGCTTCGGTCTGCGAGGCCGTCCAGTTGGCGCATCTAGGGGTCTACCAATTCCTACCGGCGGGTGAGAGCGCCTTCGGGCTGATCGAGCAGGCGATGGAAGACGGGCGGCGGGGCGATCTGGCGCGAATGGCGGCACAGGTCAACCGCGACGACTGGGAGCGGATACTGGTGGGAGCGAGCCGCGAGATGCGGCAACTGCAGCACATCATCCGGCTGGTGGCGGGCCGCCGCGCCACGGTCTTGATCACCGGCGAAACCGGGACCGGCAAGGAACTGGGCGCCCGCGCGCTGCACCTGGCGGGCAACCGTCGGAGCGGACCCATGGTGGCGGTGAACTGTAGCGCGTTGCCCGAAAGTCTGTTGGAGAGCGAACTCTTCGGGCACGTGCGCGGCGCGTTCACGGGTGCGTTCCAGAACCGCATGGGCCGCTTTGAGCAGGCGCAGGGAGGCACTCTCTTTCTGGATGAAATTGGAGAACTGCCGATGGATCTCCAGACCAAACTGCTGCGCGTGCTCCAGGAACGGGAGGTGCAGCGGCTGGGCAGCTCGGAAATCATCAAGCTGGACATACGGCTGGTGGCGGCTACCAATTGCGATCTGGCGCGGCGGATTGAGGAAGGCAGGTTTCGCGAAGATCTCTTCTACCGTCTGAATGTGGTGCCAATCGAGATGCCGCCCTTGCGGAGGCGGCGCGAAGATGTGCCGCAATTGGCTGCCCACTTCGTGGATAGAATCTGCCGGGCGGAAGGGATTCCGGTAAAGGTGCTGATGCGCGAAACACTGGAGCGGTTGTGCGATTATTCTTGGCCTGGAAATGTCCGGCAACTGGAGAATGTGGTGGAGATGGCAGTCGCGCTGAGCGGCGAGCGCCGCACGCTGGCGCCGGCGGATTTCCCTCTTCCGGCGCCGGTGCCGGAGCGGCCGACCACTGCGCGCGCGCCGGTGGTGGCAGTGCCCGATAGCGGCCTCGATTACGCGCAGACGCTGGCCGTGATCGAGCGCAGCATCCTGGAACAGGCGCTGCGCAAGACGGGCGGGAACAAGAAAGCCGCGGCGGACATGCTGCGGTTGAAGCGAACCACGCTCTCGGCGAAGGTACGCAGCCTGGCGCCGGTGGCCTGAATTGGCCTTTGGCAGGGCGGCACGGCCCGTCCCCGCGCGGAATTTGGTTTACCGGATGTAGTCCTTGGCGATTTCGCGCTTGTCGTAGCCATCCAGCACGTGGACGACGCGGATCTTTTTCAGCGATATCGGGGAGAGTTGGCCAATCGGAATGTACATGATCGTGCGCCCCAGACGGGCGGCGATGGTGCGGAAGATGGTGCGGGGCGGCTTGGCGGCCACGTAGACCACGTGCCGGTGGATGGAATAATCCATAGCCGCCATCAGCAGGCGCTCGGATTTGGATTCGGCGAACTCGTAGTCCGGATCTTGCCAGACGTCGTACATGCGGCGGGCGGGCAAGCTCATCAGAAAGCCGCCATATTCGCCGCGGCCGATCCCGGGGCCCACCGGGTTGTCGAACGGAAAGGTCGAATAAAATGCCATGTCGGATTCATTCTGGTTCTCGCCGAGCCACGTGGTCATGTAGGAGTAGCGGTTATCGCGATCTTCATCGAAGATCACCACGATACTGCCCACCTCGCCTTGGATCTTCTGAAACTGGCGCACGTAGATGCGCTTTTCGTACCACTTGCGGATGGTCTCGCGGAGGTCGATGCCATCCAGAATAGAAGTGGTGAACGGCTCGACCCGGACGCGCTCTTCGGAAAGAATGCTCTTGCCCTTCTTCTTGAGGAAGCGTCCGTAGTCCTCAACAATCAGGTCTTCGGGGGGATAAGAGCAGATTCCGGCCCCGTTCAACTGGCTGGCCCACTCGCCGGGGAACTTCTCTTTCTTACGCGGCTTGAGCCCATAGGGGCGCAGTTTCTGCTTGGTATTGGGCAGACGGCGGCGCAGGCGGAAGCGGCGCGTGTCGATCCAGACCTCTTCGCCGGAGATGCGCGCGGTGGCGAGATCGCTCTCCGTGCGTTGTGGCGGATAGTGCCCGGCGGCCTCCCAGACGTCCCAGGCGTAGTTGTCGTCGGCGATGCCGCGGGCGGCCACGGTGAGATCGAAGATGCCGGCCGAGAGATCGTTGGCGGCCAGCGCGAGATTGCGCGTGTAACGGGCCAGCAAGCGGCGCTGCCAGTGGGCGACGCGCTCACCGGTATTGGCCTCGTACTCCTTTTCGGCGGCGCGGAAGACGGAGAGCTGCGCATGGCGGCGATCGATCAGGTTGGAATCTGTCATCAGTCCGCGAAAATTCTCATAGCGCCACTGGAGCGCGGGGTATTCCAGCAGAATTTCGGCCAGCGATTCGGGATGCGGGTTGAGTAGTTCGATGCCTTCGCGGCGGGTGCGCGCCAGCGGCTGTGCCTGGGGTTCCTGCATCGCGTCCAACACCGGATCGAGCAGGTTCAGCGAGATCACTACCAGGACTTTAGCGAGCGGATTGGCGCCCTGAAGTTTCCAGGCGATGCCGGCGGCGTGGCGCGCGAGAGCTTCCGAGCGCGGCTGCGGATAAACGCGGTAGGCCTCGATATAACGCGTGAGGCCGATGTGGCGCACGGCGTACGGGTCCGGATAGGCGTCCTTGAGGAGGGGACGATGGCCGGCGTCCGGGTCGGCGAAGACGATTTCCGCGCCTACCTCGAGGCCGGTGCGGATGGCCTCGGTGAACGGGTCGGAGGGCTCGATGGGGACGTAGATGGCCTGATCTTCGCCGGCGTTTTCATCGGGGTAGAAGATGACGGAGATTTCGGGGAGGCGCGAAACCGCGCGAATCCAGGCGGGCTGCAGCGTGGCGGGCAGTTCCAGGGCGATGACTTCGGGGCGGTCGCGCAGGATGGCCGCGCGCACTTCGATGGCGAATTCCAGGCGCCCGGGCACCACCGGAAAATACGTGAAGCGGCCGCGCGTCAGGCCGCCCGGATCAGGAATCGGAAGGTCGATTTCTCCGGGCATAGCGTAAAGCTTCCTCTCCCAGCACCTGGGTGACGGCGATCTCCAGGGCTTCGGATTCGTGGGTGCGCTGCGTAGCCAGGCTCTTCAGCTTGATGGCGTAGCGGGCGATGTTAATGCCGTCGCGCACGGTGTAGCGCTCATCGGCGGCGTGCGCCATTTGGAGGAAATCGACCACGTAGCTCAGGATGCGCTCTTCGGCGAAGGGCAGGTTCTCCTTCAGGATGTGGTGCTCCTCGTCGCGCTCCGGGAAATCGATGAAGATCTGGGGTTGCAGGCGCGAGTGGATGTACTCGGGCAATTCGAAGGTGCTGGCATCGTCGTTCATGGTGGCCACCAGGCGGAAGTGCGGGTGGGCTTTAATCTTGATGCCGGCGACGATCGATTCCACGTAGCGGCGGTTATCCAGCAGCGGGGCGAGGCTGGCCCAGCTCTTTTCGCTCATGCGATTGCCCTCGTCGATGATCGCGATGCCGCCTTTGATCATGGCGGTGACGAGGGGCGAGGCCACGTAGCGCAGGTTGCCGCCGCCTTCGATCACGGGGGTGACCAGCAGATCCTCGGGGCGGGTATCCATCGTGGCTTGCAGAATGTAGACGTCGCGGCCCATGCGGCGGCCGGCGGCATAGGCAAGGGTGGTTTTGCCGACTCCCGGTTTGCCGAGCAGGCGCGGGCTCATGGGGAGGTCCTGTTCGTTCACCACCATCCAGGCGGCCAGCAACTGCCGCATCAATTCGTCCTGCCCGACCCATTGGATGGAAAGTTCATCCGGATGGGCCAAGTGTAGGGTAACGCCTTCCATCTCGACGGTCATACGTTACCCTCCATTATGCGGCATGCGGCTTTGGAGATAAGACCGGGTTCCGGCAACGGGTCCGGCACCGGGGAAGCCGACGCCATGCGGAGGGCGAGTAGCGCTATCCGCCGGCACCGCGTGATATGCTGAAGCCGGATGTTTGGTCGACATCGTAAAGCCCGTGTTTTGTTTGGACTATCCGACGTCTTGTTGGCCGCGCTGGCGTTTGAGGCGGCTTACCAGACGCGCGTGGTGTTGCATCTGGAACGCGCGTTCTATCTGACGGTGGAACGCAAGGCACTGGTCCTCGCCTTTGGCCTGGCGGCGTGGGTCATGATCGGTCTCTGGCTGCAAGTCTACGAAAAACTGGACATCGGCAATCCGCGGGTGATTCTGCGCGATGCGGCGCGGCAGTGCGGGTACGGGGCGCTGTGCCTGATCGTCTTCGAATATGTCTTCCGGTTAGATCTGAGCCGCTTCTTTCTGCTTCTCTTTTCGGTATATGCGTGGGTGCTGCTGCTCTTGTTCCGGCTAACGGCAGGACGGATAGTGGGAGTGATCCGGCGCGAGTTCGCGGCGCCGCACTACGTCATGGTGGTGGGCACCGGGGAACGCGCGGTACGTATGGCGCGGGGGCTGGAGCAATCCAGCGAGTACGGAATCCGGCTGCGCTGTTTTTTGAGCGAGAGCGCCGATGCTCCGGCGGAGATCCGCTTGCGCGTGCCCTACAAGGTACTACCGATTGGCGATCTGCCCGCGATATTACGGCAGCACGTAGTGGACGAGGTGATTTTCGCGGTGGGCAGCGAGAAACTGGCGGAACTGGAAGAAGTTTTCCTGATGTGCGATGAAGAGGGCGTACGGACACGCGTAGCGGTGGACTTTTTCCCGCACGTCAACAGCACGGTATCGCTGGACCGGTTCGGAGAGACACCGCTATTGACGTTTTCGGCCGCGCCGTACGATGAAATCAGACTGCTGTTGAAGCGCGTAACGGATATCGCGATCGCGGCGGCTGGTTTGGTGGTGCTGGCGCCGGTGATGGCGGCGATGGTGATTCTGATCCGGCTGACTTCGCCGGGTCCGGCGATCTTCCGGCAGGTGCGGTGCGGGTTGAACGGGCGGCTGTTCCTGTTCTACAAGTTCCGCTCGATGGTGCAAAACGCCGAGGAACTGAAGAAGGACCTGGAACATCTGAATGTGCGGGAGACGGCGTTCAAGATTCCGGACGATCCGCGATTGACCAGGGTCGGATGGTACCTGCGGAAGTTTTCGATCGATGAGTGGCCGCAGTTGTGGAACGTGCTGCTTGGGGATATGTCGCTGGTGGGGCCGCGTCCGGCGGTGCCGGGCGAGGTGGAGCAGTACAAGCGTTGGCAGCGGCGGCGGCTGCGGATGCGTCCGGGCCTGACGTGTTTGTGGGCGATTTCGGGGCGGGACAACGTGGATTTCGAGACCTGGATGAAGATGGACATGCAGTACATCGACAACTGGTCGCTGGCGCTAGACTGGAAGATTCTGTTGCAGACAATCCCGCGCGTGCTGACCGGCCGCGGGGCGAATTGAGGGCCCTTGGCTGGGCGGAGCCCTTATCAGGGGCGGAGAGAGACGATGCACATCATTCCGACGCAAGAAGAAGTGGTGGCGGTGCTGCGGGAGACCGGGGCGCTGCGCGAGGGCCACTTCGAGTATCCCAGCGGGCTGCACTCCAATGAGTATCTGCAGGTGCCGCTGGCCATGCGCTACTACCAGCATCAGCGCATGCTGAGTGTCGGGTTGAGCCGGCTACTGCGGGCCAATCCGGAAATCCGCGCGATTGTGCCGGAGCTTTCGATTGTGGTTCCGATGACCAGCGGACTGCCGGTAGCATACGGAGTTACGGAAGCGCTGCGCGCCAAGCAGGTGTACTGGGCGGAGCGGGAGCACGACAAGGAAGCGCTGCACTTCC
The DNA here is from genome assembly GCA_025361425.1 of Candidatus Solibacter sp. GTDB lineage: Bacteria > Acidobacteriota > Terriglobia > Bryobacterales > Bryobacteraceae > Solibacter. The sequence goes on along the minus strand of JANYAH010000198.1, from coordinate 8,621 downwards.
GACAATACCTGGAGCAGCAACCGGGCGAGCAGGTGGTCATTGTGGACGACATCCTGCGGACGGGAAAGAAGCTGGATGAGCTGAAGCGGCTGCTGGAATCGCGCGGGGCGAAAGTAGTCGGGCTGGCGGTGATTATTTATCAGCCGACGCCCGGCACGCACGATTTCGGCAATTTGCCCTTGTACTATCTGGCGAAGCTGGACGCGAGATATTATGCGGACGCGGCGCACTGCGAATTGTGCAAACGGGGCGTGCCGCTGGAGAATGTCTGGATTTAGCAGGCTGAAACTCGCGCCGCAACACCCCAGCGACGAGCCGGCATCTGTCCCGCTCCGGGAAGCATCCGCTTCACGCTGGTGCACGCCAACGCACGGCGCGCGCGAGCCGCCCATGCCGGGGTGTGACGCACCAGCCGCCTGGAAGACAACCTCGACGCCCTGATCCGCGCCATCACCGCCGAGCACTCCCACGGCAAGAGCCAGCACTGAGGTCCCCGATGTCTTCCGCTGCCTTCATGGGCGGCCCCATTTCCGTGGGCTAACCAGCGCTGAGTATTTCCTTGACCAGCCATTTCTTCAGTGGTACGATGACTGACATGTAAAAGGGGCTCCTCCCCGTACGAGGCGAACCACATGACGATCAGACTTCCGTTTTTGGTCTTTTTTGCGGCTGCGACGCTGTGCATCGCGCAGTCTGAACGCGGCAGCATCACCGGTGTGGTGACGGATGCCTCCAACTCGGCGATACCGAACGCACCGGTCAAGGTAGTAAACAAGGGAACCAACGCGGCCACCAATGTGTCCGCCTCTTCCTCCGGAGAGTACAGCGCGGCCAACCTCGGACCGGGGACCTACCGGCTGGAAGTTTCGGTGCCGGGCTTCCAATCCGCCGTCGTCGATGGCATTACGCTCAGTGCGGGCGCAACCGTGCGCGTAGACGTCAAGCTCCAGGTGGGAGGCGTCACGCAGACGGTGGAGGTGCTGGCGCAGAACACCCAAGTACAAACCGAAGACGCCAAGATCTCCACCAGCGTTTCCAACGCGCTGGTGGACCAACTTCCATTGGTGGTGGGCGGCGCAATGCGCAGTCCGTTTGACCTGGTCTCGACGGTCCCGGAGGCTAAGGGCGGCAGCAATCTGGTGCTGGGCGGCGGCCAGGGCGGCGCGTTCGCGACCACGTTTGACGGCGTCTCTGTCAACACCAACCGGCAGGGCAATACCACCGAAACCTCTTACCTGACACCTTCCGTGGAAGCCATCACGGAATTCTCCGTGGACACGAACGGCTTCAAGGCAGAGTACGGGCAGGCGGGCGGCGGCGTGATCAGCTTCGCATCGAAGTCTGGCACGAATGAGGTGCATGGGTCGGTGTACGATTTCATCCGCAACGACTACGTGGACGCACGCGGCTTCTTTCCAGCGGCCAGAGGCGTCTACCGGCAAAACGATTTCGGCGGTTCGCTGGGCGCTCCGGTGTGGATCCCGAAGGTCTACAACGGCAGGAACCGAACTTTTCTCTTTGTGGCATACGAGGGCTTCCGCAATCGGCAAGGCAGTCCCGGCGTGATCTCCAGCGTGCCTCCGCCGGAGATGTACCAGGGCAACTTCACCAACCTGGTGAACAGTAAGAACGTGCAGATACCGATTTACGACACAGCCACCACGCGGGCCAACCCCAACGGGTCCGGCTCGGTGCGCGATCCCTTTCCAGGCAACATGATTCCCATCCAGCGCTTCAGCACAGTCTCCAACCAGTACCTCGCGCTCGCCAAGGGTACGCTGGTTCCCAATCGTCCCGGCATCGCGCCGGGGACCATCGGCTATGTCAGCAACAACTACATCTCAGGCGGCGGGAGTTCGGCCGAATCCACCACCAAAGCAAGTGTGAAGATCGACCATGCCATAAGCGCCAATCATCGGGTCTCTTACCTCTTCAACAGGGGCACGGACCTGCTGCAACCCGGCAGTGCGGGTCCGTCTGGACTTCCGGTTCCGTTCAACAGCTTCGCGGCATCGAACTTCAAAGCGGACCTTCACCGGGCGACTTACGACTGGACGGTATCGCCGCGTATGTTCAACCACTTCTCGTTGGGCATCAATGCCTTCCACAAGGACTCCTACTCGGTCAACGTAGGCGGGAACTGGAAGAGCAAGGTATGCATCATTAACGCAGTGGACTGCAACGTAAACCTGGGCAATGTCTCATTCACGGAGTTTTCCGGCTGGGGGGGCGCCGCCGATAACGGCACCGAGCAGCCGCGGCGCACAATCAAGGACGATTTCAGCTATATCCGCGGGTCCCACTCGCTCAAGTTCGGTTTCACCTACGACCATCAGGAAGCGAACGGGTTCGGCCAGCAAAACATCGCCGGACTGGCGGGTTTCAGCTTCTTGGAGACCGCCGTCCCGGGCGCCACGTCGGCCACCAGCGGGAGTTCCTTTGCCTCGTTTCTCCTGGGTAACGCGGACACGGGAGCGACGGAGACGGTTCGTTACCTCAACCAGGTGTACCGGTATTATGCCTTTTACGCACAGGACGATTGGCGCATCAGCCGCAAACTGATGCTTAATTACGGGGTGCGCTACGAGTTCACGCTGCCGCCAGTGGCGGGCGGCGACCAGTACTCGGACTTTTCGCCGACTACGCCGAATCCGGCCGTGAACAACTATCCGGGCGCGCTGATCTTCGCGGGCACCGGCACCGGGCGGCAGGGTGTGAGCAGCCTGATTCCCGGCTATTACGGCGCGATCTCTCCGCGTCTGGGCATGGCATATAGCGCGGACCTCAAGACTACGATTCGCGTCGGGATCGCCCGGTCCTTCGGCCGGGTCACGCCGCTGCAATCGAGCAGTCACTACGCGGGATTCATCGGCCAGTATAACTTCGCCTCCACTAACCAAGGCATCACTCCGGCTTATAACTGGGATCAGGGCATGCCCTCTTATCCGTTGCCCCCGCAGATCAATCCAGCGTTCGCGAACAATGGAAATGTGGACTACTGGAACGGGCAGAACTCCACTCGCCCGGCGGAGTACGACAACTGGACGGCCTCCGTGCAGCGCGAGATTTTGCCGCGTCTGACGGTGGAAGTGGATTACAACGCCGCGATTGGCGCGCGCCTCAACTCAGGCTTGATGAACATCAATCAAGTGCCGATGTCCGTAGTCAACAACCTGGTTTCCACATACGGGACAACGCAGGCTATCAGCCTGTTTAATTCCAGCATCACGTCGGCCGCGGCAGTGGCCGCCGGGTTCGCCGCGCCTTACGCGAACTTCACGAATTCCGCGGTGCAGCGCTCGCAGACGGTAAGCCAATCCCTGCGGGCATTTCCCCAATACCTAACGGTGGACGCCGCGGCCGGTGGCGGTGACAGGACGGGTCATTCCGCGTATCATTCCGGAATTCTGAAGGTCAACTATCGAAAGCCCGGCGTCCTGCTGTTTCAGGGAAGTTACTCTTTCTCGAAGGTACTTACGAATGCCGATAGCTTCTACGGCAGCAGTGGATCCCTGGACGCAGGCAACCGTGGACTGGAAAAGTCCGTGGGTGCGTTCGACCAGACCCACACTGTGAAGTTGAGCACGGTGTGGGATGTACCTTTTGGCAAGGGGCGGCATTGGCTGGCCCAGGGAGGTCCGGCCAGTTATCTGCTTGGTGGATGGCGAGTGAGCGCCACTCAGGCGTACAACACGGGATTTCCGATCGGGATCACAGCCAACGGGACGTTGCCGATCTTCAACGGCACGAACCGGCCGTACGTCACCACTTACGACTGGCGGGCGACGGTGGCGGGGTCTTCCTTCGATCCGAACAAAGATAAGTACCTGGACCGGAGCGTGTTCCCGGTGCAGCCCGTCGGCATACTGGGGAATGCTCCGCGCAAGAATTCGCGGGTGCGCGTTTTCCCAAATTTGGGCGAGAACGTCAGTCTGGCGAAAACGTTGCGCGTGACTGAACGTTTGCGTGTGGACCTCCGCGCGGAGGCGTTCAACGTTTTCAATCGGGTGGTTTTCGGCTCGCCGCAGACCAGCCTGAACAGCACCACTTTCGGAGTGATTTCGAGCCAGGCCAATACGCAACGCCAGATGCAGGGCGGGCTTAAGTTGTACTGGTAAGGGAGCCCTTAGGGCAAATGCCATGGGCGGGAAGGCGGGGCTTCCCTTTCGACCAAAGAACTGTGACGCTATGATATCTAATATGAGTCGTCCACAAACGCTGGCCGTCCGCAGGAAGCCGCGGCGGCTGGCGAAGGAACTGGTGGACACGCTCTCGGAACAGATCCGCACCTGCGTCCTCCACCCCGGCGATAAGCTGCCGACCGAGTCGGCGATTATGTTGGAGCAGGGGGTGAGCCGTACGGTGGTGCGCGAGGCCATTTCCGGGCTGCAGGCCGCCGGATTCGTGGAGACCAGACACGGCATCGGCACGTTCGTTTTGGATCCGCCAACGGGGTTTGAGTTTCGGATGGAAGCCAACAGTATCCCGACTGTGCTGGACATCCTCGCCATGCTGGAGTTGCGCATCAGCCTGGAATCCGAGGCCGCCGCGCTGGCCGCGGTACGCCGCACGGAAAGTCAAATGGCGGACCTGCGGCAAATACTGGACGAATTTCAGGCGGCGCTACTCCACGGCGGCAACGCAGCCGAACCCGACTTTCAGTTTCATCTGCGTGTGGCCGAGGCCACTGGGAACCGCTACTTTCGTGAAGTATTGGCCCGCTTCGGCACGACTACCATTCCCCGCACCAGGGTCGGTCTGCTGCAATCGGCCGGAGATCAGGCGGCTTTCCTGAGCATCTTGAGCCGCGAGCACGAGCAGATTTTCAGTGCGATTTTGAGCGGCGATCCGAAAGGCGCTTCCAAGTTCATGCGGACGCACCTATCCAATAGCCGCGACCGTTTTCAAAGGGCTCAGGATGCCCTCGGTTCTAAGTAGGACCTGTACCGATAAATTGCTGGAGAAAACACCTTGGCACACGATGACGTCCGCCTCCCGCCGAACCGCTTCAAAGCCGCGCTGCTCGACGGGCGGCCGCAGATTGGTTTGTGGAGCTCCCTTTGCAGCAATATCGTGGCGGAGATCATTGGCGGTTCCGGTTTCGATTGGATTGTGATAGACACGGAGCACGCTCCCAACGAGGTTCCCGGCTTGTTGTCCCAGTTACAGGCCATGGTAAATGGAACGGCCGAGCCGGTGGTCCGCTGCGCGTGGAACGATGCGGTACTGATCAAGCGGATTCTGGATATCGGCGCGCGCTCTGTGCTGGTACCGTTTGTGCAGAACGCCGAGGAGGCACACCGGGCGGTGGCGGCTACACGCTATCCGCCGTTGGGAATTCGCGGGGTATCGGTAGCGCCGCGCGCCAATCTGTACGGCCGGATTCCCAATTATCATGGGGGTGCCCATGAAGACATCTGTGTCCTGGTTCAGGTGGAAACTGCCGCCGCTGTGAACGAAATCGAGGATATCGCCGGGGTGGAGGGCGTGGATGGCATTTTCATTGGGCCAAGCGACCTGGCGGCGGATCTGGGGCATTTGGGCAATCCGAATCATCCGGAAGTGCAGGCTGCCATCGCTCATGGCGGCGCGCGCATTCGCGCCGCGGGGAAGGCAGCCGGAATTTTGACATCGGATCTCGACGCTGCAGTGCGGTACCTGGAATTGGGTTTCACTTTCGTTGCCGCGGGGAGCGATGCCGGAATTCTGGCGCGCGGCGCTGAAAAGTTGGCAGCGCACTGTAAGCAACAAGCAGCGTGTTCTGTCAAATGAGTTTGGGACCGTGTGGACCAGGCAGGGTTGGCTGCCCGACGCTGCCCGCCCTGTGCACATGCAGGTGGACAGCGTGCCCAAGAGGAATGAGCCGGATTCCGGTGAGGTCAACTATCCCTACCTGTTCCGCGTGATCGATGAGATAGGGTACGACGGCTGGGTCGGCTGTAAGTATCGTCCGGCCGGTCAAACGACCGACGGTTTGGCCTGGCACCGGCGGCCAGCGGATCGAGTAAGTGACGTAAGAGGTAGCAGCCAGGAGCTGCCGCTACCCCTCCGATGCCACCAACTGCAGGAGCGCCTGCATGTATCCGCAGGCGTACGCAAACACCCTCGGTCCGCCGGTGTAGTCGCCGGAGTCGCCGGGGACGGTGGGCAGGTGGTCGGGCATGATCATGCCGTCGTAACCAACTTCTTTGTAGACGCGCATGGCGTGGATCATGTCCACATCGCCCTCATCGGGGAAGGCCTCCCGGAAGTTGAGGAAGCCCCCTTTGATGTTCCGGAAGTGGACGTTAAATATCTTGCGGCGGCTGCCGAAATAGCGGATGACGTCGAAGACCTCCTTGGCCGGGTCCCGGAGCATCTCCGAGACGGTTCCTTGACAGAAGTTGAGGCCGTGATATTGGCTGGGCACGATCTCGACAAAGCGTTTCAAGCCATCGACGCTGCCTAGCACCCGCTCGACGCCTCGGAAGCCTTTGCCCCGCGGCATCCCCGGGTCATGCGGGTGGCAGGCCATCTTCACCTTGTACTCCTGGGCCACTGGAATTACGCGTTTCAGGAAGTAGGTGATGCGTTCCCAAGACATTTCCTCGGTGACGCGGCCGGCCTCCGTCAGGGGTGGTTCCTGCCTGGCTTCGTCGTAGATGAAAGTGTTGGCCTTGGAACTGCCCCGCCCTTTGGCCGGCTCACTGCGCACGATGCCGAGGATGCTCATGTTGTACTTCAGTGCGGGAATCCCGGCTTTGGCCGCGTTCAAGATCATCTGGCAGATATCGTCAATGGCGCGGTCACGCTCAGGACTCTTCCCCAGCATGATGCTGGGATACTCCCCCTTGTTGATTTCGACTGAGCTCAGGGGCAGGGGCATCATATCGAGATGAACGCCGAAAGACTCTACACGTTCCCGCTCCTTGCTCAAGCTCTCCACGGACCACTTTTCGTCCAGGCGCCGGGAGGGCAATGAGGTGCAGATGTGTACCACTCCAATCGCAGCGTAGAAGCGCAGATCGTCGTCAGACGCGTGGTCCTGCATACCGAGCTTCATCAACGCCTTGGTGGCGGGTTTCGTGAGCGCGTCCTGCGCGGCGCCGACGGTGGGTGCTGCCAGAGCTGCGCTCGCGGCCAGGAATTTCCTTCTATTGAAAGTCATCGGTTGTCAGACATCGTAATACCGACGGCCGCCCATGTCAACTTCGCAACTTGTCGGGGACGTATGATCAGGGGGGCGAAGGGTGCCGACGCAAACGGGGCGTGCCTCTGGAGAATGTCTGGATTTAGAGGCCGGATGTTCCAAAATGGAACAAAGTCGACTGCGAAACAGGCTGTGGTTCTCTCGTAAGCAAATGTACTGGCAAGGCTTACCCCAGGGCTGGCGGATCTTGCTGTATTCATGTGCAGAATGTAACGGAACGATGAGTATATGAGAGCTTCCGGGGTGTCGTATAGGCGGATTTCCACAGGCTTTTCCACGCAACAGTGGAAAAGTTTGGATTCCGCCGCCAACGGAGATTAGGGTAGGATTGAGTGGAGATGCGGAAAGCCTGTTTCCTGCTGGCGATCGGTTGTGCCGCCCTGAGTGCCCAGACCGGGGATGCGGAAAAGCTTGCGCCGTACTACCCGACCCCGGAAACCATCGTCGACAAGATGCTGCGCTTGGGTGGGCTCAAGGCCGGAGAAAAGATGTACGACCTAGGGTCGGGTGATGGACGTATTGTCATCGTGGCCGCCCAGAAATTTCATGCGGAAGCCGTAGGGGTGGAGTTGGACAGGGACCTCTGCAAGCAGAGTACAGCGAAGATCCTCAAACTGGGGTTGGACAAGAACGCTCATATTGTCAACGGGGATCTCCTCAAACAGAACTACAGCTCCGCCGACCTCGTTACGGTGTACCTGTTACCGGATGCGGTGAACAACAAGGTGCAACCGCTATTGGACAAGCAGTTGAAGAAGGGCGCACGCATCGTGGCCAAGGACTTCGATTTTCGAAACTGGACGCCAGAAAAGGTGGAGAACATCGCCGATGACGGCGAGGGCCGGAGCCACACTCTCTATCTGTACCGGAAGTAACCGTGTTATTTTCGCTACAATCCACGTGGCCGCGCTATGTCGGCTGGGTCCGAGTCCTGCTAGCGACCGTTGCCCCCGCGGCCGCCTATCGTTTCCTGCCAAGCGCCGGGGCGCCGCTGTTTCGCGGCGTGATGGCAATTTACCTGGTGTACGCAGTGGTGATCGCGCTGCGCGCCAGGAATCACACAGGCATGGTGGGGTTGCTGGCGCTGTTCGCCGACACGGTCTTCTTCCTGCTAGTGGCCAGCTACGGCGCCGACGGCCTGTTGTGGCTGGCGAGCGTGTTCTACGTGTTTCTCCTGGGGGAAGCACTGGCCTTTTACACCACCGTGGAAGTGGTGGTGATTGTCGCGGTCTGCACGGTGTTTTGCGCGGTGTTGCCGTTCGGCGTTCTGGCACTAGAGCGGACGGTGGTGGTGGCGGGCGTGTTGGCCGCCGCGTTCGCGGTGAATAAGCGCCAGCAGGCTGTGGAAATCGAGCGGCTGGGCGGGAGGTTGCTGGAGGCGGAGAAGGCGGCCGAGAAGGCGCGCGAACTGGAGCGGGTGCGGATCGCAAGC
>JANYAH010000128.1 GCA_025361425.1 Candidatus Solibacter sp. | reverse complement strand
AAGGCCAGCGCGTCCTGCTGATCTGGCTCCTTTTCCACCCTCCGCTTGTCGTCCGCGGCGCGCTGGCGCGCGGCGATCTCGTCGAGGGCGTGCCGCTTTGCCTCCATCCGGACGTGCGAATAGCGCGATAGCATGGCGCGCGAGACGTGACCCGCGATGCTCATGATCACCTCGTCGCCGCACCCGACTCAGCGTGGGGTGCGTGCGGTCCTGGCAGATCGTCGCCCCGCGATGTTGGTAACACGGATCCCGCAGGGACCCGCCAACTGGGGCGGATAGCGCTCTGCTCGTAGGCTCGAACCCGCGCTCTTTGTCGCAGGTGTCGTCCGCTGCAATGTTCTCTGCCGGGCCGTCAGTCAGGGCGGCGACGACGAACGTTTTCAAATGCCTCTGACCGTATTTGACTGCAAAGGAATACCGGCCTCCCGGCTGGAGCGGATCGAGGCAGCCGTGGCTGCAGCCGGTCGTAATCTGTCCCATCCCTTCGAAGCATGGATCACCGCGGACCCCCTTCGAGGTGGGGCGCGGGTGATGATCACCGGGCCGCAGGGGTTCGACCGCACGGTAACGTTCAACCTCGGGGAGGACCCGGCGGTGATCACGCACCGGATCATGGAAACGATCGAGGACTGACGGCCCTGGTGCTATCCCTTGGCGGCTATCTGGCGTAGAATCTGATCATCGGCACAACGCAGCCGAACAGCTCCAACTCCATGCAGAGCGCGTGAACGTAAATGGCCGCCCAACCGAAGCGCGGGACAGATTGGCAGGATGATGAGCTCGATGCCATCGTTGCCGACTACTTCGTCATGTTGGACGCCGACCTCGCCGGGCGCCCCTACGTCAAAGCCGAGCATCGCCGAACCCTGATGGCCAACATAGGTAGGACGAACGGCTCGGTAGAGTTCAAACACCAAAACATCTCTGCCGCCCTCGACGAGATCGGCCTTCCATGGATTCCTGGCTACAAGCCCGCCATGAACTACCAGAACGTGATCTTCGACGCCATCGACCGCTATCTGACCCATCACCCGGCGATTCTCGAGCGGGTCCCGGCATCAGAACCGCCATCGATTCCGGCCTCGACGGTGTTTGTCGATGCTCCCAGCCTGGCGGCTCAGAGTGGGCTGATCCCCGACCGGCTACGCCATCTGGTTCGGAAATTCGATCCGGTGGAGCGCGACTATCGAAATAGGTGCCTCGGGAAGGCCGGAGAGTCTTTCGTGCTTGATCTTGAGCGTCGCCTGCTCGCCGATGCCGAACGGGCGGATTTGGCCCGCAGGGTTCGGTGGGTTGCCGCAGAAGACGGCGATGGAGCAGGCTACGACATCTTGTCTTTCGACGAGAGCGGACGCGATCGGTTGATTGAAGTCAAGACCACGAACGGCTCGGCCCGCACCCCTTTCTATTTGAGCCGGAACGAGCGTCAAGTCGCAGAGGAGCGGTCGGAGGACTGGTGCATCTACCGTGTGCATCTGTTCGCGAATGGGCCACGGGTGTTTACTGTCGCGCCGCCCTTGGAGGAGGCCGTTCATCTCCGGCCCGAGACGTGGCGCGCGTCGTTTTGATCAGCCAGTGCGGGACTCTTCATCGTGCTGCTGCGACCTCGAGGGGCCTAGCGCTGCTGGGGCGCTGGAGAGCAGGACGAGTCGGCGGTGATGGGACCGAGTCCGGAGTCCAGATTGGGCCTCTGCGACGCTGCTACGCGGACGCGCGGCACGCCAACTCATCGTCGGCGTCAGCGTCGCCCATCGCATGCCCTATCGGTCACCGAATGCTCCAGGGCAGGATGTGATGTGGTGGGCGTGCGTTCAGATACGAGGGCCGGTCTTGACCACCGCAGCACCCCGCTCGGCCAGCTCCTCCTGCAGCTCCCCGAGGTGCTGGTCGTGCCGACCAGTGGAGCCGTTCACCTTGACCCAGCGGTCGACACAGTTCTTCACGTCCACGGTGGGCCCGGCTATCGAGGCACGAGTTGTGCGTGTTCTTCTTCATGCATGGGGTACTCATGGCCCTTGATTCAGCAGCTTCTGCCGGGCGACACTTGAAACCATGGAGATCGTGGAGACCAACTTCGGGGTATGGAAATGGTGGTGGGAGATGGCGCCGCAACTCACCGTGGTTCCGACGCGGGCTGGCGGCAGCGAGTCCGTAGAGGACGCCATCCTGGACATCGTCGCCGCCGGTCGGAAGAAATATGTCAATCCGTGCGTACTGGTAGAAAAGCCAGCGGGTCCGGCCAATCGTGATGCTCACGCACGTCCATGCGAGGACCACGGAGACAAAGCGGTGCCCGCCACGATCGTGGTGCCTGGCGAGTTTTCAGAAGACAACGATTGGCCGTTTTAGCGACGACAACGGCACCACAACCGCTACGTCACTAGCAACCGGCTGTAGCGCGCCTGCCGCGGCTCGGGGTAACCTCGACTCCTCCCAGCCCGGAAGCGTCGCCGGGCGCCCGCCACGATGGACCAGGAGGCACCGGCGGCCGAGGAAGCTTGGGTGGAGTTGGGATGAGTCAGGGGAGGCACGACAGGCGCGCCCGTGCCGTCGAGGTGCGCAGGGGGCGTAGCGGCAACTCGCGACGCGTTTCCTGCCAAGTTGATGTAACGGGACTTATCATTACTAATACTAATCCGGGAACGAGCACCCTCCGTGATCGTCAATTCGCGGCGCCACTGGATGATGACTCGTGCCGGATTAGGTTCTCCTGCGCTTCGGCAGGATGATGCCAGCGTTGCGAAGCAATTCGTAAAGATACGGTCTGCAGCGTGCTGGCCGGTATGAAAGTAGTTCCAGCAGTGTGGCTACGTCACTAGCAGCGCGGTGCTCACATAGGTTCTGGATATCGTGTGCGGTCGCAAGGTCCCCCGGAGAACGGGATGTGAACCCCCTCGCCGCCCAATCGATTCCATCTCTCGAACACAGCCAGGTCTTTTTGCGTAACGATGGAATCAAGCGCTCGGCGAAACTCCGGTCAAAGGCCGCATAATGCGCTATGACGAACTTCGCTTCCCGTAGCATTTCCCGGACACGGCGGTAGTTGAGCTCTAGACCCTTCACTGCAAACCGAGTGATTCCGTGAACTGCCGTGGCTGCCCGCGGAATTCGACGGCATGGCTCCCGCAAGCCGGAGTATTCGGAAACCACTTCCAATACCTGACCGTTGACGCGGTCATACCGGAATACCGTAATGGCCAACTCCACGATCTCTTCTTTGTATGGGCTGAAACCCGTAGTTTCCACGTCGAGGACTGCGCCTGTTCCGATGGATTGCGTAGCCTTCTTCAAGGAGTAGCCCGCTGGTTTAGTTCGAGCCCTCCGATTGACTTGCAGTAGCCGAGCCACTCTAACACCACAGCCTCCAGGGTATCGCGTGCTGAGGCGAGGTCCTTCAGGCTCTGATACAGAACCAGGAAATAGGTATCGAGTATCTCCACCCGACAGTGCGGATCCTTTTGTCGAAAACCTGCGTGGATTTCATCCCGCAGACGCCGGTGGTAAAAGCCGAGGCAGACGGCTCCTGAGATCACGCCATCCGCCCGCTTGTTCTCACCCCACGAAAGATACAGGGAGAAGGTGCAGTCTCTTTGCGCAGGCCGGTAGATACCAACTTCTGCCGATGGAACGTCCGGGTCGTCTTCTTCGTAAGCCTCGCAATCCTCGGCGTCAAGTCCCATCTTCGCGGCTAATTCCGCTGCATGGTGCTCGTATATCTCGGTGCACATGTCCTGCACCTCGCCCCGGAAAGCTGCGATTGCGGTCAGAGCATCCAGGTAGCGTCCTGCGCCGCGAAGGAACAGATCGCTCCCCGATGAAGTCTTCGAGTTCATACACTCACCTCTCCTAGCGTCTCTCGGAGGTATTTCTCCAACCCCTTCGAACGCCACGCCGGCTGCGGCGGGTTACTCCAAGCGCGGCGGGCAGCTGTAGTCTCAAATTCCAACAGGTTCTGCTCTATAGCTGCGACAAACCCGCACATCATAGCCGCAATGCTGTCTCGATCATGGCCTACGACGTACGCCGCGATCTCTCGCCTGAGCGCCATACTGACGTCCTGCCAGCGCCGCAGTTCGAATCCGTGCAAACTGTCGGGGGGCACCTCAGGGATGGCCACCAGAACACACTCCGCGTTGGGGCACAGCCTGCGCAGAGAGCGGAGGTAACCTCGTTGTTTCTCGTAGCTCTTATCCCAGGTCTTCACCTCGACACCGAGGACGGCCTGTTCGGGCTGGCCAAACCACAGCAGGATGTCAATTCGGCCCTCGCAGTCGGAGGCGCCTTCTTCTACAAAAACCTCGCGTTCCACTCGGCAGAAACTTCCTGAACACAATGATCGGAACTCTCGGTTCACTCCCAAAACCCGCAAGATGGCGTCTCTATCGCCGAGTTGCCTCAAAACCCAGGCAAGCCAATCGGAATAGGATTCCTCACGATCCTTGGCAAGCCAGCGATGCACCCCGAGGTCGCAGAGGAGCGGGTCAGTAAACTTTAGTTGGACTCTTGAGCGTTCTAGAAGCTCACGTAGAGTCGTCGAATTCTCTAGAAAACGCGGCTGAGCAGCGTCGATCAGAGCCTCTACGGCCGACCAATCAGGCCGGGATAATCGCTGGGGAGCATACTCTTTCCCCCAGCCTGCCCATAGATCAAGGGCATCGATGTGATTTGATTGGTCCATACAGTGGCGGTCAACGGAACCCCAAGCCCTGATTTGAACTCTCGTAGTCGGTGAAGTCAATCCCTGTGTCGCTCGCCTCGCCTCGGCGCGAAAGATTCCTCCCGTGAAACGCCGTTCCTTCCATTTACCTGGCTAACCCCAGGTCACTCGGACGCGTAGGCCGGTCAAGCGCGATCGGCTGATCGGAACCGTCGCTGCTGGCCGCCGAAAGCACCATGGTGCCAATCTCTTGGTCGCGACCAGATCCTGGAGCGCATTACTGGCCTGACTCCCGTAGGTTCCAGCTAGCCGACGACGGCAGATCGGCAGGCCGCTGGCCAGCAGATTGGCCCCCTGTGGAGTCGGTGGCCGTCTTCTGCGCGGAGGGCGAAAACAGGCTTCCCTCCGTTATGGATCGGCCACGCAGAGGTGGTGTCGGCGTCCACTGGCCAGATTTCTGCCGTCGTTGCGCGAATCGTTGGAAGTGGAATACTACCCAACATTGATGACGAAGATCACGACATCCGCGGAACTCAGTCGATACCTCGAGGGGCGTGTCGGCGTGACCGCTACCGCTGCCGAGGCTGCCGTCAAGCGACTCTTCCGTGTCTGCCAGGCCGCGCTGGCAAACGGAGATGCCGGCGAAACCGTCGGCATCGGCATCGGCAACCTTCACGCCGTCCCCGGCCGTCACAATGATCCTGGCGTCTGGCTACCAGCATTCAGGCCAAGCCGCTCGCTCCTGGGCTACCTGGAGCGACTTCAGGAACGGGCATGCCGAGGGGAATGCTTGGGCATTGCCTTTCCGCGGATGTATCGAAAAGATCTGGTGGACCGGTTGGTTAGCCGCGGGATGGGCCGTGCGCTCACCGATCAACTCGTGAAGGCGACGTTCACGTTTTGGTTTGACCGCCTAACGTCGGGGTGTGCGGTAGAACTTCCCGGGGGTGTGGCGCAAGTTACCTGGAGGCGCATGCGGGTCCACCGGCGGGAAGGGGGACTGCTGCGTCGCGGACACGGACTGGTACTTGCGCAGCGACCACGGCGACGGGGCGACGGACCCAAGTCCTGCCTCGGGGTGTCGTTTCGGTCGAATCGGCAAGTCCGTTCTCCCGGCCTTGGCAGGGTAGACATTGTCCGGGTGCGGCCGGATCGATCGCACACTCCTCGGTGGGTACCGGGTGCGGCCCCTCCGGTCCGGGGCGAAGTGCAGCAACAACGATCCGGGAGTGCACCCGTTCGCGCCGGCTTTCTCGGCTACGGCGATGAAGAACTGACAAGGCGCCGGTCGGTGTGGTTGGAGAGGATGTCCAGGCAGATGAGCCGATAATCTTCTCGCATGTGCCGCGGTCATTGTGGCCCCGGGTTCCTATACTACTCAAAGTTAGATCCAGGCAGTGCCCGCTGGGTCGCAGCGTGGGAGGCAAGAATGGAACCAACTGAAATGAGCCCTTTGGACAGGAGTCGCGCCGTCAAAGAAGATCTGTGGACCCTTCAGGATGTTCTGGAGGATGCGAATACCTGGGTTGGCGGGATCCTGGATCCCGGCGCCCATCGCGGGGCACTAACACGCCTCGAGGCGATTTGCGCGGTCCTGACAGAGACCAGCCAGATGTCAGGAGCAAAGAGCAGCAAACGGGTGCTTGACTCGCTCGTGATTGCGCTCCGGCAGATGCAGACGGCGGCGAGCATTGGACTGGTCGGGATGAACATTCCCCTTGCCCAAGGGGAACTCGTCTGGCTGCCGCACTCCGAGATGAAGGGATCAATCGGGTGCTCGCCCGGCACGCAGTGGATCGGCAGCGTCGAGGGCTGGATTCAACTCGCCGCGTACATCCGGGCCCGCAGGAAGGGTCTCTTGCAGGATGCAAAGATGGCCACGCTGTTTAGCTGGACCACCGCCTACAAATCCGACGCCCTCGAGGACGCGAGCCTGAAACCGATCTCCCCAGAGCTCATCGATGATCCGTATGTGTTAGCGGCTGACGGGGAGGGGCCAACAGTAGCCGCCAATCTCCAGAGCTTCGGGCGACTGCTGCGGGGCCTGGACACCGCAGTTCAGACTCGGCCGGGCGTCGATTTCGAGGGCTGGGCCGACGAAGTCCGGAACGGAGCGGAACTGGTGGAGTGGATACGCGCGCACGCCTTTCCCGGCATAGCCACTGCCGAGACTGTCATGGAGGCGGCCAGGCTTGCCCTCGATGTCCTGACGATCCGTTTCGAGAAAGGTGCCCGGTGGATGGTTCTCCAGAGGGAGAAAGGTCATGTTCGATTCACCACGGCGGCCGTTGGGATCGATTCAGCGCCCGGAGCTGTACGTATTGATCACTTTGATGCCTGGTACTTACTCTCGGATTTCGTGCGGCTGCAATTCCGCCTAGGAAACACTGATCGGAAAGTCCGCGAAGCACTACTCTGGGATGACGGCCAGGGACCACTCAAGAAGCTGACACTTCGAAGGCTGTTGGGCGGCGGTCCCGGCATGCGATCCAAGCGGAATCCTCCTCGCCAGCACGACACCCGGCGGCCGCAAAGAACGAGTACCCCGAGGAAGCCTGGGGCTGCCAAGAGCAGATGACGGCGATGTTCACCGTCCATGAAGGCACCCTCATCCAGGCCATGGAAGAGATCGCGCAGGGTGGATGCGATAACATCTACCTGTTCCGCCTGGGAACGAAGCCGGCAGTTCTGTCCGGCATCGGCGCAGTGACCTTGGTAGGCGATGCAACCGCCCAGCCCCCGGTCGTGGATGTGCTGCACCCTGGCCTCACGGTGACCCTCGGCAAACGGGACGCCAACGTCGCCACCGACTACCGCGTCCTGTACCTTTTGGGCGTGCTGAAGGTCTTCTACCAGGGCAACCTGGTCTATTCGAACGACCCCGCGGATCCGGTGGACACGGCCGAAGTGACCGTCGCCGGCACGATCGTGGCCGCCCACCCGGGCATGGACTTCAAGTCCGACACGGTCTCGACGGTGCCTTTCGACCTGTCGATCACGCTGGCCGACGCGGCTGCCAAGGTCAGTGACGTCAAGGGCGCCGCCGCCAGCTATCAGAAAATGAAGCCGGTCCTCGTCGCCGCCGAGCTCGGCCTGAGCCTGGACAACTGCGCTCTCTACGAAGCGCAGCAACGCGCCTTCGAGCTGATCGAAATCTTCCCGATCCAGCGGGTATTCTGCCCCGGCGCCAAGTTCGACGCCCCCAACGTGGTCTTCAACGACGATCCCGCCGCCGGCGCGCTCGGCTGGCTGAAGACCTTCGAAGATATCGACGGCGTCACCCAGTTCCACTGGGCGCACAAAGCGGCCGCCAGCAACGGCGAGATCGAAGACTTAGGCGTGCAGGTCTTCACCAACCACGTCGATCGCCTGGCAAAGGACTACCACGAGGTGTCCTTCCAGTTCATGCTCGCCCGCTTCTGCCGCAAGCAGAGCCAGAACCAGGGCGGCTGCTTCGGCTACATCGGCGGCAGCGAACCGAAGAGCTACAAGCCCGTCGGCCTCCGCAACTGGATCGGTTATCTGCCGACCTGGGATGTCAACGGCGCCGTAGTCAAGGCCGGCAAGGGCCTGTGCGGCATTCCGTTCCTGACCGGCACCACCAGCGAGAAGCTGAATACCCTGGTGCACGACATTTCGACCAAGGCGTACCGCGCCGCGGGCATGTACCAGACGGTCAGCCAGGCCGACGCGACCAACGACGGCGAGTACGATGAGGGCGCGGTGCTCGATCGCAACGGATACCCCGTGGATATCGGCGCGCACATTCACGCGGTGGGCGAATGGGCCTACGTGCAGAACGGCGCCGGCACCTACCGGGCCAACCTGGCGGGCGTGGTCTGCGGCTTCGAAAGCCATCTCGATCCCAAGAGCGCCATTACCAACAAGCCGCTCCCGGCCGTGTCGCAGATCTATCGCGTCACGCTCGCGCAGCTCAACGCGCTGACCAAGGGCAAGGTCAACATGCTCCGCTTCAAGGGCGATCTCCAGGCCCCGGCGCTGTTGCATGACTACACCTGCTCGACCGACCAGAGCGATTACCTCTTCATCCTCCGGCAGAACATCAAGTTCCTGCTCTGCTCGGCCCTCTTCGAGGAAGCCGACAAGTTCATCGGCGAGTCCTCGACCGACGGCTTGCAGCT
>JANYAH010000127.1 GCA_025361425.1 Candidatus Solibacter sp. | reverse complement strand
CCAATCCCTCGTCCTCCCCTCCGAGAACCTCGCGGATCTCGAGCAGCTCATCGAAGATTTCTACCACCGCCACCTCCCCACCACCCCCGAAGCCCGCTCTTTCCTCGACGACCTCATCTACTGCGAGTGGACGCTCCGCCGCCTCCGCGTCGCCGACGCCCAAATGTGGCGACACCAGAACGAAGACAAATTCCGCGACCCGGAGCAGTTGCCCCTCGGGCGCTCCGCCACCAGCTACTCCAGCTCCTTCTCCAAACTCCAATACCGCGTCGATGCCACCCGCCGCGCTCGCCTCCGCGCCCTCCAGGCCCTCAAACAACTCCCCGCCGAAGCTGCCTCCGCCCCCGCCACTGAACTTGCCCCACCAGCGCCCCATCCCCCGTCTCTATCCCCCATCACCCCAAACCACTTTCCCCCAAATTGGCTTCGTTCCACCAACCCCCATCCCCGCCCCTCTCCAGCCGGCGCCCGCACCCCCGAATTCCGGTCCACAACGGCCCGTAGCTGGTCAGCGCGACAGTTCCCCCACTTCCCAGTCGCCCACCCCCAACGGCCCGTGCGGTTGACGCCCGTTTTCGCAGGATGCTACCCTGGGCTGCTAAACAATTCTCGACGGGTTTCTCCTTAATAAAGTCATGGATGCCATGTTGCACGCCTTAGGCGGCATACTGCTGAGAGCAGTGCCGACCTTTCTGCTGGTCATTCTGTTGCACTTCTATTTGAAGAGCATCTTCTTCAAACCCCTGGAAAAGGTACTGCGCCAGCGTTATGAAGCCACCGAGGGTGCGCGTAAGCTAGCCGAACAAAGCCTGGAACAGGCGGCAACCAAGACCGCCCGGTACGAATCCCAGTTGCGCACGGCAAAAGCGGAGATGTACCAGGCGCAAGAGCAGTTGCACAAACAACTACAAGAGCGCGAAGCCGCCGCCGTCACCGACGCCAGAAAGTCCGCCGACGCGGCGGTCAAACTGGCCAAGACCCAACTGGCGGCCGACGTGGAAGCCGCCAAAACCAACCTGGCGGCGGATAGCGAATCGCTGGCCGATCAGATTGCCGAAACCATCCTGCGGCGGAACGCGGCATGAGGCGGCTGGCGGTTGTGACCGTGGCGCTCGGCCTCGCCTTCACGGGTACGGCCGCTCTGGCCCAGGAACATGCGGGCGGCCAGAAGAAAGCCGGCGTCGAAAAAGAAGAAAGCTTCGCTGAAAAACACGAACTCGAACTGAAGTGGGCGAACTTCCTGCTGCTCGCCGGTCTCTTAGGGTACTTCATCGGCAAGAACGCCGGACCGTTTTTTGCCGCGCGTTCGGCGGGCATCCGCAAGGACATGGACGAATCCCTCCGCCAGCGTCAGGAGGCCGAAGCCAAGGCCGCCGCTGTGGACCGCCGCCTGGCCAACCTGGAGCAGGATATCGCCACGTTGCGCGGCCAAAGCGAAACCGAGGCCAAGGCCGAGACTGAGCGTATGGCGCAGCAAACCGAGGCGGAATTCGCCAAGATTCAAGCCCGCGCCGAGCAGGAAATCGCTTCCGCCGGTAAGGCCGCGCGCATGAATTTGAAGCGTTATTCCGCGGAACTTGCCATGGGCCTCGCGGAACAGAAAGTCCGCGCCCGTATGACGCCCGACACCGAAGACGCTCTCGTTCAAGGGTTCGTACGAGATCTGAAGTCGTAAATTGAGATCGAAATTGAGATGACACTCTCTGCCGTAGCCACGCGATACGCCAAAGCGCTTGCGGACGTAACCACCGCCGCCGCCGGCCTGCGTCCGGAAGGTGCCCTGACCCAACTGCGCGCCTTCGAAGCCGCCCTCGCCGCTTCCCGCGAACTGCAAAATGCGCTGACCACGCCCGCCGTGTCGGCCAGCCGGAAACGCGCCGTCGTGGCGCGCATCGCCGCGCTGCTCGACCTCTCGCCCATCGCCCGCAATTTTCTGTTTGTCCTCATTGACCACCGGCGCATCGCGCTGCTCGGCGCCATTCTGCACAGCTTTGAGCTGATTGTCGATGAGCGCCTGGGCTTCGCCCGGGCCGAAGTATCCTCGCCGCGCGAACTGACGGAAACCCAGCGCGGCGCCATCAACGCCCAACTGGAACGGCTCACCGGCAAGCGCATTCGCATGCGTTTTGCGGTGGACCCGGCGCTGATCGGCGGCGTGGTGGCGCGCATCGGTTCCACGGTATACGACGGTAGCGTGCGCGGCCACTTGCAAACGCTGGGGCAGCGCCTCAGTACGGAACGATAATCGGAAGGAATTATGGCTCAAATTCGAGCGGACGAAATAACCAGTATTCTGCGCCAGGAAATCGAGAACTACGACCGCGCCATTGATGTCTCCGAGGTCGGCTCGGTCATCTCCGTCGGCGACGGCATTGCCAGAATCCACGGCCTCGAAAAGGTCATGGCGGGCGAGCTGATCCAGTTCCCGCACGACGTGGCGGGCATCGCCATGAACCTCGAAGAAGACCAGGTCGGCGCCGTGCTGCTCGGCGATTTCGCCGAAATCAAAGAGGGCGATGAGGTCCGCCGCACCAAGCGCATCATGAGCGTCCCCGTGGGCGAAGCCCTGCTCGGCCGCGTGGTCAACGCGCTCGGCGTGCCCATCGACGGCAAGGGGCCCATTCTCTCGACCCAGTTCAACCCCATCGAGCGCCTCGCCCCCGGAGTGGTCGCCCGCCAACCCGTCAAAGAGCCCATGCAGACCGGCATCAAGGCCGTCGATGCCATGATTCCCATCGGCCGCGGCCAGCGCGAGCTCATCATTGGCGACCGCCAAACCGGCAAGACCGCCATCGCCCTCGATACCATCATCAATCAAAAGGGCGGCGACATGATCTGCATCTATGTCGCCATCGGCCAGAAGCGCTCCACCGTGGCGCAGGTGGTCAAGACCCTCGCGGACCACGGTGCCATGGAGTACACCATCGTCGTGGTGGCCTCCGCCTCCGACCCCGCCCCCATGCAGTATCTCGCGCCCTTCGCCGGTTGCGCCATCGGCGAATACTTCCGCGATTCCAAACGGCACGCCCTTTGCGTGTACGACGACCTTTCCAAGCACGCCGCCGCCTATCGCGAAATCTCGCTCCTGCTGCGCCGTCCTCCTGGGCGCGAAGCTTTCCCCGGCGACGTGTTCTACTTACACAGCCGCCTTCTAGAGCGCGCCGCCAAGCTCAACAACGAACACGGCGCCGGTTCGCTCACTGCCCTGCCCTTCATCGAAACCCAGGCGGGCGACGTTTCCGCCTACATCCCGACCAACGTGATTTCGATTACCGACGGGCAGATCTTCCTCGAAGCCGACCTCTTTAACAGCAACCAGCGGCCCGCCATCAATGTGGGTATCTCGGTCAGCCGCGTCGGCGGCAACGCGCAGACCAAGGCGATGAAGTCCATCGCCGGCGGCATGCGTCTCGATTTGGCGCAATATCGCGAACTCGCGGCCTTCGCCCAGTTCGGCAGCGATCTCGACAAATCCTCCCAGCAGCAGCTCAATCGCGGCAAGCACCTCGTGGAAATTCTGAAACAGGACCAGTATCAGCCGCTGCCCGTCGAAAAGCAGATCATGATCATCTGGGCAGGAACCAAGGGCTATCTGGACGATCTCCCGGTGGAAGTGTGCCGCAAGTTCGAAGCCGAGTTGTACCGCTTCGTCGATAATGCCCACCGCGCGGTGCTCGACGAAATCCGCACGAAGAAAGCCCTGGATGCGGACCTCACCGCCAAAGTAAAGGCCATCATCGAAGAGTTCAAGGCGCGCTTCGTAGCGGAGAACCCAACGGCAAAACCCAATGCCTAGTTTGATCGATATCCGGCGGCGCATCCGCTCGGTCAAAAACACGCAGCAGATCACCAAGGCCATGAAGATGGTCTCGGCCGCCAAACTGCGCCGCGCGCAGGAGCGCACCCTCGCCGCGCGGCCCTACGGCGCGCTGTTGCGCAAGGTGCTGGGCAACGTGGCCGCGGCCGTCTCTGGCGATGAGCAGGTGGCCGAAAACCCGCTGCTCGCGCGCCGTGAGGAACACCGCATCCTGCTGGTGCTGATCACCGCCGATAAGGGCCTGGCGGGCGCCTTCAATACCAACCTCATCAAGGGCGCGCAGCGCTTCCAAACGGAGCACCCGGGCGTCGAAGTGAAGTTCGAGCTGATCGGCCGCAAGGGGCGCGATTTCTTCCGCAAGCGCGCCGTCCTGGTAGCCGGCGATCATGTGGGCCTGGGGGCCAAGGTCCGTTATGAAGATACCGCGGCCATCGCCCGCAAAGCCATGGAGATGTTCCGCGCCGAAGAGATCGACGCGGTCTATTTGATTTATAACGAGTTCAAAAGCGTGGCTACCCAGAAGCTGACCACTGCGCGGGTTCTGCCATCGGAACTGCCCCCGCGGGCCGCGCCGGTGGATTACCTTTTTGACGACCCCCCGGCGGAGATGCTCGACAGCCTGCTGCCCAAGTACGTGGAAATGGAATTCTACCGCGCGCTCTCCGAATCGTCGGCCAGCGAGCATGCCGCGCGCATGACCGCCATGGATGCCGCAAGCTCCAACGCGGCCGACATGATTGAGCGGCTCACGCTCTACATGAACCGCGTGCGCCAGAGCAGTATCACCAAAGAAATCATCGAAGTGGTCAGCGGCGCCGCCGCGGCCGAGTAAGGATATTATGGCAACCTCCAACGGAGTGGTAGTCGGCAAGGTAGTCCAGGTGGCCGGTCCGGCCGTGGACTGCGAGTTCCCCGAAGGGCAGATCCCGCTCATCTACACGGCGATCCGCATCACCAGCGAGGGCTTCGACACGCCCAACCCAATCGATATCATTTGCG
Organism: Candidatus Solibacter sp.; assembly: GCA_025361425.1. Taxonomy (GTDB): domain Bacteria; phylum Acidobacteriota; class Terriglobia; order Bryobacterales; family Bryobacteraceae; genus Solibacter. The sequence goes on along the minus strand of JANYAH010000127.1, from coordinate 671 downwards.
AAGCCGAGCAGCACATCGGCGAGGGGCGCGTGCGTACCATCGCGCTCCAGCCCACCGAAGGTCTGGTGCGCGGCATGAAAGCCATCAGCCTGGGCCGTCCGGTGGAAGTCCCGGTGGGCCCCGAGACGTTGGGGCGCGTGCTCAACGTGATCGGCGAACCCGTGGACGAAATGGGACCCGTCAATGCCAAGAAGCGCTATCCCATTCACCGCCCCGCGCCTTCGTTTGAAGAGCAATCGACGCGCCTCGAAATGTTCGAGACCGGCATCAAGGTCATCGATCTCATCGAGCCTTACCTCCGCGGCGGCAAGATCGGTCTGTTCGGCGGCGCCGGCGTCGGCAAGACCGTCATCATTCAGGAACTCATCAATAACCTGGCCATGAAGCACGGCGGCGTTTCCGTATTCGCCGGCGTCGGCGAACGCACGCGCGAAGGTAACGATCTCTGGCTGGAGTTCCAGGAATCCGGCGTCATCGACATCCACGATTACACCAAATCCAAGTGCGCTCTCATCTACGGCCAGATGACCGAGCCGCCCGGAGCCCGTTTGCGCGTCGGCCTCACCGGCCTCACCGTGGCCGAGTACTTCCGCGATGAGGAAGGCCAGGACGTGCTGCTCTTCATCGATAACATTTTCCGCTTTACCCAAGCTGGTTCGGAAGTTTCCGCG
>JANYAH010000287.1 GCA_025361425.1 Candidatus Solibacter sp. | reverse complement strand
GAAGCGAAGTTGTGAAACTCCACCTGGGAGCGCTTTACGGAAAACGATTGGGCGTCGATTGGCGATGGCAAACTGTTATTTTAGCGCGGCGATCTCGCCATTTACCACGCGCAACTCCACGCGGGCGAGGTTGCGGATATCTGCCGCCGCCATTGATCTTGTCGGCTGCCGCCGGGATGGGTAGCGTGGCAGCGGGATCGGCGCCGCGGATACGCGCCCCGGCCATCACCACCATCGAGTTGGTCAATGGCGGTCCACTGGAGCCATCGATCAGCACGGCGCCGAGGATCGCCTTACTATGGCTCTCTTCGGGTGCCTTGCAGGCGGAGGTGACGAGCAGCGCCAGCGCCAGAGTTGCGCATTTTCCCATGGAGCATTCATCATACCCGAGCGCGCGAGCGAACTCTGGAGTACAATCGGTCCTGATATGACTCCTGAACTACTACCGGAAGAGGAGCCCCAGCCCAAGGGTTTGGGAGAGGGCTCGCGGCTGACCGGCGTGTTCTTTGAACCCGCCAAGACGTTTGAGGATGTGGCAGCGCGCCCCAGTTTCTGGGCGCCGCTCATTCTGGTGATTGTCGTTTCTTTGGGCTTCATGGCGCTCTTCGGGCAGCACGTGGGCTGGGATCGCATGATCCGCCACCAACTGGAGACCAGTTCGCGCGCGGCACAGTTGTCGACGGAACAGCGGGAGACGCAGATCCAGATGGGGGCGAAGTTCGCACCCATCGCCGGGTATGTGGGCATCCTGCTGGGCGTCCCCCTGGTAACGCTGATCTGGGCGGCGGTCCTGATGGGAATCGTGAAAGGCCTGATGTCCGCACAGGTGCGGCTCAAGCAGGTGTTCGCCATCATCTGTTACTCCTCGATGCCTGGCGTGATCATGGCGCTGCTGGCGATCGCCGTGATGTTCATGAAACCGCCGGAAGATTTCAACCTGCAAAACCCGCTGGTCTTCAATCCAGGCGCCTTTATGGATCCGGTGGCCACCTCTAAATTCCTCTACTCGGTGGCCTCGGCGCTCGATCTTTTCACTTTGTGGAAGCTGGTGCTGATCGGCATCGGACTCAAGGCCGCGGGCGGGAAACAGCTATCGACGGGCGGGGCGATGACCGCGGTGTTCCTGCCGTGGGCGGTCTGGATATTGGGCGCGGCATCGCTGGCTGGCCTGTTCAGCTAGGCCGTTTGACCGCTGCCCCACTGGATGTTTAGTGCGTGACCGGTATGACGCCGGTGTGCCACCCGAGCGCTGGCAATTCCCCCCGCGCTCCCGGACCGCGTAGCTGCTCCACGTCCCCGTGCCATGGCTAATCCAGGGTGTCGATGAAGGAACCATTTCAGCCAGGCTAGGGGCTTCCGAAGAGGCGCTGGAAGAACTCGCGCGTGCGGCGGCGGATTTCGGTGAGCGTGATATCCAAGGGCTGCTCGTGGAGGTGAGCCGGAGTCCAGCGCTGGACCAATTCGGTGAGCACCTCAAACTGCGCCTGCGAGGTGGGCAAGCTGCCCTCGGCGTGTCCGGTGGAAAGGCGTTGACCGTGATCGAGCGCGCGATAGAAGGTGGACGCTTCGCGCAGAAAGTTGGCGTCTTCCGGCGTGAGGTGTCCCATCTGTTCGATGACTTCGATGCGTTCCGGAGTGTTCAACACCTTGTAAAAAATGCCCGCGCCGCGGAGCCGCAGATACATCAAGGCGAAATCGATATCGTAATAGCCCCCAACGCCGGCCTTCAGGGGGTTGCGCGCGCCTTGCTCGCTCTCCAGGCGGGCGCGCATCTCGCCCAGTTCGTGGCGGGAGCGCATGCTCTGGCCGTAGCGCCGCCAGTCCACATCCTGAAGCTCGTGGAGGAACACGGTGGCGCGCTCCAGATTACCGGCCAGGGCGCGCGCTTTCATGTAGGCGATGCCTTCCCACGCCTCCGCTTTTTCGGCGAAGTAGGCCTTATACGCGCCCTCGGTCTGCACCAGGTCGCCGGCGCGTCCGTTGGGTTTGAGGCGCGTATCAATGGCGAACATGACGCCTTCGCCGGTGTAGGAGCTGAGTGTCTGGATGATGCGCTCGGCGACGCCGGTCCAGTAGACCAGTTCGGTGGCGTCGTCATCGGGGATGACGAAATTGACGTCGGCATCGCTGCCCAAGTCGAACTCGCGCATGCCGAGGCGTCCGAGGGAGATCACCATCATCTGGTTGTTGGCAAAATAGCCGGCGCGCGAGGGAGGCGGCGTTTCGGCCAGGGCGATGCGGTAGGCGGCGGCGATGACGCCATCGGCGAGCGCGCTGGTCTTGCCGAGCGTCTCGAAGATGGGGGCGCGGCCCAGCATGCTTTCGCACTGGATGCGCAGCATCTGGCGGCGATAGAAGCGGCGCAGGGCGGCGCCGTCCTGAAGCGGTCCGCTTTCAAGCTGGAACGGATCGCCGATGTCTTCCAGCAGCTCCGGGTAGCGCAGGAGCTGGTCGGCGAAGTGGGCGCTATGTTCGAAGATGTCCAGCACGGCGGCGGGCGAGGCTTCCAGGCGTGCCAGCAGTTCCGGGGTGGCCACCGCGTCTTCCAGAAAATGTACAAAGCGCGCCCGTCCGCGGCGCAGGTTGGTGGCGGCGAGCGCGGCCGTGAGGCGCGGCGCACGCTCGCCGAGCACGCGCTCCAGATTGCGATCCGGCGGCGAGGCATCCACTTCTTCCAGGCGGGCCACCTGCTCTTCGACGGTGGTGTATGCCGGCTGGCGGTAGGCGTACACCACGCGATGGTAAATTTCGCGCACGGCCGATAGGTGTTCCTGGAGACGCTGCGTGAGGCCTTCGCCATCAAGCACGACCACGGCGCCGTCGCCCGGCATCTTGCGCGCCAGCAGGTCCAGCCGGGCCGGGTTGTTGGGCAGGGTGTGGGTTTGCCGGTCTTCTTCCATTTGCAGACGGTGTTCCAGGTAGCGCAGGAAGCTGTAGGCGGCGGACAGGCGCGCGTATTCGTTGTCGGAAAGAAAGCCCTTATCGCGCAGGCGGAAGAGGGCGAAGACGGTGCCGCCGTGGCGCACCCACTGCTCGCGCCCGCCGTGCAAGCGCTGCAAACACTGCACGAGGAACTCGATGTCGCGGATGCCACCGGGGGTCAGCTTGACGTCCAGCCCGCCTTGCGCGCCGCGCTTGGCGGCCAGTTTCTCGCTGATGCGCTGACGGGTTTCGCTGACCGCCTCCACGGCGCGGAAATCCAGCGAACTTTGGTAGATCAGCGGTTCCACAAATTCCAGCAGAGCGTCGCCGGGCTCGCTCTCTCCCGCCGAGATGCGGGCCTTGATCAACATCTGCTTCTCCCAGTCGCGGGCGCGCTGGCTGTAGTATAGGCGCGCGCCGTCCCCAGAAACGGCGATCTCCCCCAACGTGCCGTCCGGCCGCAGCCGCAGGTCCACGCGATAGCATTGGCCCTCCGCGGTGTAGGTGGAGAGGAGCGCGGTGTACTGGTTGGCCACCTTCTTGTAGAATTCCTTGTTGGTGAGCACCGCGGGACCGTCGGTCTCTCCATTGCCGCCGTAGACGAACATGAGATCGATATCGGAACTGTAGTTGAGCTCCTTGCCGCCCAATTTGCCGAGCGAGACGACGCTGAAGCCGCAGGGCGCGCCGTCTTCCAAGCGGGGCTCGCCGTGGCGGGCCACAAGTTCCGCGCGGATCCGCCGGTAGGCCACGCCGAGGATGGCGTCGGCCAGGTTGGATAATTCGCCGGTGACGTTGGCCAGGGTGGCCGCGCCGAGTACATCGCGCAGTAGAATGCGCAGCAACTGGCGGCGCCGGAAGCGGGCGAAATCGACCGCCGAAGGCACGCCGGCGCCGAGAAAACTGTAGAGGCGCTCGCGGTAGTTCTCCAGGGTCAAAACGCTGTTGAAAGTGGGTGAAGCGGCAACGTGAAGGAGGCGCTCCGGGTCGCGCAATACGGATTCCGAGAGAAAGCGGCTATAGGAGAAGAGGCTGACGGCGCAGCGCAGCGCGGCGGGGGTTGCCACGATGCGCTGGTATGCCGAGGGGAACTCCTGCCGCAGGCGTCCCAGGAAATAGTGGGCGCTTTCGGGGTCTGGCGCCGTCGCGGTTGGTTCCAGGGGGATCATGGGTCACGCCAGTTTGGAGACCAGCGATACGGCGTCTCCCACGCCCACCGGCCCGGGCGTCACCACTCTGGCATAGAAGCCGCTCATGCCCCAGCGTGGGGAGGAGAAATCGCGCTGCTTGACCTTGTGGTCGTAGACCTCCAGCTTGAGCGATTCACCGTAGACATCGAGCGCCGAGCACGGCCCGCGGGGCTGGGTGATCTCTAGCAGGGCGCCCCCGGCACGGATCTGGTCGCCGATGCGGATCTGGCGGATATCGATGCCGCGTGTGGTCAGGTTCTCGCCCATGGCTCCATAGAACAGCGGGTATCCGCGCGCCGCCAGGGCGTCCACGACTTCCGACGCAATGATCAGGATGGCCTTGCGCGGACCGCCGTGGATGTGGGGGTGCGCGTGCAGATCCCCGGCGATGCCAAGCGGCGTGACCCAGCCTTCGGCGATGGCGCGCTTGGGCAGCCCGCCGGGTGAGATGTTGACTTGCACAATGGCGCCTTGCATAGTGGGGCGGATCACCGACCTGCCCAGTTTCCCTGAACCTGGCCGCTGCCACTTGCTCTTGTGGGGCGGACCCCCGGGTCCGCGGCCGACGCCCCCGTCGGCCTCTTGCGGCCTGCAAGATGTCGATACCGTCGTTGCAGAAGCGGGACGAGGGCATCCCGCGCGGACCAGGGGGTCCGCCCCACCAATTCGGCCGGATTGGCAGCTTTGCGAATCATGAATTAAATATCGTAATAGAGGGCGAACTCGTAGGGATGCGGGCGCAAGCGCACGGCATCCACCTCGTTCTTACGTTTGTAATCGATGAAGGTCTCGATCAGTTCCTCGGTGAAGACGTCGCCGCGCATCAGGAAACCGTGGTCGTCTTCCAGGCAACTCAGCGCTTCGTCGAGCGACCCGGGCATGGATGGCACGCTCTTCATCTCTTCGGGGGAGAGGTCGTAGATATCCTTGTCGAGCGGCTCGCCGGGGTTGATGCGGTTCTGCACTCCGTCGAGCCCCGCCATCAGCATGGCGGCGAAGGCCAGGTAGGGGTTGGCCGACGGGTCTGGCGGGCGGAACTCCACGCGTTTGGCCTTGGGGCTGGCCGAGTACATGGGGATGCGCACGGCGGCGCTGCGGTTGCGCCGCGAGTACGCCAGGTTGACGGGGGCTTCATACCCCGGCACGAGGCGTTTATAACTGTTGGTGGTGGGCGCGATGATGGCGGAAAGCGCGCGCGCATGCTTCAACAGGCCGCCGATGTAGTACAGCGCCATCTGGCTGAGGCCCGCGTAGCTATCGCCGGCAAACAGCGGCTTGCCCTCGTTCCACAGACTTTGGTGGCAGTGCATGCCGCTGCCGTTGTCGCCGAATAGCGGCTTGGGCATGAAGGTCACGGTTTTGCCGTACTGGTTGGCCACGTTGCGGACGATGTATTTGTACAACATCATGTTGTCCGCGCTCTTGACCAGGGTGTCGAACTTCTGATCGATCTCGCACTGTCCGCCGGTGGCGACCTCGTGGTGGTGGCACTCTATGTTGAGGCCGCACTCGATCATGGTTTGCACCATCTCGCTGCGCAGATCCTGGTAGTGGTCGGTGGGCGGCACCGGGAAGTAGCCTTCCTTATAACGCGGCCGGTAACCCAGATTATTCTCGCGGCGGCCGGAGTTCCAGCGGCCTTCCTCGGCGTCGATGTGATAGAACCCCTCGTGCTGGTTCTGGTCGAAGCT
>JANYAH010000375.1 GCA_025361425.1 Candidatus Solibacter sp. | reverse complement strand
GAGCGCCTCGTGACGGTGGTCAACGAGCAATCCAACTGCACCAATCTGCCTCGGCCCACGGATTATTTTCTGCTCCGCGAGGAACTGGGCATCGTGCGCCGCGACGCGGTTTTCGAACGCACGCTGGCGCTCGCGGCCCAGCTTGCGGTATCTTCCTCATCAGGTCAATCATGAGCGTCAGCTGGCATAAACTACCCGATGCCAATGCCGCCGCCGAAGCCGGGGCGCATCACATCGTCAATCTGCTGGAGGAAGTAATCTCCGGCCAGGAGTCCGTTACCTTTGCGGTCTCCGGCGGGTCCACGCCGAAGCTGATGTTCCAGAAACTCGCCGCCACGCGCTTCCCATGGGACAAGGTCCACATCTTCTGGGTGGACGAGCGCTGTGTCCCGCCCACCGACGTTGCCAGTAACTACAAGCTGGCCGACGAGTTCCTGATTCATCCGGCGCACATCCCGGGCCGTAATGTGCATCGTGTGCTGGGCGAACTGACTCCGGCGACCGCCGCCAAGCGGTACGCCGGCGAGATCCGCGAGTTCTTCGGCCTGGAGGAAGGCGAGATGCCGCGTTTCGACGTGGTGCATCGCGGGATGGGCCCGGACGCGCACAGTGCGAGCCTGTTTCCCGGCGAGCCGTTGATCGACGATCGCGAGGGTATCGCGGCGGCGGTGTTTGTGGAGAAGTTTCACCAGTGGCGCGTGACGCTGCTGCCGGGTGCGCTGCTGGCGGCTAAGCATACCGTGTTCGTGGTGGCGGGGGACGATAAGGCGGAAGCGGTGCGCGCGGTTTTCCAGGAGGAGTACGACCCGAAGAAGTACCCCGCCCAGATCGCGTCGCACCATGGTCGCGGAGTGACATGGTTTTTGGATGAAGCCGCGGCGCGGCTGATGGATTGAGGGCCGGGGCACGTCCGAGCTGCGCTCGGATGCACAGGCGAGAGCCTCCACCAAAACAAAGCGGCCCCCGAGCCGAAACTCGCGGGGCCGCTTGACTAACTTCGCTGCTTACCGCGCCACAGCCTGCTTGGCGCCGGCCTGATCCTTCAGAGCGGCGGCCTTATCCGTGGCTTCCCAGGTGAACGTATCTTCCGTCCGCCCGAAGTGACCGAACGCCGCCGTCTTGCGGTAGATGGGACGCCGCAGGCGTAGCGTGTCGATTATCGCCCGCGGGGTCAATAAGAAATTCGCCCGCACCAACTCCGTGAATTTGGCATCCGGAATCAGCCCCGTGCCGAACGTGTTAACCATCACGGATACCGGTTCCGCCACGCCGATGGCGTACGCCAACTGCACTTCGCAACGCGATGCCAGCTTCGACGCCACGATGTTCTTGGCGATGTAACGCGCCATGTAGCACGCCGAGCGGTCGACCTTTGTCGGATCCTTGCCGCTGAACGCGCCGCCGCCGTGACGGCCCATGCCGCCATACGTATCGACGATGATCTTGCGACCCGTCAATCCAGTGTCGCCGTGCGGACCGCCCACCACAAACCGGCCCGTCGGATTGATATGGAACTTAGTCTGCTCATCCACCATGTCCGCCGGAACCACCACGTCGATGATCTGCTTCTGCACTTCCGCGCGCAGGTCTTCGATGGAAATGTCCGGGCTGTGCTGGGTGGAAATTACTACCGCTTCGATGCGCTTCGGCTGGTTGTCCACGTACTCCACTGAAACCTGGCTCTTGCCGTCCGGCCGCAGGAAGTCCAACACGCCCTCTCGCCGGGCATCGCTCAGGCGCCGGCACAGCTTGTGCGCCATCATAATGGGCAGCGGCATCAGCTCGGGCGTCTCATCGCAGGCATAGCCGAACATCATGCCCTGGTCGCCTGCTCCCCCCGTGTCCACGCCCATCGATATATCGGGCGATTGCGACTGGATCAGGTTGTGCACGCCGCAGGTATTGGCATCGAAGCCGTACGTGGCGTCGTTGTAGCCCACGTAGTCGATGGTGCCGCGCGCGATGCGCTGCACGTCCACGTAAGTCTTCGTGGTGATTTCTCCGGCGACGATGCAAGTCCCGGTCGTGACCAGAACTTCGCAGGCCACGCGGCCCATCGGGTCGTCCGTCAGGACCGCGTCCAGAACGGCGTCCGAAATCTGGTCGGCGATCTTGTCCGGGTGCCCTTCGGTCACCGATTCCGACGTAAAAATATGTCTTTGATTGTCTGCCAAGGGATTGTCTCCAGTCTTTCTAATACCGATAATTCTCGGGTTTGTACGGCCCTTCCACAGCCACGCCCAGATACTCGGCCTGCTTGGCCGTCAGCGTGGTCAGCTTGACACCGATCTTCTCCAAGTGCAGGCGCGCCACCTCTTCATCCAGTTTCTTGGGAAGAGTGTACACGCCGATTTTGTACGTGTCTTTATTCTTCCACAGATCGAGCTGTGCCAACGTCTGGTTCGCGAAGCTGTTGCTCATCACGAAGCTCGGGTGGCCCGTCGCGCAGCCCAGGTTCACCAACCGGCCCTCGGCCAGGACGAAGATGCTGTCGCCGCCGGGAAACGTGTACATGTCCACTTGCGGCTTGATGTTCGTGCGTTTGGCATCGCTCTCGTTCAGCAGGTCCATCTGGATTTCGTTGTCGAAATGCCCGATGTTGCAGACAATCGCCTGGTCCTTCATCTTCCGCATATGTTCCAGGGTGATGATCTCGCAGTTGCCGGTGCAGCTCACGTAAATATCGCCCCGGCCCAGGGTGTCTTCGATGGTGGTGACTTCGAAGCCTTCCATGGCCGCCTGCAACGCGTTGATCGGGTCGATCTCGGTCACAATCACGCGCGCGCCCATCCCGCGCAGCGAGTGCGCCGAACCCTTGCCCACGTCGCCGTACCCGCAGATCACCGCCACCTTGCCCGCTACCATGACGTCGGTGGCGCGCTTAATGCCGTCGGCCAGCGATTCGCGGCAGCCGTAGAGGTTGTCGAACTTGCTCTTGGTCACCGAATCGTTGACGTTAATGGCCGGCACCAGCAGCTTGAGCTGCTCCTGCATCTTATAAAGACGATGCACGCCGGTGGTGGTCTCTTCGCTGACCCCGCGCCACGCCTTCACCATTTTGTGCCAGCGCTGGGAATCTTCCGCGTGCACCTTCTTCAGCAGGTCCTTGATGACCTTCTCTTCTTGGCTTCCCGAGGGGCTGTCCACCCAATCACTGCCCTCTTCGAGTTCATAGCCTTTGTGGATGAGCAGCGTCACGTCGCCGCCGTCGTCCACCACCAACTCCGGACCGTTCCCGCCGGCATGGCTGACCGCCTCATAGGTACACCACCAGTACTCTTCGAGAGACTCGCCCTTCCACGCGAATACCGGCACACCCGTCACGGCAATCGCCGCCGCCGCGTGATCCTGCGTGGAGAAAATGTTGCAGCTCGCCCAACGCACAATGGCGCCGAGATCGACCAGCGTCTCAATCAGGACGGCGGTCTGAATGGTCATGTGCAGCGAACCCGTGATGCGCACGCCGGCCAGCGGTTTAGATTCGGCGTACTTCCTGCGGATCGACATCAGGCCGGGCATTTCGTACTCGGCGATGGAGATCTCCTTGCGGCCCCATTCGGCCAGCGAGAGATCTGCCACTTTGGAGGTGGCGGCGGTTTGGTTGAGTGTTGTGGTACCCATTTTTAATATGTCTCCGATTACCCTCGTATCAATGAATCTTGATACATTGATACTACCTCTGTTTTCACTATGGCGTCAATCCTGAAATCTCTGCGGCTGGCGGCCGACCCCAATCGCCTGCGCGTCCTGCTCCTCCTCGAGCAGGAAGAACTGTCCGTCGCCGAACTCCAGGAAATCCTCTCCAAGGGCCAGAGCCAGATGTCCACCCACTTGTCCCAGCTCAAGCAGGCCGGCCTGGTGGACGACCGGCGCATGGGGAAGAACGCCTTCTATCGCCTCACCGCGTCCACTCAATTGATGGAGCTTTTCCGCCAGGCCGCGGTGGAAATTCCCCAAGCCGCGCAGGACCAGGAGGCACTGCGCCTCGCCCTCAGAAAGCGCCGCGACAACATGCGCCGCTACTTCGACGAACTCGCCGGCAAGTTCGGCCGCCAATACGTACCGGGACGCTCCTGGAAAGGGATCGCAGAGGCGTTATTGAAGCTGATGCCGCCGATGGTGATTGCCGATCTCGGCGCCGGCGAGGGCACCCTCTCGCAACTGATGGCGCAGCGCGCGAAGAAGGTCATCGCCATCGATAATTCGGAGAAGATGGTGGAATTCGGCGTCGAACTAGCGCGCAAGCACGGCATCGCCAACCTGGAATACCGGCTCGGCGATCTGGAAGACGTCCCCGTCCGCGGCGGTACGGTCGATTTGGCATTCCTCAGTCAGGCGCTGCACCACGCGGTCCATCCCGAGCGGGCGATCTGCGAAGCGTGGCGCATTCTTAAGCGTGGCGGGCGGATCGCGATCCTCGACTTGAGCCGGCACAACTTCGAAGAGGCAAGAGAAATGTACGCCGACCTCTGGCTCGGCTTCACGGAGTTAGAGATCGAACGCTACCTGAAGGCCGCGGGTTTCAAGAACGTGGAGACTGCCGTGGTGTATCGCGAGCAGGAAGCTCCCTACTTCGAAACCATGCTCGCCACGGGGGAGAAGTAG
>JANYAH010000347.1 GCA_025361425.1 Candidatus Solibacter sp. | reverse complement strand
CCCCCGCGTCTTCCGCGTGCGTCCGCACCAAGCCCGTGCTTTTCACCCCCGCGTCTTCCGCGTGCGTCCGCACCAAACCCGTGCTTTTCACCTGCGCGTCTTCCGCGTGCGTCCGCCACAAGCCCGTGCTTTTCAACCCCGCGTCTTCCGCGTGCGTCCGCCACAAGCCCGTGCTTTTCACCCCCGCGTCTTCCGCGTGCGTCCGCACCAAGCCCGAAGGGCGAAAGATAATAGCCCACGGCGTCAGCCGTGGGGCATGGAGGAGCGATAACTCAGAGCCCCGGATGGGGCGTAAGATCTCCCTCCGCCGCAAACCCGAAACTGCATGGCAAGGCCTCACGCCCCGTTCCGGAACTACGCCGACGTTACCACCCACTCAAGCCGAGGGCTACCGTCTCTCGCCCTCCGACCTTACTTAAATGCGCATCCTGCTGGCCCAGAACTCGCTCTACTATCCGGCCCACGGAGGCGGCGATAAATCCAACCGCCTGCTGGTCGAAGCCCTGGCCGCGCGCGGCCATGAGTGCCGCGTGGTGGCGCGCATCGGCGTATTCGGTGACGCCGAACACACGCAATATCTGGAAGCCCTCGCGGCGCGCGGCGTCACACCCCAATCGTCCGCTAACGGCGTAGTGCTATTCGAGCGCGCCGGCGTCCAGGTCCAAGTAGTCACCAACGGCAATCTCCGCGCGCACTTCGCCGCCCAGGCCGAGGCGTTCGCTCCCGACGTCATCCTGGTATCCACCGACGACCCGGCCCAGTTGCTGCTCGCTTTCGCCCTCCGCGACGCTAAAGCGCGCGTCGTCTACCTGGCCCGCGCCACCCTCGCCCTACCCTTCGGCCCCGACTGCGCTTTCCCCAGCCAAGCCAAGACGGAGCGCATCCGCGCCTGCGACGCCGTCGTCGGCGTCAGCCAGTACGGGGCGGATTACATTCGCAAATTCGCCGGCATTGACGCCGTGCACGTGCCCATCTCCCTGATGGAGCCCGAGGATTGGCCGCTCCTGGGCCGCTTTGAAAACGAGTTCGTGACCTTCGTCAATCCCTGCGCCGTCAAGGGCATCGCCGTCTTCCTGGCACTGGCCGATGCATTCCCGGAGACCGCATTCGCCGCCGTGCCCACCTGGGGCACCAACCAGCAGGATCGCGCCGCCCTGCAAGCCCGGCCCAACGTGCGCCTGCTCGCGCCCGTCGACGATATCAACCTTCTGCTGGCGCGCACCCGCGTGCTGCTTGTGCCGTCCCTGTGGGCGGAGGCCCGCTCGCGCATGATTCTGGAAGCGTTGCTGCGCGGCGTGCCGGTGATGGCGGCCAATGTTGGCGGCATTTCCGAGGCCATGATGGGCGTTCCCTACCTCTTGCCCGTGCGCCCCATCGAGCACTACCAAATGCGCCTGGATGAGCAAATGGTCCCCGTGGCGGAGGTCCCCGCGCAGGAGATCGCCCCCTGGCGCCAGTCTCTGGCGCGCCTGCTCACAGATCGCCCCCACTACCAGGAAATCGCTCGCCAGTCGCGCCGCGCCGCCCTGGAGTACGCCCGCGAACTTCATGCCGGCCACTTCGAAAAGCTTCTACTGGGCGGGAAAAAACACGCCGCCCAAGTCCAGCCGCCGCCCTCCCGGCCAACCTTGGATACCCTCTCCCCGGAGAAACGCAAACTCCTCGCGCTCCGTCTCCGCAAACAGGCTCCGCCCGCCGCCTGGTTCCCCAACGCCGGCCCGTCGCCCACCCCGCGACTCTTCTGCTTCCCCCACGCCGGCGGCGGCGCAGGGCAGCCTCTGGCACTCACCGGCTGGACCGCCATCCCCATCCGCCTGCCGGGCCGCGAATCGCGCCTCGCCGAAGCACCCTTCGAACGCATGGGACCGCTGGTGGCCGCGCTCGCCGACAACATCGCTTGCTTCCTAGACCGCCCCTTTGCGTTTTTCGGCCACAGCATGGGGGCCGTAGTCGCCTTTGAGCTGGCGCGCGAACTGCGCCGCCGCTCCCGTCCTTTGCCCATCATGCTGATCGCGTCCGGCGCCCGCGCGCCGCAGTTCCGCCGCCATCATGTGCCGCCGCCCGCGCCGTCGCGCGATGCCTTCGTCGAGGAACTGCGCCGTCTCCAGGGCATCCCGGCGGAAGTGCTTGACGACCCCGCGCTGATGCGCGCCATCCTGCCTGCACTCCAAGCCGATGCCACCCTTTATCGTAATTACATCTACGCGGAAGATGCGCCGCTGCCCATTCCCCTGCGCGCCTACGGCGGCGCGGAAGATCCCAACGTGCGCCGCGAGCATCTCGATGGCTGGGCCGGGCAGACCACCGCGTCTTTCGCGGTGCGCGTCTTTCCAGGCGGGCATTTCTATCTGACCACCGCGCGCGAGCCCTGGGTGCAAGCGTTGGAGAAAGACCTGGCATGCTGAATCCCGGTGAGATCCACGTTTGGCGCGTGCGCCTGAACCGCGGCAAGGCGTCGCCCCCCACCGTGGAGGAAGCCGCGTGCGCCGCCCGGTTAGCCACGCCCGTCCTGCGCCGCCGCTACCTGCGTGCCCACGCCGCCTTGCGCGCCATCCTGGGAAGCGTCACCGACGCCCCACTGGAGTTTGCGCTCCACGAAAAGGGAAAACCCTACCTGACTTCGGCGCCAGAGATCCGCTTCAATCTCGCTCACTCGCGCGAAATGGCGCTGGTGGCGGTGGCGCGAGACGTGGAGGTCGGCGTGGATATCGAACGTGTCCGCCCTTTGCCCGAGTACCCGGCGATCGCGCAACGCTACTTTCCCCCTGGCTCCCCCAGGCTCACCAGCCTGCGCGATTTCTTCCGCCACTGGACGCGCTTCGAGGCCCTGCTCAAGGCGCATGGAGCCGGACTCTACGGCGCCGGCGCCACGCCAGCGGGCGTTTGGACCGTTACCGGAATTGACACAGGCCCCAGATTCACCGCCGCCGTGGCCGTGGAGGGCCCGCCTCCCGACATCAGAATTCACGAGTTCGCGAACTGACGTGGGGCGGACCCCCAGGTCCGCGCGGGTCCCCCTGGACCCGCTCTTCCTCCGTGTTGCGCAACCGCCGAAGGGGGCGTCGGCTGCCCGAGATCGCCATTATAGAGAGAGAAACAGAGAGAGAATATATGAAAATTGTAGTGCTTGACGGGTACTGTTTGAATCCGGGGGATCTCTCCTGGGACGCGCTGCGTGAGTTCGGCGAGGTGGAGGTCTTCGACCGCACACCTGCCGCTGAAGCCGCCGCACACGCCCACGGTGCCGCCGCCGTGCTCACCAATAAGACGCCGCTCACCGCGGACACGCTGGCGCGCCTCCCGGAACTGAAATACATCGGTGTCCTGGCCACCGGCTACAACGTGGTCGATGTGGAAGCGGCGCGGCGGCAGCTCATTACCGTCACCAATATCCCCACCTACGGAACCGCCTCGGTGGCGCAGTTCGTCTTCGCCCTCCTGCTGGAGTTGTGCCACAACGTCAAGCTCCATTCCGACGCGGTGCGCGCGGGCGAGTGGTCGCGCAATGCCGATTGGTCGTTCTGGAAATCGCCCCTGGTGGAATTGGCGGGCAAGACCATGGGCGTCGTCGGCTTCGGCCGCATCGGGCGCAGCGTGGGCCGCATCGCCGACGCCATGGGCATGCGCGTCATCGCCAACGATACCTACCAGGGCGACCTGCCCGCCTACGAGGGATTCCGCTGGGCCCCCCTCGACCAACTGCTCCGCGAAAGCGACGTGGTGAGTCTGCATTCGCCGCTATTTCCAGAGACCCAGGGCATGATCCACGCGGGCACGCTCGCACTCATGAAACCCTCGGCGTTTTTGATCAACACGTCGCGCGGTCCGCTGGTCGTGGATCGGGACTTGGCCGACGCCCTGAACGCGGGCCGGTTGGCCGGCGCGGGCGTGGACGTGCTAAGTATGGAGCCTCCCGCGGAGACCAACCCGCTGCTCGCCGCGCGCAACTGTCTGGTGACGCCGCACATCGCCTGGGCCACGCGCGAAGCGCGGTCCCGCCTGATGGATCTTGCGGTCGGCAACATTTCGGGGTGGCTCGGCGGAAATCCGCGGAATGTGATAAAGTAGCGCTCGAATAGCGGTAACGAAACCTATGGATCGACGAAACTTCTTCATGACCACCGCGGCCGCGGCAGCCGCCTCTACCACCGTTTTTGGCAGCCCGAACGATACCATTCGAGTTGCGACCATCGGCCTGCGCGGCCGTGGCAAGGACCACATCAAAGAGATCGCCGGCCAACCCAATGTCGAGCTGGTCGCACTCTGCGACATTGACGAAAAGGTCTTGGACTCCGCGGCGAACGACGTCGAAAAGATTACCCGGAAGAAGCCCGCGATCTACAAGGACTACCGCAAGTTGCTCGAAGACAAGTCGATCGACGCCGTCTCGATCGCCACCCCCAACCACTGGCACACCCTGATGACCATCGACGCCTGCCGCGCCGGCAAGGATGTCTACGTCGAGAAGCCGTGCTCGCACAATATCTTCGAGGCCAG
The DNA here is from genome assembly GCA_025361425.1 of Candidatus Solibacter sp. GTDB lineage: Bacteria > Acidobacteriota > Terriglobia > Bryobacterales > Bryobacteraceae > Solibacter. The sequence continues at coordinate 9,836 of JANYAH010000347.1, read as the reverse complement.
ACAGATTGTCGCGGCGGCCCGCAAGTACGGCAGGATGGTGCAGCAGGGCAGCCAGAGCCGCTCATCCGTCGCCCTCCAGGATGGTGTGCGGAAGATGCGCGAAGGCTTGATCGGCGATATCTACCTCTCCCGCGGCCTGTGCTTCAAGTGGCGCGACACCATCGGCACAAAGGCAGTGAGCGATCCGCCGTCGTATGTCGATTACGATCTGTGGCAGGGTCCCGCGCAGAAGGTGCCGTTCAAGGAAAATCGTTTCCACTACAACTGGCACTGGTATTGGGCCTACGGCAACGGCGACCTCGGCAACCAGGGCATTCACGAAGTCGATATCGCGCGCTGGGGCCTCGGCGTGAAGTTCCCCACCAAGGCCAGCGCCGTCGGCGGCAAGTTCATGTTCGACGACGACCAGGAAACGCCGAACACCCTCAACTGCGCGTTCGAATTCAATGAAAACGGCAAGAAGCAGATGATGGAATTCGAGGTGCGCCACTGGATGAGCCACCACGAAGGTGGCATCGCCGAGGGCGGCAGGGACTCTAACACCATCGGCAACATCTTCTACGGATCCAAGGGCTACCTGGCCATCGCGGGCTACAACAAGTACTCCACCTTCCTGGGCAGGAACGGCGAACCGGGGCCCACCATGAGTAAGGGCGGCAGCCACTTCGCCAATTTCTTCGAAGCCGTGCGCAATCGCAAGAAAGAAACCTTGTCGGCGGAGATCGAGGAGGGCGCCGCGTCCACCGTGCTGGTGCACCTGGCCAACATCTCCTATCGCGTGGGACGGACCATCAATTTCGATCCCAAGACCCTGATGATCACGGGCGATAAGGAAGCCGCCGCTATGATGACACGCGACTACCGCAAGCCCTTCGTAGTCCCCGAGAAAGTGTAGGACAGGCTCCCTGGCCCGTCCTACGTGAACTGCAAATCGAGTAGCCCTATGCCCTTCCTCATCGATCGCCGCACATTTCTGGCAGCGCCCTTCTTCGTCCGCCACTTGCTTTCCGCGCCGCCCAGCGGCCAGGTGCGCCTCGGCGCTTTCGGCGCGGGCAACATGGCGTTCTTCACCCTCGACGGCCTGGCCCGCCATCCCAAGGTGAAACTGGTCTGTGTGGCCGAGGTGGATTCGGCCAGACTGGATCAGCTCAAGGCGAAGTATCCCGACGCGCGCGTGTACCCAGACTGGCGCCAGATGCTCGACAAGGAAAAGCCCAATCTCGACGCGGTCTGCGTGGGCACGCCGGACCACATGCATGCGCCCATGGCCATGTCCGCCATGCGCCTGGGCCTCCCGGTCTACCAGCAGAAGCCCATGGCGCACAGCATCCACGAAGTCCACATGCTCACCGCCATGGCACGCAAAAAGAATCTGGTCACCCAGATGGGCATCCAGATTCATTCCACCCGCGAGTATAAGTCCGCCGTCCAGTTGATCCAGAGTGGAACCATCGGCAAGATCAAGGAAGTGCATTCCTGGAGCGAGAAGAAGTGGGGCGATTCCGATCCCCTGCCCCAGCGCACGGACCCCGTCCCCGCAACCTTCAACTGGGATCACTGGATCGGTGTGGCGCAACCGCGGCCCTTCATCGCGGATGTTTATCATCCGGTGAACTGGCGCAAGCGAATCGATTTCGGCACCGCCACTTTCGGCGACATGGGCTGTCACATCCTGGACCCGGTATTCGGCGCGCTCGGCCTCGCCGCGCCGCTCTCCGTGCGCTCTGAAGGCGCCGCGCCGAACGCCCAGAGTTGGGCGCTAGATTCCGTGATCCACTACGTGTTCCCAGGCACTTCGGTGACCGAGGCCAAGACCGTGCCCATCACCTGGTACGATGGCGACGCCCGCCCGCCGCAGGAAATCCAGGCGCTCGCGGGGTCTCGCAAACTGCCCGGCCAGGGCTCGCTCTTCATCGGCACGAAGGGCGTGATGCTGCTGCCGCACATCGGCGTGCCGCTGTTGCTGCCCGAGGATCGGTTTAAGGATTTCGAGATGCCCCGTCTGGAGACCGTCAACCACTACCACCAGTTCGTGGAAGCGGTGATGGGTAACGGCAAGACCACCACCAGCTTCGACTACTCAGGTCCGCTGACCGAAGCCGTGCTGCTCGGCCCGCTCGCCACGCGTTTCCCGAAGACCACACTCCAGTGGAACTCCGCCAAACTGAAATTCAGCAACTCGCCGGAAGCCAACCACCACGTCCGCACCAAATATCGCGACGGGTGGCAAGTGAAAGGCCTGTAGCGATCTAAGCGTAGCGGCCGGAAAGGTCGCCAGGTAGCCTACCGGGGCAGGTGCCGCCCGCCTGCCTGTTCCCTCGTCACCCGCGGAAAGGAAAGCCAACCTCGCGCAAGGCCGCGCCCACCATCTCGATTTTCGAGAGGTCGCGCGTGCCGATTCCGGCTTCCTCCGCCACCTTCAGCATGCTGTCGCAATTCTCAAACGGGGCTTTGCCGCGGTCGGCCATCGGGTCGAAGCCTATTGCCGCGGCGGCCACCGCGTCCGTGCATACCGGGTTCCACCCCACCACCAGAATCCCGGGCTTCACCAGCCGGATCTGCCGCTTGTCACCGGGTTCGAGCGCCGCGACTTCCGCCGTGGTCTGCGTTTCAATTCCGTCGATGATCGCCAGATTCACCGGCCTCGCCCGAACAATATCGGCGATAACGCGCGGAACCCGATAGCCGAATTCCCGCGGCGTCGCTTGGTCCACTTCCGCCGGCGCGGTGGCCGAAGGCTGCCGGTGCCCCGTGTGCAGCATTGTTCGGGCGCCGTACGATCGCGGAGACGGGTCATCGTAAGGGGCGGCATCGCCGTAGATCGCCGGCGGAATGATGCCGACCATATTCTCCAGTGAGAGCGAAAGACCCGCCTTCAGATGTTCCTTCAACTTTGAAATGGACACCAGGACGTCGCATTCCACATAGGAATGGTTTACGTCGAATCCCGGGTATATGTACGGCTTTTCCGGCACCGTGATGCGGTGATACTTCTTGCCGTAGCCCAGCGAGCCGGTATTTTCCATTTCCACGTGCGGCGCCGCCGTCAGCAGCGGCGCCGGGTCCCAGCCGCCTATCAGGAAGTTTTCTTCCAGCGGGTTGTCGTCCTCGGTCGAGCTTTCGAGAATCCGGATGCGGGTCGCGCCGGCCTCGCCGAACAGCTGCACGGCGGCGCCGATCACGTCCGGATGGCTCCATCGCGTAAACCATGCCGGCGTGTGGCCAGTGCGCGCCAGCAGCGGGTTTGCCATGTTGATCTTGATGGCCACGGTCTTGCCCGATACCAGGCGGCCAATGCCGCCCAGCTGGTCGAACATGCGGCGTAGCGCCGGCGTGACCGCTTTCCCATAAGCCCGGCAACGCGCCAGCGCCACTTTGGAACTAGGCGCGGCGGCGCGAGCCACGCCGGTGAGGCCACTCGCCGCGACGGCCAGCCACTGCCTCCGGCTCCACGGAAATACCGAATCGCACGATCGCATGTCAGGCCTCCAACTCCACCGCGGCGTATGTCGAGAACTCGCCCACCGGCACTTCGGTTCCAATTTGGCCCCGCACCGGCCGTACTACCTTCTCCCCGTCCAGGGTGCAGATGCGCGCGGAGCGGTACGGTTTGCTGAAACCAAGCGTCACCGCCTGGGTCCGTCCCGACGAGTAGGGAATCAGGTGCACCACGGCGCGGTCGTTCTTCGGACTTGCCAGCAGGTGGCTGTTCATGCTGCCGCCGTTCCAAACCTGAACCACGTTTTCGCGGTTGCTGAGCAGAAGCTGTACCTCGGCTACCAGCAGGAACGGGTCGTACCAGGCTTCCTTGGGAACCGCCACCCGCCCCTTGCCGAGCCGGTGAATCCGGTAGTTCAAGAACGTTTCTTTCGGCTCCTCCGCGACTACCCCGCGCGGCGAGATGAGTAACCCGCCGGCGCGCGCGAATTCGAGAAATTTCTCGCGGATCTCGCCCTCTGGAGGCGCCCCATCCAGATAGAGAATGGCCTTGACGCCGCTCAGCGAGGCTTTCGCAGCGTCGGCTTTGCGGATGGCCCGGTACGCCAGATGGCGGCGCGGCGCCAGGATCAGGAACTCCTCGGCCATCAGCTTGTTGTCGCCGGCGAAATCCGATACCACCGCGAGCGCCGCCACCGGCGCCCAGCTTCGCCATTCCGGGTGGCGATCAAAGAGGTTCAGCGCGGAGACTACCCGTTTCCACTCGCGCAGCCCGGTCTCGCCGCGCTTCTCCAGTTCGCCGCGAAACGGCCCGTCGGGCGCAATCATCCAGCGCGCGCCGTAGGTACACGCTTCGGCCACGGCCCGGGCGAACTCCTCCAGCGGCACCACCTCTTTTCCAGCGGGCGGCCGCGTGCTAAGCCAAACGGGCTTCCCCGGCTCCATCAATTGCGCAATACGGATCAGGCCGGCGTTGGAATCCACCCACGGGGCACCGGTCGCGCCCGCTTCCGCGGCGTCTTTTTTCGTCGCCGCCAGAAGCACCCGCGGCCACGCGCCCTCCCGCACGGCGATATCGGCGGGCAGCCCGTCATTCGGGAAGAATTGAAGATCGCCCAGCGGAAAGGGTGGACGGACGTCGCCCACCAGGCAATTGATGGGCGTGCCTTTGATAAGTTCCAGCCTGGATGCGTCTTTCCACTCCGCCGGCCAGCGAAACGGAATTAGTTCGGGCATAAGTCGTCTCTATCGAAGCGGTCTTACTTGGCTGCGTCCGCCGCGGCTTGCCCGGACATCGCCAGCGGGATATCCTCTTTGGCCATGGACATATTCACCATCCCCGCCACTACGCAACTCACGTTCGGTTTCTGCAGAACCCAGTGGAAGCCTTTCTGGAAGAGCGTCTTTGTGCCGGGGACCAGTTTGTCCAACGCACTCGCGCGCTCCGGAATAAGTTGCCTGCGATTGTAAGGGTTCTGCACCACGCGGCTCGCTTTCATGGCAATCACGCCGTAATCGGCTTTCTTCGCCTTCTCCAGAATGGGGTCCACCCACTTCGCGTTGAGAAAATGATAGGCGATCATGCCCATGGAATAGCCGCCAGTATCGATGGCAGCTTCCAAAACGCCCGCCGGATCCGTGTGCGCCGAGAACCCCAGAAAGCGGGCTTTGCCCTGCTTCTTGAGCGATTCGAAAGCCTCGAGAACCTCCGGCGTATTTTTAATTTCGAAAGGCGTTTCCACGCCGCGCATCAGCAGGCAATCCACGTGGTCGGTTCCTAGCGATTTCAAGCTGCCCTCCACCGAATTGACAATGTAGTCCTTGATGTTTTTCTGCCGGTCGAACTTGCCGGCATACTTTTCTTGCAGCGCATTGGCGATCATCGCGCCGCGCAGGCCGTCCTTTTGCTCGCTGAAGTACCCACCAAGGTACTCCGGGTTCTCCAAGCCGCGCCGCGCGATCTCTTCCGTCACGCGGTCCCGGATCTGGTTCTGCTCGCTCTCCTCCAGGCTCTGGAACATCCTCCGATACACTACGGTGCGGTTCACGAAGATGTTCACCTTGGTGTTCTGGAAGACCTTGTCGCGGCCGCACGATTTAAGAACATCGGCAAACCCGCGTTCGCTCGCGCCATTGCCGTAGTTTGGGGCGGTATCGAAGTAGTTCAGGCCCAGGTCTACGCCCCACTTGACGAAATCGTTGTTGTCCGGCCGAACGTCGTCGCCTCCCATACCCATAGAGGAAACCATCAGGCCGGTGCGGCCGAGCCGGCGGTAGGTCATGCCGGATTGCTTGTTCCTCCATTCGGGTTCGGGGGCTGGCGCCGCCGTGCCATTTCCGGGAACCACGGCGACCGCCGCGGCCGCTACCGGGATCGCCAGAAAATCGCGCCGGCGCAAATTGCTATAAGACTTACATTCCACGGGTACTCTCCTGTCCTTCAATGCTCGCGATCCGGCTCTGCCGACGCAACAGTCGGACGAAAGAGGCCTTAAATTTACTATATAGTGGCGCGTCTCAAATTGCTTGGGGTGACGTTCGCCGTATGCTATATCCGCTAGACTGAAGACGGGTTCTTATGTGCCTGGCCATACCCGGTTTAATTTTGGAGACAGCGGATAGCGGTTGGAACCGTGTCGCCAAAGTACAGTTCGGCGGCGTCACCCGCCAGGTCTATCTGGACTTTGTGCCGGAGGCGGGAGTCGGCGACTACGTGCTGGTCCACGTCGGCTTCGCGGTCGGCAAAGTGGATGAGGCCGAGGCCAAACGGACCTACGAATTGCTGCAGCAGATGGGCGCGTTGGAAGAAGACGGAACGACCGGCCAGGTGGCCTGTCCTACACCGACAGAATGAGTTTTCCAATGTGGGCGCCGCTCTCCATGTAGCGGTGCGCGGCGGCGGCCTCTGCCAGCGGGAAGACGCGATCCACCAGCACTTTCACCGCGCGTGATTCCAGCAGCGGCCAGACGCGCGCGCGCAGTTCGCTCGCGATGCCGCCCTTCTCGGCGATGGGGCGCGGCCGCATGGTAGAGCCCGTCACTGTGAGGCGCTTTTGCATAACCCGCGCCAGATTCACCGTGGCTTCGGCGCCTTGCTGCACGGCGATCTGTACCAGCCGGCCACACGCGGCCAGCACCTTTAGATTGCGCGGCGTGTATGCCGCACCCACCATGTCTAGCACCACATCGATCTCGCCGAACTCCTTGGCGAAATCCAGCTCCTTGTAGTTGATGGCCCGCTCAGCGCCCAGTTCCACGCACACGCGGCACTTCTCTTCGCTGCCCGCCGTCGCGAAAACAGTGGCGCCAAACGCGCGGGCCAATTGGATCGCGGTGGTGCCGATGCCGCTGGTACCGCCGTGTACCAGGAACCGCTCGCCGGCCACCAGGTGTCCGAGCTGGAAGACGTTAGCCCAAACCGTGAAGAAGGTCTCTGGGATGCCGGCGGCCTCCTCCATGGAGAAGCCTCGCGGCACCGGCAGGCATTGCACGCCGGGCGCCAGACAGTACTCGGCGTAGCCGCCGCCGGGGACCAACGCGCAGACCTGGTCGCCCTCGCGCCACCCGGCGTCCGGGGCTGCGCCGGCGATGCTGCCCGCCACTTCCAATCCCAGAATTGGCGACGCTCCCGGCGGCGGCGGATACTTGCCCGCGCGTTGCAGCACGTCGGGACGGTTGACGCCCGCGGCCGCGACCCGGATCAGTACTTCGCCCGGCCCCGGCACGGGCTTCGGGCCTTCGGCGAGGTGGAGGACTTCCGGCGGTCCGGCTTGTTCGAAATGGATGTACTTCATACTTCCATTGTGAGTCACCTTGGCAAGCTGCGGATAGAGCTCGAAGGCGAAAGATGGGGTTCCCGAGATGAGCTTCCCGAGCCCGAAGGCGAAAGATGGGCTTCCCGAGATGGGCTTCCCGAGATGGGCTTCCCGAGCCCGGAGGGCGAAAGATAATAGCCCACGGCGCACAGCCGTGGGTAGCACGGATGCACATTGACCAGCCCCGGAACGGGGCGTAAGCAGGCGCCGCCGCACGGGTCTTCCGCCGCGGCCCCGGGGCCGGGATCGTCCCTCTTCCGCGCCCTTCGGGCTGGACCTCATGACCTTCGCGGCGGCGCAACAACCTCAAGCGATTTCCGAAGAGAGCACCAGCGTGCCGCCGGCGGCGCGAATCTCCGCCAGCGCGCGGGCGGAGGCTTCGGCGGTGAGCGCTGCCACGGCGTCAGTCACAATAATCACCGGCTTGCCGTATTTCAGCAGGCCGCGGGCGGCGAACAGCACGCAGATTTCAGTCACCACGCCGTAGACCACGAACCGGTCGGCGGCAAAGTGTTCCACGATACGCGAGAGATTGCGCGCCGTGAACGCGTCCACGCGCTGCTTTTCCACGATGATTTGCTGCGCGTCATTCCACGCCAGTAAGGCGAGGTCGCTGTGCCGGTTGGGCACCACCACGCGTTTCTCCAGCAGCGTGGCTTCGGCCTTGTGCTGGCCAGTAGTCCCGGCGACGCAGTGCGGGGGCCAGACCTGGAATTCGGCATCGTTCTCGGTGTGGGCGTCAGTGGTGGAGACCACCGGAATCCCGTGTGCCGCCGCGTACCAGTTGAGGTGTGCGATGGCGGGCACGATGCGCTCGGCGCCGGGCACGTAGAGGGCTCCCGCGGGATACAGGAAGTCCAATTGCGAATCGATATCGAAGAAAATGGTCTTCATCGGCGCAGATTGGAGCGCGTCTGGCCGATAAGTTCGCGCAGTTCGCGGCTCTGGATCACCGGCCATGGCTCCGCTACTTCCAATTGTCGCAGAGCCGGCGGCAGATTCGCGATGGATTGCGCGGCGCGCTCGCGGGCCTGCGCCAGAGTGGGCAGCGGCTCGATCAGGCGACCACCCAAAATGATGGGACGTAGTAGCGCCTCGCCCGTGCCACATTCGCCGGCGCGCGCCACCACGTCGCGCGCCACGTCGCGGAAAACCTGTTTGGCCCCGGGAAGCGAAGTCTTGTCCTCGCTGTACTTCGCGACGAAACGTTTGATGCCGCAGATTTCGATCTCCACCATTTTATAGATCGCGCTCATGTGGGGTGCGTCGGCGCTGGTGGCGAGTTGCGTGCCGACACCGAAGGAATCGATCGGCGCGCCGGCGGCCACCAGGTCGCGGATCCGGTATTCGTCCAGATCGCCGCTCACCATGATCCTGGCGCCGGGGTGGCCGGCCTCATCGAGGATGCCGCGTACCTGCCGGGAAAGCGCGTCGAAATCCCCGCTATCCAGCCGGACTCCCCACATCGGGCCGCCCAGTGCGGCGGCGTGTCGCGCGCCTTCCAGTGTGTCGTAGGTGTCCAGCAGATGGACGGTGGCCGGGCCGAGTACACGCTGGAGTTTGCGGAAGGCGTCGATTTCGCTGGGGAAAGACATGACCCAGGCATGGGCGGCGGTGCCCATCACCGGGATGTCGTAGCGGAACCCCGCGAGCGTATTGCTGGTGCCGGCGCAGCCGCCCAGGTAAGCGGCGCGCGCCCCCAGCGTGCCCGCTTCGGGGGTGTGCGCGCGGCGCGTGCCGAACTCAACCACCGGCCGTCCGGCGGCGGCCGTAGTGCAGCGCGCGGCTTTGGACGCGATCAGAGTCTGGAAAGTGACGGCGGACAGCAGGTAGGTTTCTGGGATCTGGGCTTCGATCAGCGGCGCGCGTATGGTGAGCGCGGGTTCACCGGCAAAAAGCAGGGTGCCTTCGGGGACGGCGAAGAGATCGCCGCTGAAACGGAAGTCGCGGAGGTACTCGAAAAAAGCGGGGCTCACCTGGGAGAACTGCGGGAGGCCACGCAAATAAACGATTTCCTCGGTTGTGAAGCTCAGGTCCAACAAGTAGTCGACGATCTGCGGGAGGCCGGCGGCCACGGCGTAATTTCGGTTGGCGGGCAGGCGGCGGATGGTGAATTCGAAGGTGGCCGTCTCACCGGACTTACCGGACTCGAAGTACCCGGCGGCCATGGTGAGTTCGTAGAGGTCGGTAAGAAGCCCGTTCATCGATTCGTACAAAACATTCCGGAACCAGGAAGGCCAAAACAAGGAAGAAGCTTTTTCAACGCAGAGACGCAGAGAGCGCAGAGATAACCGCAGAGGGAAGCAAGAACAGGCACGGCACAAACGTTTACGCCGTGTTTGCTTCCGATTTTCTCTGCGCTTACCTCTGCGTCTCTGCGTCTCTGCGTTGAAGAAACAACTTCATTGACTTCGGCCCCACCAATTCAGGGAGTACTCTTTCCTATTTCTTCTTCGCTGGTTCTGGTACTGCTTCTTTCACGTCGGCAGCGGCTTTCTGCAGGTCCGCGACAACTTTGCTATCCAGTTCATAGATGCTGGGTTCGCCGTCGCGTTGCGCGAAATATTGCGCGCCTTGCTTGGA
>JANYAH010000279.1 GCA_025361425.1 Candidatus Solibacter sp. | reverse complement strand
ATCGCGAATTTTCTTATTGAAGTCAATCCCGCACCGGTAAAGCAAAGACTTCGAACGGGTACGGCCGATGCCGTAGATGTACGTAAGCCCGATCTCGGCTCTCTTCCCAGGCGGCAAATCCACACCGGCTAAACGTGCCATATATCTTCTCTTATCCCTGTCTCTGTTTATGTTTCGGGTTGACGCAAATGACGCGCACCACGCCTTCGCGGTGGATCACCTTGCATTTGTCGCAAATCTTTTTTACCGACGCTCGTACCTTCATAAAACCCCTTGGTGGGCGCGCTTCCCTGCCCTGCCTTATAGCTTTCGCGTAATCCTGCCACGCGTCGGATCGTGAGGCGACAACTCCACCTCGACCCTATCGCCCGGAACCAACCGGACGAAATTCCTTTTCACCCCGCCCACCAGATGGGCCAAAACCTTTTGCTGCCCTTCCAACACCACTGAGTAGATGGCGCTGGGCCGCTCTTCCACCACCGTGGCCGTTACCTTCCGGCCCCCGCTTACGGCCTCGTCAGCACCCACGGTCCGTTCTCCGTCACCGCGATGCAGTGCTCGAAATGAGCCGAATTCGAGCCGTCCTTCGTCACCGCCGTCCACTTGTCCTTCAACACGATGGCCTCCGCCTTCCCGGCGTTTACCATCGGCTCTACCGCCAAGACCATCCCCGCCTTCAACCGCGGATTGTCATTCTTGCGATCCACGTAGTTAGGCACCTGCGGTTCCTCGTGGAGCTGCGTGCCAATACCGTGGCCCACATACTCCCGCACAATCGAAAATCCGTTTCCCCTGACGTGTTTTTCCACCGTACCGCACACGTCGAACAGCCGGTTCCCGGGCCGCACCTGATCGATAGCGAGTTCGAGAGATTCCCGCGTCACTTCAATCAACTTACGCGTCTCCTCGCTGACCTCACCGATCGGCACCGTAATGGCCGAATCGCCATAATACCCGTCCAGCTTCACCCCGGTGTCGATGGAAACGATATCGCCCTCTTTGAGGATCCGTTTTACATTCGGCATCCCGTGGACAATCTCACTGTTCACCGACGTACACAACACAAACTTGAAAGCCTCGCCCGCCGCCGGCACATAGTAGCCCTTAAATGCCGGCTTCGCCCCGGCATCGGCCATCATCTTCTCGGCGGTCACTTCGAGGTCCATCGTACTGACCCCCTCCACCGCCATCTCCTTCAGCTTCTGCAGGATTTGCCATACCAGAAGCCCGCTACGCCGCATTTTTTCCAACTCGGCTGCGGTCTTTCGAACAATCAAGCTGTCTCCATTACCTGGCAAATTTTGCGATGCACCGTCTCTGGCGGATCGTCGCTGGCATCCACCTCAACCACCCGGTGCCCCGACCTCCGGAAGTACTCCAGCACCGGCCGCGTCTGCTGGTCATACGCACTCAACCGCCCGCGAATCACGGCCTCGCTATCGTCATCCCGGACAACCAGTTCCGCCCCATCCAAATCGCACACTCCCTCCACCCGCGGCGGGTGGGAAGTTACATTGTACAGAGTGCCGCAACGGGGGCACTGGCGGCGTCCGGTCAAACGGGCAATAACAATATTGTAATCTACTGCGAGATGGATCACCACCTCATGGATTCCCCGCCCCACCAGCCACTCCGCCAGGTGCCCTGCCTGGTCCAGCGTCCGCGGGTATCCATCCAAAATAAAACCCAGGGCGGCGTCGGCTTCACTCAGCCGCTCCGTCACCAGATCGTTGACCACCAAATCGGAAACCAGCGCCCCCGATTGCATGGTAGCCACCATCCCCGTACCCGCCTCCGAACCAGAACGAATCCGGTCCCTCAGCATATCCCCCGTGGAAATATGCGGAATCCCCAGGCATTTCGTCAACATCTTCGCCTGTGTACCTTTACCGGAGCCTGGCGAGCCGAACAGTACGATGGCCTTCACAAGATCAGAACTTACCGCCGCCCACGAATACGCCCCGATCGCGGCGTGAATCCTTCGTAGTGCCGCATGATGAGTTGCGCTTCGATCTGGTTGATCGTATCCATAGCCACACCGACGACAATCAACAGGGATGTGCCGCCAAAATAAAAATTTACGCCCAAGCCTTCCAAAATGAACCGGGGCGAAACGCGGTCGATCCAGTTGCCGAGCAACGGCAGATGGTTTAACTTGATCCCGGAGATCATGATGTCCGGGATCAAGCACAGAATCGACAGATATAGACCGCCCACCACCGTAATCTTGGTGAGGATGTTGTTCATGTAATCGGCCGTGTTCCGGCCGGGGCGGATGCCCGGGATAAAGCCGCCATACTTACGCATGTTGTCCGCGGCCTCATTGGGATTGAAAATGATGGAAACGTAAAAGAAACAGAAGAAAATGATGCCTGCCACGAAGAGGACGTAGTAGAGCGGTTCGCCGTGCTGGATGCTCTTCAGCGTGGCCGAAAGCCAGGAAACGTTCTTTACCCAGCCCATCTGCGCCAAGGTCTGCGGGAAAGCCAGTATGGAGGAAGCAAAAATAACCGGAATCACACCGCCGGCGTTTACTTTGAGCGGCATGTGCGTCGATTGCCCGCCCATCACACGGCGGCCCACCACGCGCTTGGCGTACTGCACCGGAATCCGGCGCTCGCCGCGCTCCACCAGGACGATGAATGCTACCACCGCAATCATCATGCCGATCAGCATCAGCAGCGTGATTGCGCCCCAATCATGGATCGTGAACACGTGCTGATAAATGTTGGCGATCGCCCCAGGCAGCCCCACTACGATGCCGGTGAAGATAATCAGCGACATGCCGTTGCCGATACCGCGCTCGCTGATCTGCTCACCCAGCCACATGATGAATGCCGTGCCGGTGGTGAGCGAAATAATGGTCAGGAAAACAAAGCCGAAGCCCGGGTTGATGACGATGCCCTGCTGCATCGCCTGCAAGCCCTGTGCGATTCCGAACGATTGCAGAACCGAGAGGATAATGGTGAGGTAGCGGGTCCACTGCGTGATTTTGCGGCGGCCCAGCTCCCCCTCCTTCTGTAACTTTTCCAGGGTGGGGACAACCACGGTGAGCAATTGCAGAATGATCGACGCCGTAATGTACGGCATGATCCCTAGGGCAAACACCGTCAACCGCCGGATGTTGCCGCCCGCGAACAGATCGAAGAAGCCGAAGATCGATCCCGAGTTGGAGTTGAAGAACTCCTCCCAGCGAACAATGTTGATACCCGGCGTGGGGATGTGGCCGCCTAACCGGTACACCGCCAGCATAGCCAGCGCGAACATGAGCCTCTTGCGGAGGTCCGGTACCCGGAATATGTTCGCGAACGCTTCAAATAGCTTGTTCATGGTGCCCTTCGCGTCGCAACGCTATTCGCTCTTAGCGCCAATCACCTGCGCCGTTCCGCCGGCCTGCTGGATCTTCTCCAGGGCCGACTTGGAAAAGTGGTGGGCTTCCACCGTAATCTTGCGCGTCAATACACCGGTGCCGAGGATCTTCAGGCCATCGTGGACTTTATGGATCACACCCGCCGCTATCAGGCTGTCCACGCTGAACGTGTCGCCTTCCAGTTTCTCCAGCTTGCCGAGATTGACAATCGCGAACTGCTTCTTAAAGATGTTGGTAAATCCGCGCTTGGGCAGCCGGCGATGCAACGGCATCTGGCCGCCTTCAAATCCGCGCTTCTGGCTGAAGCCCGTGCCGGCGCGCTGGCCCTTGGAGCCGCGCGTCGAGGTCTTACCGTGCCCCGAGCCCATGCCCCGGCCGATCCGCTTACGGCTCTTCACCTGGCCGGCGGGAGGTTTTAATCCGCTGAGATTCATATCTGTCTCCTTACTCGACCACGTGCAGCAGGTGCGGAACTTTCTTGACCATGCCGCGGAATACCGGCGTGTCCGGACGCTCCACTATCTGGTTCAGCTTGCGCAAACCCAGGCCCTTTACTACGCGCCGCTGCTTATCGGGAGTGCCGATTGGGCTGCGGACAAGTTTAATCTTGATCTTGCCTTCCATTAGAGCTTGGCCCCTTCTACAGCTTGTCAATCGCCAGACCGCGCATCTCAGCCACGGTGTTCTTGTCGCGAAGCGATTCCAGCGCCACGATGGTCGCCTTTACCACATTGTGCGGGTTGCGCCGCCCAATGGACTTGGTCAGCACGTTCGGTACGCCGCACGCCGTAATCACCGCGCGCACCGCGCCACCCGCAATCACCCCGGTACCGGCCGCGGCTGGCTTCAGCAACACTTGGCTGCTGGCGTACTGGCCGAGCGCCCGGTGGGCGATCGTAGTCTCCAGCACATTGACCTTGCGCAGATTCTTCTTGGCCGCTTCAATTCCCTTGCGGATCGCGCTCGGCACTTCCTTCGCCTTGCCGACCCCGTACCCAACCACCTTCGCCTGTGGATCGCCAATCACCACCAGCGCCGAAAAGCTCATGTTCTTACCGCCCTTCACCACTTTGGTGACGCGGTTGATTGCCACGACCTGCTCTTTGAGGTTCAGCGTCGCCGGGTCGATGCGTTTCACTATCGTAGCCATGAATTAAAACTCCAGTCCCGCTTCGCGCGCCGCATCCGCCAGCGCCTTCACGCGCCCGTGATACTGATAGCCGCCGCGATCGAAGACCACGCTCTTGATGCCCTTTTCCTTGGCCCGCTCCGCCACCAGCTTGCCAATCGCCTTGGCCGCCGCCACGTTGCCGCCCTTCGTCTTCCCGTCCTTATCGACGGTCGACGCCGAAACCACCGTAGCACCCGCCACGTCGTCAATGACCTGCGCGTAGATGTGCGCCTCGCTGCGGAATACCGCCAGGCGCGGCCGCGCCGCGGTCCCCGACAACTTGCGCCGGATGCGCGTATGAATGCGCGCGCGGATTTCGTTCTTTTTAGGCTTTTTGATCATTTGGCACTCGCCCCGGTCTTACCGACCTTCTTGCGCAGCGCCTCGCCCGTGTACCGGACACCCTTGTTCTTATAAGGATCCGGCTTGCGGAGCGCCCGCATGTTCGCCGCTACCTGCCCCAGCAACTGGCGGTCATGCCCGCTTAGCACCAGGTGCGTCTGTTTGTCGATCCTAAGATCCACGCCCTCGGGCAGCATCATCTCGATCGGATGCGAGTAGCCCAGCGTGAACGTCACGATCTTACCCTTGACGTCGGCCCGATAGCCGATGCCCACGATGTCCAGTTCGCGCACGAACCCGCCGCTCACGCCTTGCACGGCATTCGCCGTCAGCGCCCGCGTCAGCCCGTGGAGCGCCGCGTGCTCGTCGCCCGACCGCTTCACTTCCAGCTTGCCATCGGCCTGCTCAAAAGTGATACCGTCCGGAATCGGCACCATCAATTTGCCCTTCGGGCCCGTGACTTCCAGTTGCTCGCCGACCGTAATCTTCACGCCGCTCGGCAGCGGGATCGGCTTCTTACCAATTCTCGACATAGTTCGGTAACCTCACCACACCCGGCAGAGAATCTCTCCACCCAGGTGCTCCTTGTGCGCGTCGCGCCCCGTCATCACGCCCCTCGGCGTCGTCAGAATGTTGATTCCGAGTCCGCCCAATACGCGCGGGATGTCCGTCTGCCCGACGTACACCCGGCAACCCGGGCGCGATACGCGCTCGATCGCCGAGATCACCGGCGAGCTATTGCCGCCGTACTTCAAATAAATCTTGATGGTCTTCTTCGCGCCTTCTTCCGCCACCTTGAAATTGGTAATGTAGCCTTCCTCTTTCAGAATGCGCGCGATTTCCGCTTTCAGCTTGGAGGCCGGCACGTCCACTTTTGGGTGGCGGGCCTGGATCGCGTTGCGAACGCGAGTCAGCATGTCGGCAATTGGATCGCTCGTCATAGTTCTCCTACTTCACTTCCTACCAGCTAGCCTTGGTCACACCCGGAATCTCGCCATTCAGGGCGAGCTTGCGGAAGCAGAGGCGGCAAATTCCGAACTTGCGCAGAAACGCGCGCGGCCTTCCACAACGCCAGCAGCGGTTCCGGTGGCGGCACTGAAGTTTGGGCGTTTTGGCCTTGCGGGCCTTTTCCAGCTTGACGTCTTTCGCAATTTTTGCGGTTGTGGCCATCTCTTAATCCCTTCTCCTTACGCAGCCCGGAACGGCATTCCCATTTGCTTCAACAGCGCCAGGCCCTCCGCATCGGTGCGGGCCGTGGTGGTAATGGAAATGTTCATTCCCTTGGTCTTGTCCACCTTGGCGTAATCGATCTCGGGGAAAATTAACTGGTCTTTGATGCCCAGCGTATAATTCCCCCGCCCGTCAAAGCTCTTGGTGCTCAAACCGCGGAAATCGCGGACGCGGGGCAGCGCCACGTTTACCAGCCGGTCGAAAAATTCGTACATCCGGGCGCCGCGCAATGTCACCATGCAGCCGATCGCCTGGCCTTCACGCAACTTGAACTGCGCAATCGATTTCGACGCCTTCGTGATCACCGGTTTCTGGCCCGCGATCTGCGTCAGTTCGTTGACCGCGCTGTCCATCAGCTTGGCGTTCTGCGTAGCTTCGCCCATGCCGATGTTCACCGTGATCTTATCGATCCTCGGGACCGCCATCACGTTCTTATAGCTGAACTCTTTGGTCAGCACCGGGACCACGGTCTTCTGATATTTCTCTATCAAACGCGCTGCCATGAAATCCTCACTTCCTGTCGAGCGTTGCACCGCACTTGCGGCACACACGCGTACGGCGAGCCTTCCCGCCCGCTACATTTTCCATGTGGTGGGCCACCCGCACCGCCTTGTGGCAGCCTGGACATACCACCATCACGTTGGATGCCTGGATCGCGCTCTCGCGCTCCGCGATGCCGCCCTTGATCTGCTTGCCCGGGTTGGGACGCGTGTGACGTTTGATCATCATCACATGCTCCACCAGAACCCTGCCCGTCTCGCGGTTCACCGAGAGCACGCGTCCCTGCTTGCCCTTGTCACGGCCCGTAATCACCTTGACCGTGTCTTCCTTCTTCAAATCGATCCGTACTGGCTCGGCCAGTGTCCGTTTTGCGATTGCCATCAGATTACCTCGGGGGCCAGCGAAACGATCTTCATGTATTTCTTGTCGCGCAGTTCCCTGGCCACCGGACCGAACACGCGCGTACCCACCGGCTCGCCCACATCGTTAATCAACACTGCCGCGTTGGAATCGAAACGAATGTACGTTCCGTCCTTGCGCCGCGTCTCCTTGCGCATGCGGACGATCACGCACCGCACCACTTTGCCCTTTTTGATCGCCGAATCGGGAGCTGCCTCTTTCACGGCGGCGGTGACCACGTCACCCAGGCCGGCGCGCAGGCCGAGGTCGCCGCCGCGAGGCAAAATGCAGGAAAGCCTGCGCGCGCCGCTGTTGTCGGCAACCTCCAGAATAGTACGCATTCCTATCATAAATTTGCTCCGTTAACCGCTCCCTCACGGCCGCCCCTCTGCTACCGGGCCGAACCGCAAGCGGCAGGTTCCCTAAACCTTGACGTCCAGATCTTTCGGCTGCGCCCCCACCTGCGCCGCCCGCCGCACGATGTCCATCAGCCGCCACCGCTTCAACTTGCTCAGCGGCCTGCACTCGACGATGCGAACCTCATCGCCCAGCTTCGCCGTACCCTCTTCATCGTGCGCGTAGAATTTCTTCCGCTTGCCGATGATGCGCTTATACAGCGGGTGCGGCACGCGCCGGCTGACTTCCACCACGATGGTCTTCTGCATCTTGGTCGAAACCACCTTGCCGACCTTCTCGTTCTTCAATGCCGTCTTGGCTTCGGTTTCGGCCATCTACTTCTTCTCCCCCGCCAACTCCCGCTCCCGCAGGATGGTGTAAATCCGCGCCCGATCCTTCTTCATCTGGCGGACCTTCTTCAGGCCTTCCATCTGTCCCATCGACATCTGAAAATGAAGACGGAACATCTGCTCGTCCATTTCCTTCAACTGCTGTTTAATTTCCTGCTCGTCCAGATCGCGAACCTTCTGCGCCTTCATATCCGTTACTCCGCGTCTTCCCGGCCAACAAACTTGGTCCTGATGGGCAGCTTATGAGCTGCCAGCCGCATGGCAGCCAGCGCCGTCGCCCGGTCCACGCCTTCCATTTCGAAAAGAATCTTCCCGGGCCGAATTACCGCCACCCACTCCTCCGGCGCGCCCTTACCTTTACCCATACGGGTTTCAGCCGGCTTCTTGGTGATCGGCTTGTCCGGGAACAACCGGATCCACACCTTCCCTCCGCGCTTGATGGATCGCGTCATGGCTACACGGGCGGCTTCGATCTGCCGCGCCGTGATCCACGCACATTCCAGAGCCTTCAGACCGAACTCACCGAAAGAGATCGACGATCCGCGCCAGGCCTTGCCGCACATGCGGCCGCGCTGCTGCTTTCTGAACTTAACCTTCTTTGGCATCATCATGGCGGTATGCCCTCAATTCCTTACTGGTTTTCGCCCGAGCCTTCCGGCGTCGTTTCCACGGCCGGTTTGGTCTCGGGTTCCTGCGTAGTTTCCTGACGAGCCTCCTGCTTCCAGGAGGGCTGCTGCGGCGACATCAACGGCGGCAGAATCGGCGCCACCGGACGCGCTGCCGGTCGCGGCAGATCGCTCGGCGGAGTCTGCACCGCCGGACCCATCGCTTCTACCGTCGGCGCCGTATGCATCGGCGGACGGTCGCGGCGGTCTCCGCCTCGATCTCCACCACGGGGGCGGTCGCCGCCGCGATCCGGGCGATCCCGGCGATCGCGCGTGTCGCGCCGCGGTTCCGGATCGGGCAGCAGATTACGCCGCTTCGTGAGATCCAGAATTTCGCCCTTGTACAACCACGCCTTGACCCCGATCACGCCGTAAGTGGTGTGCGCTTCCGCGAAACCGTAGTCGATGTCGGCGCGCAGGGTGTGCAGCGGAAGCTGCCCCTGCAAATACCATTCGCTGCGCGCGATTTCCGCCCCATTCAAGCGGCCGCTCACGCGCACCTTGATGCCCTTGCAGCCGAAGCGCAGCGCCGAATCCACCGCCTTGCGCATCGCCCGGCGGAACGCCACGCGCTTTTCCAACTGCAAAGCGATCGATTCGCTCACCAGTTGCGCATCCAGCTCCGGCTTGTGCACTTCCTGTATATCGATGAAGACCTCGCGATTGGTCTTCTTCGCCATGTCCTGCTTGAGCTTTTCGATCTCCGCGCCCTTGCGCCCGATGATGATGCCCGGACGCGACGTGCGGATCGTTACCCGCAGCTTATTGCCCGGACGATCCACTTCAATCGAGCTCACGCCGGCGCTCTTTAGTCTCTCGGTCAGCGCCGCCTTCAGCTCCTGATCTTCCTGCAACAGCTTGGCATAGCCCTGCTTGGCGAACCAGCGCGACCGCCACGGCTTGTTGAAGCCCAGCCGGAATCCGTACGGATGAACTTTCTGTCCCATCTAGGCTTCTTTCTCCGTCACTTTGATAACGATATGTGACAAACGACGCTGATACCGGTAGGCGCGCCCCATAGGCGCCGGACGTACCCGCTTCATGCGGGGTCCTTCGTTGACGTACGCCTCGGTGACAAATAGCGCGTCGACATCGACGTCTTCATTTCGGTTCGTCGCGTTGGCGATGGCGCTTTGCAGCACCTTCTCCACCGTCGGCGCAATGCGCTTATTGGTGGTCCGCAGCGTGGTCAACGCCGCCCCCGCCTGCTGGCCGCGGATCAGGTCCACTACCAACCGCGCTTTCTGCGGGGAGACTCGGATATATCGTGCTTCCGCTTTTGCTTGCATGCTATCCTCTGTGCCGTCCGGTGCTTAGGACGGTTTCGAACTCTTCTCCGTCGCCACCTTCACCGAGTGTCCCTTGAAGGTGCGGGTAGGCGAAAACTCGCCCAACTTGTGTCCCACCATGTTCTCAGTCACATACACCGGGATGAACTTCTTCCCGTTATGCACCGCCACGGTGTGCCCCACAAACTCCGGAAGGATGGTGGAACGCCGCGACCAGGTGCGCACCACCTTCTTCTCGCTGGTCGCCGCCAGCACCGCTAGCTTGGCTTCCAGATGAGTATCGGTAAACGGTCCCTTTTTTACGCTTCTGCCCATTCCCTTACCTCTTCTTGCTCTTGCGCTTGACGATCCACTTATCGGTCCGCTTATTGTTGCGCGTCTTGAATCCCCGAGTCGGCTGCCCCCACGGCGTCACTGGGTGCCGGCCACCCGAGGTTTTGCCCTCGCCGCCGCCGTGCGGGTGATCTACTGGATTCATCGAAACACCGCGATTGTGGGGCGTTTTCCCCATCCAGCGCTTGCGTCCCGCCTTGCCCAGCGATACGTTTTCGTGGTCCACGTTGCCCACTTGGCCCACCGTCGCCATGCACTCGACAGGCACCTTCCGGATCTCGGCCGAAGGCAGCTTTAACAGCGCCAATCCGCCCTCCCGGGATACCAGCTGAGCCTGCGAACCAGCCGAGCGCGCCATCTGCCCGCCCTTGCCGGGCCGCAGTTCGATGTTGTGAACCACCGTGCCGGCCGGGATGTTCTTCAGCGGGAGCGCGTTGCCAATCAGGATGTCGGCCGCCGGGCCGCTCATGATCTTCATGCCCACTTTCAGGCCGTCGGGCTGCAAAATATAGCGCTTCTCCCCGTCCGCATAATTCAGCAGCGCGATGCGCGCCGAGCGGTTGGGATCGTACTCGATCGCCGCGACTACGGCCGGAATGCCGCTCTTGTCGCGCTTGAAATCTATCACCCGGTACGCCTTCTTGGCGCCGCCGCCAATGAACCGCGAAGTCACGCGGCCCGTGCTATTGCGGCCGCCGGTGCGCGTCTTCGGTTCCACCAGCGATTTTTCGGGACGATCCTTGGTGATGTCCTCACGCGAAACTATCGTCTGGAAGCGCCGGGTTGGGGTCGTGGGTCTATAAGTCTTAATAGGCATGGTCGATTCCCCTTAAATCTCCGCAAAGTCGGGGACTTTCTCCCCCGCCTTCAGCTTCACGTACGCCTTTTTCCAGTCCGAACGGTATCCGGAGAAACGGCCCCGCCGCCGTAGCTTGCCTTCGAACGTCGCGGTGCGCACTTCATCCACCTTGACCTTAAACAGCTTCTCCACCGCCGCCTTGACCTGCGTCTTGTTGGCATCCGCGTGTACCTGGAAGCACAACGTCCGCTCAGTATCTTTTTTGAGGACGCCCTTCTCGGTGACGAGCGGGCGCTGTATCACTTCATAGAGGTTCATTTTGCGAGTGCCTCCGAGAACTTGCGCGCGGCGGCTTCGCTGATTAGTACGCTCTTGTGACCCAGAAGATGATACGGGTTCACTTCGCGCGTCGCCAGCAGCATCACGCCCTTCAGATTGCGCAAACCTAGTTCCAGGTTGCGGTTGTCTTCGTTATCCACCACCAGCACCGTGCGCCCGGCTTCCAGTTTCGCCAATACGCCCATCGCGTTCTTGGTCTTGTTGTCGCCAAAATTGAAAGCCTGCACGACCTTCAACTCACCGTCCCGAACCTTGGCTGAAAGTGCACTCCGCAGCGCACCCAACAACATCTTCTTGGGTAGCTTATAGCTATAGTCGCGCGGTTGCGGCCCGTGCACCGTACCGCCATGGCGCCAGATCGGCGACCGCACCGAACCCACACGCGCGCGGCCCGTGCCCTTTTGTTTCCACAGCTTCTTACCCGAACCGGCGACTTCGCTGCGCACCTTCGTCTTGTGCGTACCCGCGCGATTGCTCGCCTGGAACTGCCGCACCGCTTCATACAAGAGCGATTGGTTGACGGTCGCCCCGAAAACGTCGTCGGCCAGTTCGATTTCGCTGACCTTCTGATTGTTTAAATCCACTACATCGACTGTCGGCATGGCAGTTACCTCTTCGACCTCCGCACCAGCACGTATCCGCCATTCGGACCCGGAACCGCGCCCTTCACCACCAGCACGTTGTCCTCGGTGTCGACTTCGATCACCTCTAGATTGCGCACCGTCGTCTGGGCATTGCCCATATGTCCGCCCATGCGCATGCCAGGCACAAC
>JANYAH010000258.1 GCA_025361425.1 Candidatus Solibacter sp. | reverse complement strand
CAATTCGAGCGGCCCCTGTTCATAGTGTTTGAAGCCGGACATATCGACCTGCACACGGTATTGCCCGGGAATCAGGTTGAGTAGATCGAAAACCCCTTCCGACGTACTGACGGCAGAGGTCTCGACGTTGGTCTGGATGTTGACGCTCTTAATATTGGCGCCCTGGACAACGGCCCCCGAAGCATCGGTAATACGTCCTGTGATACGGCCCGTCGCAACCTGCGCGCACAGAGAACCGATCAGCAACAAGCCAATCACACAAATCCTGCAACATCTCATAGAAGCCTCCTCTTATCACGCTTAAATCGCGTTGACGAACCGGAACCCTGCTGGTGCGGGTGCGAGCACCCGAGCCACGATTGTGCAGATATGGCATCGTACGCTTCCGGGCGTTTCATGGAACGCAATCCAGACGGCGCATCGGCTGGACGCCGATGGATGTCGATCGCGGGAAGGTCCTGGCGCCGGGAGAGAACGAGAATCTATCGATGCAGCGCTTACTTGCTGCAACTCGAATTTCGAAATGTCGCCGAAACTCAATGCCTGGTACCATATCATGTTCAAGGTACAGATCAATGCTACAGCGGGTCCGAAATGCGTTCAACTTCTCATCCCATTAGCTGGACAGTATCTGGTGGGTAAAAAGAGCAGAGTGTCGAGAGCCACGGAGGACAGGCACCAGATGACGAGTAGGCATTCGGCCTTTGGGAGCCGGCACTTGATTGAGCGCAAAAATGGTATTAGAGCCGCACTTATTGGGCAGGTAGACAGTTACCACCGAACTGCAAGGTCTGTTAGCGCTGCAGGACGCCGTCCCAGGTGTCGATCTTTTGTTTCTTCATTTCCGCTTCATCGAACCAGGTGGAGGTGACGCACTTGGATTCGGTGAAGAAGCGAATGCCGTCCTTGCCCAGCGTGTGCAGATCGCCGAAGAAAGAACGCTTGCGGCCGGCGAAGGGGAACATGCCGACCGGCACGGGAATGCCGACGTTGATGCCGACCATACCGCCGTGGGTTCGCGCCGCAAACGTCCGGGCATAATGGCCGCTCTGGGTGAAGATAACCGAACCGTTGGCGAACGGGTTGGCGTTCATAACGGCGAGGCCTTCTTCGAAGTTCACCACCCGTTTGATACAGATGGCCGGGCCGAAGATTTCCTGGTCGCCGCAGCTCATGCCGGGCTGCACATGGTCGAAGATGCAGGGGCCGAGATAGTAACCGCCTTCATAGCCTTTGACGGAGACGCCGCGCCCGTCGAGGACGAGGCGCGCGCCTTCCTCCACACCTTTGGCGATCCAATCGGTGACGAAGCGGCGATGACCTTCCGATACCAGCGGACCCAGTTCGGAGGTTTTGTCGTAGGCGGGGCCAACCTTGCGTTCGCCGGCAAACTTTACCAGCAGTTCGACCAGGCGATCGGCCACGCTCTCCTGGACGGCCACGACGGGCAGAGCCATGCAGCGTTCGCCGGCGCAGCCCAGACCCGCATTGATAATGCCACGCGCGGTGCGTTCGAGCGGTGCGTCCTCGAGCACGAGGGCGTGGTTCTTAGCTTCGCAGAGCGCCTGTACGCGCTTGCCGTGGGCGGCGGCGGTAGAGTAGACGTGCAGCCCGATGGCGGTGGAGCCGACAAACGTGATGCCCTGAACGTCGGGGTGGGTGAGGAGCATCTCGGCTTCGCGGCGGCTGCACGTGACCAGGTTCACGACGCCTTTGGGCAGGCCGGCTTCGTACAGCAGTTCCAGCATGCGGATGGAGGTCATGGGCGTCATGCTGGCGGCCTTGAGCACCATGGTGTTGCCGGTTGCGATGCAGATGGGCATCATCCAGCCCATGGGGATCATGGCGGGGAAATTGAAGGGCGCGATGCCGGCGAAGACACCGAGCGGTTCGCGGTAGAGCACGGTATCGAAACCGCTGGAGGCATTCATCAGCGATTCGCCCATCATGAGTGACGGAATCCCGCAGGCCACCTCCACGGCCTCGCGAGCCTTGAGCACATCGCCCTGGGCTTCTTCCCAGACCTTGCCGTTCTCGGTGCAGACGGAAAGAGTCAGCTCGTCAAGGTGCTGATCAATCAGTTCGCGGAAGCGGTACAGCACCTGGACGCGTTTGAGCGCCGGGGTGCCGGACCAGGCGGGAAAAGCGGCGCGCGCCGCCTGGATGGCCTCTTCCACTTCCGCGGCGGTGCAGCGGGGAGCATGGGCGATCAGGCCGCCGGTGCTGGGGTCGAAGACGTCGAAGAACTCGCCCGATTGGGAATGGCGCGGTTCGCCGGCGAAATATTTGAGTTGGATGATGTCGGTGGCGGTCATAGTCGCCTCAGGAACGGAATTTGTAGCCGAGATTCATGAGATAGTTCTTGCTGGTCTGGGCGCACTCGAAAGGAGGCATGGGGGCATTGGCGGTCATGTCGAGCTCGACCATAATGTACTCCATGCCCTTCGCCTGTTCCAACACCTCCACGACCGCGGGCAGATCCACTTTGCCCTGGCCGAGCGGGCAGTAGCCGCCCCAGGCGCGTTCCCCCGCGAAATCTTTCAGGTGAACGGTGCGCAGCAGTGACTGGAGGTCCTTCAACACCTTGACCGGATCGGTTCCGGCTTTCTGGAGCTGGCCGCAGTCGGGTCCGAATTTCACCACGCGGGTGTCTACGGCGTCGAAGATGGCGTACACTTCGTCGCGGGTGTCGATGCACATGCCGGTGTGCTGGTGCACGGCGGCGACTAGCCCGAGGCCGTCGAGCGTTTTAGAGACCTCGTTCAGGGTGGCGACGATATCGGCTTTGGACGTGTTGAAATCGAAGGCGGGGCGTTTGACGGGGTTGGGGCCGATGACGACCGTCTTGCCGCCGCACTTCTTGAGAATGTTGCCGAGGCGGACGGCTTTATCCACCTGCTCTTTGCGGACGGCGGGGTCGGTGAGGTTGAAATTGAAGTAGCTGGAGGGCATGGGGATGTGGTTCTGGTTGAGCAGTTTCTGCCAGCCGATTTTCTGCTCGACGGCCTCGACCACGTCGCCATACGACTCGTAGCCCCAATAGCCGAGTTTGGCGGACTCGCGGATTCCGGGCTCGGCGCTTTCCACGCGAAAACCCCAGTTAATGCTGGTCTGGCCGATTTTCAACCGGCGTTCGGGGGCGGACCGGGCCAGCGGCGCGCTGAGGGCCGCCGCACCTACGGCCTGAAACAGGCCGCGGCGGGTGAGTTGAGTTTGCGTTTTCATCTTATGCCTCCTGAATGATGGCTACAGCTCTTACGGGGGCCGCCGACGCGCCCCGCCATTTGATCGGCAGAACACTGACCGTAAAGGAGTGGTACGGAGCTGGAATCTGGTGCAGGTTGCACAGGTTTTCCAGGTGGTAATACTCCCGCTCGCGCATGACGCGGTGGGCCTCCCAGAATTTCTTGCGTTCGAACATCTTGGCCACGGGCGGGTCGAAACCGATGGCGTCGATGCCCATGACTTTGACGCCCCGGTCCAGCAGGAGGTGGACGGCCTCTTTGGTCATGCCCGGGTGGTTGGTGAGATACCGCTTGTCCAGGCACTGCTTGGCGGCGTCGGTACGCAGCAGAACGATGTCCAGGGGCTTGATGCGGTAACCGCCGAGTTTGGCTTCAGCGTCTTCAATATCGGCGGGCGAGATCTCTTCGCCGGCCTGTTTGTGAGTGAGGTCGAGGACCACGCCATCGCCGTAGCAGAGATCGATGGGGATGCCTTCGGCGCGCGGCGCGGCCGGATTGACGTGACCCCAGGAATCGATGTGGGTGCCGATGTGATCGCCGGTGACAATCATGCAGTGGTTGGTGATCTCGTCGATACCGAACTGGTCTGTGCCGATGCTGCGGGCCATGTCGCGATGGCTTTCCATTTCGACGATGACCGGCTTGGCCACGTTGGGATAGGTCATCATCCCCTGGAAGACCTCCATGCTGAGATCGATCAGTGTGCGCTTCATGCTATTTGCCCACCCAGCCGCCATCCACATGTATAGACTGACCAGTGAGATAGCTGGACTCGTCGGAGGCGAAGAAGGCCACGACGGTGCCGATTTCGCGGGGCGCACCGGCGCGGCCTAGCGAGATCTGGGCGAGGATGCCGGGCAGCAGGTCGGGCCGCTTCATGACCCAGGCGGTCATGTCGGTATCGATGAGACCTGGGTGGACGCAATTGACGCGGATGCCTCGCGGGGTCATCTCTGCCGACACGTTGCGGGTGAGGGCTTCGAGGCCGAGCTTGGTAGGGGCATAGTGGGTGCGGCCGGGGAGGATTTTGCCGGCCTGCACCGAGCCGATGTTGACGATGTTGCCCGGGCGGCCGGCGGCCAGGACGCGGCGGCAATAGACCTGGGAGCAGAGCCACTCGCCGCGCAGGTTCACGTCGGTGAGGCGGGTCCATTCTTCGTCGGTCAGATCGAGGAACGGAACTATGGTTTCGATACCGGCGTTGTTGACCAGAACGTCGATGGGGCCAAGCTCGTTCCAGACGCGGTCCACCATGGCTTCCACTTCGGCGCGGTTGGCAACATCGGCCTGCACGGCGAGGGCACGGCGGCCTTGGGAGCGGATCCGCGCGGCGACCTCCTCGGCCGGCTGGGCGCTGGAGATGTAGTTGACCGCAACATCGGCGCCTTCTTCGGCGAACACTTCCGCAATGCCCCGGCCTATGCCGCGGCTGGCTCCCGTGATGAGAGCGACCTTGCCTTGGAGTTTCATTTTTCTCCTTCCGTGTGGATTCGATTCTTGGCACGCGACAGCGCTTCGAGCAGATGCGTCGCCAACTGCTCTCGAGCTGCGGCTATGGACTCGTCGGTCCATTTCAGAAAACCGCTGCCGGACTTAAACCCCAACTCGTTTCGCGCCACGGCGGCTCGCAGGGTCGCGGAAGGCAGCGGCGACGCGTTGAGGTGGGGAAGAACGTAATCGTGAATGGCGAGCGTGAGGTCTAGCCCCACCATGTCGGCATTGGCGACGGGGCCCAGCACGGGCAGGCGCATTCCGAAGCTGTTGCGGACGGCGATATCGACCGTCTCGGCATCGCAAATGCCTTCATCGATGAGGGCGAAGGCCTCCCGCCACAGGGCGTGCTGCATGCGGTTTGCGATGAAGCCCGGTACGTCTTTCTGCACGCGAACGGGGACTTTGCCGGCGTCGCGCAACAGGTTGCAGACAAGATCCATGCAGGCGGGCGCGGTGAACTCCGTGCGAACCACTTCCACCAGGGGGACCAGGAACGGCGGCTGGTAGAAATGCGTGCCCACGATGCGGTCGCGATAGACGGCACGTTCGCCGATGCGGGTGATGCTGATAACCGAAGTATTGCTGCACAGGATGGCATCGCGCGAACAGATGCGGTCGAGTTCGGCGAAGACCTCCTGCTTAAGGGCGAGGTTCTCGGTGACGGCTTCGATGACGAGATCGGCTCCACGGCAGGCAGCAGCCAGTTCTGACGTGACGTCGATCCGGCCGAGGATTGCGGGGATGCTGTCGCGGTCTACGAGCCCGTAGTCCGCCATCTTGCCCAGGTTGGCGCGCACGCGGCCGTCCACGGTCGCCAGCCGGTCCTCTGCCAGGTCCTGCACCCGAACGGAGTGGCCGCGGGCGGCGAAGACCTGAGCGATACCGGGCCCCATCATGCCGGCGCCAACCACCGTGATTGTTTCCATCTGGCTCCCTTTCATGGTTCTCTAATGGACCGGCTTGCCGTACACTTCCACTTCGACGTAGTGGTTGGCGGTGGTTTTGTCACTGCCGTTGCTAATGAGGCGGACGTAGCGACCCTCCACTCCACGCGCATCCACCAGTTTGCCTTCGTTGGTCTCTACCCAGCGCAAGTCTTTGCCGATGCCGCTGCCGGTTTCGTTGTTGGTGTCGTTATTGAAGACGGTCTGGACGTTGGAGATGAAATCGGGGTCGTCGGCCACCTGTATGACAACGTCGGCGTAGGCGCGGGCCTCCTTGTGAAAATGCCAGACGACGATGGCGTAGATGACGCACTTGGATTCCAGATCGATCACGATGTTTTGCACACCGGCCTTGAGCTCTACAAAGGTGCCGTCGGTCCCGGCCTTATTGCCGTCGGTGATCAGTTCGAGGGAGCCGATGACGGGGTCTGTATCGCTGCTCGAGACGGGCTTGCGGAGCGCCAGATTGACGGTTCCGGCCGGAGCGAGGAAGGCAGGCCGCGGTTTATTGGAGGGCTTTTCCAGGTTCGGCACTTTGGAGAGGGCCGGGGTGCCTTCGAACAGCGGTTTGGGTAGTGCAATGGGCAAGGGCTCCAGCTTCATGGACTGGGCGGCTGCGGGTAAGGCTAAGCCGGCCGCGAGGATGATTGCGAATAAGGACTTCATGATTGTTATCTTAACGAGGCGCAGGCTGGTTGCCGGGAGTGGTATCGGCCGCCAGGTCGCCCAAGGCGAATTGTACGCCCGCCAGCATGTGCCCGAGAATCTTCGAGTCCATGAACTCGGCGGGACCGTGGCCCAGGCTGGTGTAGAAGACACGGCCTTTGCCATAGATGCGGATCCAGCTAATGGCGTAATCCTTGTCATCGCGGGTGCAGATGTCGCAGCCGCGGCCCTGGTTCAGATCACTATTGGGTACATCGATGCTCAGGAGCACGTGAACGCGCCGGCGGGAGTAGTTGTTCCAGCGGAAGTGCTCATCGATGGAAATGTAGGGCTGGCCTCCGAAAGCCGCATTGAGCGGGCTGGCCGGGTCGTCGAGCTTGACGGTGACCTTTTCGGTGGCCTCGCGGTGTGCTCCTGAACTGGCGCCGATGATTTCGGTGAATTCGGGCCAGTCGATGGAAGCGTGGGTGGAGGCGTGATATCCGACGAGGCCGCCGCCCTCCATCAGGAAACGGACGATGGATGCGCGAAGGTCGGGATCGTTGAACAGCAGTCCCACGGTGTTGTTGAGGAAGATGGCATCGTAGCGGCGCAGGCGTTCGTATTGGAAGTTTGCCAGGTCGTTGCTGAAGGTGGGTTCCCAGACGCCCGTTTTCGTGCCGAACTGCTGAAGCACATAGTTCGCATAAGGAATGGAGGGGTGCCCGGGGTATCCAACCTGAAGGTCGAACACCAGCAGCTTGCGCGGCCTTCCCGGTTTCGCCGGGGGTTGGGCGGGAAGCGCGGCGTTCATCTTCTCCCTGGCATCGGCCTTCTGCTCGGCGGTGAGGCGCGTGTGCGTGTCGAGGTTACGGATGGGGGTTGTGCGGCCCAGTTCGGCGACGTACTCGGCCATTGCGGGAGTGATGGCCGCCTCGTAGGCATCGAGCTTGGCGGCAAGATCGGAGATCGGGTCGCCGGAGGCAGTAGGTGGAAGGATGACGACAGGCCTGGCCTTCAGGCGATACGCGGCGAGGAGGAATTCGCGCAGGCGCGGAGGGCTGATACCCGCAAGGCGCACGGCCATGAGGCGCTCGGGAGGCGGGGCGGAGGCATCGGCACAGATGCCGATTCGGTCGGTGCGATCTTGGGCGTCGATGGCGGTGAGAGCCACGTTGACGTTGAACTCGGCGGCGAGCTTGTGGATGAGAGGAAGCGCGGCCGGCGCGGCGGTGGAAACGATGGTCTGGATGTTGAGGTCTTTGGCGAACTGGAAGAGCGCGCGGGCGGCGGTTTCGCCGGCGCCGATGGCGGGGATAGAGTAGACGGCCAGGCGCACGTTACCGCGGCGGATGGCAGTCTTGACCACGGCGATTTCCTCCGGCGTGAGGCCCGGAGCCAGTGGTTTGGCGATGCCGCCGCCTACGGTCTGGGTGCTGGTGGCTTCGAAATTGTTGAAGTGAAGGGCGGCGGACCGATCCAGCGATTCGAGGAAGGTCAAGCCGCGAAAGCTGGTGAGCGGGATGGCCGCTTTGAAGAAGATGGTAGACTCGGCCCCGCTGCGGACCCGATCCCAGCCTTGCGCGGCGGCGGGGAGAGCGAGTGCGCCCAGAATGAGGACCATCTGGAGGGAGGTGAGAGCGACGGTAATCGCCCGGCGGCGGGATGAATGGTGCGGCGGGATGGACGTGTGGGAAGGTGTCATAGGTTAACTTAAACCCAGGCCGCGAATGGTTTCGGCGGCGGCTTTGGCCTCCTTCGAGACGGCCGGATCGGCAACGGCTGCGTCGGCCATGCGCAGGGTTTCACGTGTCGGGTAAAGCGGTAGCAGGGCCAGCAAGGCGCGCTTTTCGGCCTGCAGTTTGGCGAGCGGCCATACCTGTTTGAGGAGGGCGACGGTCTCATCGGTGGAACGCTCCGAAGGCACGGCCAGCAACCTAATCAATCCGCGCAGCGCCAGAATCTGGCGGGTGGCGTTGGTTTCGGTTTTGGCCAAGGCGAATAGGTCGGGCAGGGGCGCGGGGGACTGCCAGGCGGTGAGCGCGAGGATGGCGGCGCGGGCGATATCGGGGTCGGAATCGTTGAGGCTGGTGCGCAGCAGGGGCAGGGCTTCATCGGCCGACACCTGGCCCATCACATCGAGCAGGGTGAGCCTGATGGCTTTGTCGGTTGTCCCCTGGCAGGCTGTCAGAACGGGCCCGATGGCCGGTTTGCGCGCCCGGCGGATGACGGAACCCAGCGTCATGGCGGCTTCACGCCGCAGGGTGGCGTTAGGGATCTTGATGACGGCATCGAGCAGGGCGGGCGCCTGCTCCGGGCCGGCGGCGTTGCGCAGCGCGCGGATGGCAGCGAGGGACGCCTCCGCGTCGGAACCCTGCGCGGTCTGCATGAGCGCGGCGGCCGATTCGGGGGCAGCGCGCTCGCCGGCGGCGCGGATGAGTTCGAGCTTCGTCTTACCGGTGGAAGAGGCAATGGCCGCGGCGACGGTGGCATCCACCTGCGCGCCGCGGAGCATGGCGAGGCTCTCGCGAGCGGCAGCCTGTTCATCGGCAGGGGCATTGGTGGCGGCGTCGGCGAGGATGGAAACGGAGGAAGCGTCGCCGATTTTGCCGAGTGCCGCCAGTGCCGCAATCCGCACTTCGGGGGTTGCGCTCTTCACGGCTTGAGTGGCGACGGGGCGCGCCGCGGCATCGCCGCGTTCGGCTAGCGCCCCGAGTACGCGGACCTGGCCGATGGGCGCAAGGCCGGGATACTGTTTCAGAAAAAGAGCCGTGACCTCGGGACCAGGCATGCGGTTGAGCAGATGGATGGCAGCGGCCTGGAGATCGGAATCGGCGGAGACGAGTTCGCGGGAGAGCGCCGGCAGGGTGGAACCGGCATCCACCGCCCAGAGTCCGCGGAGCGCGGCGATGCGGATGGCGGGCGGCGCGGCAGGGGCGAGCAACCGTTGGTAGACACTCCTGGCCGCGAGTTTGTCACCGGCGGCCGCCACGGAATCGGCGCAGCGGACCCAGGCGCGCAGCACCTGCTCGCGGCGCGGCCCGGCATTGGGCACGGCGGATTCAATGGCGGCCAGTGCCGGTTTATCGCCAATGCGCGCCAGCGCGGTGAGGGCAGCCGCGGCCACAGCGGCATCGGGCGACGCGACGAGGGCTTTCAATGCAGGCACCGATTTCGTATCGCGCCGCTCACCCAGCGCGTTGGCGATGCCGGCCTGCACTTCGGCCGGCGCGGCGGGCAGGGCGCGCCGCAACGCGCCGGCCGCTTCGGGCGCGGGGAGGCGGGCGAGGGTGTAGCGGGCCGTTTCGGCGGTCGCGCGATCTGGCAACAAACGTGCTAGGGCGGGGACGGATGCGGCCGTTCCGATGACGCTCAACTCGCGGCAGGCATATTCCCGACCAGCGGGCGTCACAGCGGCCTGGGGCGCCAGCATCCGCAGCAGGCGAGCCTCGATCTGCGGCAGTTCGGAGAGAGCGGCCAGCGCCTCGCGGAGGAAGCTGGAGAATTCGTATAGCGGGTCACGGGCCTGGCTGTAATCCCAAGCCGCCACCCTCGTCAACACGGGCTCCATGTCAGCCAGCTTCATAGCAGGGTCCTCAAAGGTGCCAGGGGCCGCGCATCGGCCGGGAAAGCAGACGCTCCGCAGCGGGGTTGTCCACGATCTTCTGTTGGTCCGGATTCCAAAGAATCCTGGTGTTGGTCAGGATGGAGATGAGGCCGAGATAACCGGGGGTGGCCGAGCGCAGGGCCACGTCGGGCGGCGTCAGCGTGCGCCGCCGGCTCTTGACGCATTCCAGGAATTGGCGGTGATGGTTGGTGGAACGTTCGAAACGGATTTCGTCGGGCCGGATGCGGCTCATCAGCACGGAACGGGGTTGGGCGTCGATGCCGGAGCGGTCCACCCAGATCCAGCCCTCTTCGCCATACCAGGTGACGCCTTGCTTCGCCTCGTGGCCGCCAGAGATTTCCATCACCACTCCGGTGGCGTAGCGGGCCGACACCTTGAAACGGGAGGGCGCGTTCCACACGCGGTGGGAGGGCAGAAACTGGCCGGTACCGGTGACTTCGATGGGGCCGGTCTGATCGTATCCCAAGCCCCAGTGGGCGGTGTCCACATGATGACCCACCCAATCCATGAGCATGCCGCCGCCGTAATCGAGATTCCAGCGCCAGGTTTTGTGAACGCGCGCGGGGCAGTAGGGAGCTTCGGGAGCGGGGCCGAGCCAGCGTTTGTAGTCGAGAGTCTTAGGCGGGGGCACGGGCGAATCGTGGTCGCCGAGGCCGTCGAAATCGGTGAGGCCGCCCGGCAGCACGACTTTGACGCGGGTGATTTTGCCAATGCGGCCGTTGACGACCAGTTCACAGGCGCGGCGGAAATCGTCGCGCGACCGCTGCCAGCTGCCGGTCTGCCAGACGCGCTGGTACCGCTCAACAGCTTCGCAGATGGCGCGGCCTTCGGCGAAGTTCTGGGCCAGCGGCTTTTCGCCGTAAACGTCTTTGCCACTGGCGAGGGCAGCGGTGGAGAGGACACCGTGCCAGTGGTCCGGAACGGCCAGCATGACGGCATCGATATCTTTTCGGGCCAGGACCTCTTCGAACTCGTGATAGGTTTTGCAGTCCTGGTTGCCGTATTTCCTGTTGATGGCCTGGCGGGCGGATTCGAGGTGATCGGAATCGATATCGCAGGCGGCCACGACCTGTGCGCTGGGCTGCTCGAGGAAGCTATCGACATTGTTGCCGCCCTGCCAGCCGGTGCCGATGCAGGCCACGGTGATGCGGTCGCCGGGTGCGACCACGCCGTCACGGCCGAGCGCGCGCGCAGGCACGAAGGCTGGACACAGGGCCGCGCCTAGCGTGCCCCCGGCGGTCTTCAGGAAATCTCTTCTGTCCGTGCGCGGCATGCTTACCTTTTGAGAGTGCGTTCAATCCGGCCGACGGCGCTCTTGGCCTCTTCGGTGACCTGGCTATCGTTGAGCGAGGCGGTCGCCAGCGCCAACGCTTCAGGGGTCGGGTATCTCGGCAGCATGGCCAACACGGCCCGCTTCTCTTCCACTCCTTTCGCGAGGCTCATGGCATCGGCCAGCAGTTTGACGGATTCACCCGGCGAGCGGGCCGGCACGAGCAGGCCGATCAGCTTGACGAACCCGCGGAGGGCAAGCACCCGGTGAGCCGGGTTGGATGCAGCGCGGCTGGCTTCGAAGAGGTCGGGAAGCGGCGTGGCGTCGGGCCAGTCGGTCAGGGCGAGGATGGCTCCGCGCTTGAGGTCGGGGTTGTCTTCCTTGAGCGCGCCGCGCAGGATGGCGAGCGCGCGGGCGTCTCCGCTCTGCCCCAGCACTTGCAGCAACGCCGCGCGGGCCTCGGCTTCGCCGGTGGCGGTGTAAGCGGAGACCAGGTCTTGAACGCAGGCAGGGTCGGAACGGCGAACCACGGTGCCGAGGCTGCGCACGACTTCGGCGCGGTCGCCAGGGCGGGTGGGAGAGACCAACAGCGCCACCAGGCCGGCGACATCGGCGGAGGCAGCGGTGGTGCGCAGGGCGCGGATAGATTCGCGGCGCACGTCATCGTCGGTGTCGCGCGATAGCTTCAGAAGGGCAGGGCTGGCGGCCGGGGTGCCTCGCGCGCCGGCGGCGCGGATCAGCTCCAGCCTGATTTTGGGCTCGCCACCGGTGAGGCCTTCGACGAACTTCCGATCGACGTCCTTGCCGGGAATGCGCCCAAGGGCGTTGCGGGCAGCGGTGCGTTCGGCTTCGTCACCGCCCACGGCGACGGCGGCCACCAGCGGAATGACGGAGGCGTCTCCCACCACACCGATGCCGTCCAGGCCCGCCAACCGCACGGGACCGCTTTTGTCGTTGAGCGATTCGGTGAAGGCGGGCAGCACTCCGCCCTGCCGGTGTTCGGAGAGGGTGCCCAACACACGGACGCGCGACGCTTCAGAGAGCTTGGGCATTTCGGCCAAAAGCTGCTTGACGGAACCGCCCCGCGCCAGGGCGCCGATGGCGATTGCCTGCAGGCGGGTGTCATCGCCGCGCAGGGCTTCCATCAGAACGGCGGTGGGCTGGGCGTCGGTCGCGATGATGCCGTGCAGCGCACCGGCGCGCACTACGGGCGGTTCAGCGGCGGCATAGAGTTTCTTATAGAGGGGCGCGGCGGCTGCCTTGTCGCCGCGGGCGACCAGGTTGTCGGCAGCCTTGAGGCAGGCTTCGGCGGCGGAAACGTGGGCGGCGCCGCTGGTCTTGCCGAAGATAGCGCCCAGGGCTTGGACGGCCGCGGGGTCGGCGATTGCGGCCAGGGCCGCCAGCGCCGCCGCGGCGGTGGACTGGTCGGGCGCGGAGGTCAACGGACCTAGCGCCGCAACTGCACCGGCATCCCCGCGCCAGCCCAGAGTGTTGATGATGCCAATCCGCGTATTCCCTGACGATTTGGCCAGCGCATCGCGCAGCGCGCGGTCCGCCTCTGCCCCGGGGATTCGTTCCAGCGCGAAGCGAGCCACCTCCGCTGTGGAGGCTTGCACCAAAATGGTAGAGAGCACGGGAACCGAGGCTGCCGAACCCATAAGGCTCAATTGCCGGCAGATAAAATCCTTGCTCGCGGGGGTCGCGCCCGATTTCAGGAACGCAATGAAGCGCGTCTCGATTTCACGCAGGGTGGCTGACGAGCCTTGCGCCTTCTGAATCGCGTCGGAGACGGCGCGTACGGGCTCGCGGTTCTGGTCGTAATCCCACTGGCCGGCCTTGGCCAGCAGCGCGTCCAGATTCGGTGGCTGGCCACCCGCAACAGCGCACAGGAAGCCCAGCGCTACGACAGTCGATATTGCAGTCGTCTTCATACTATTGCACTCCCTATCAGATGTGCCACGCACCACGCATCGGGCGGGAGAGCATTCGATTGGCCTCCGCGTCACCGATGAACTCTTCGCGCGCGGGATCCCAGCGCAGTTTCTTCCCCAAGCACAGCGCGATGTACTGCTGCTGAACCACCATCTGGTCGCGCGCGGCGACGTCGATTGGAGAGATAGCCTTCCTGCCCGTGCGGATGGCATTGAGCAGGTTACGACGGTGGTTGTCGCTGCGAATTACCTGAATCTCGTTAGGGCCGATCGTCTCCGAGGCCAGTTTAGCCGGCTGGGTGATGAGCCCCTCCCGGCTGACGTAGATCCAACCTTCGCTGCCTAAGACGACGGTGGCGCCGATGGACGGCAGCAGGTCAAACTGAGATGCCCTCTTCTTTGCCGTCCGCATATCCATGTGGATGAGGCGCACGCCGTTCGCATACTTCTGCTCGGTGGCGGCGGCGACGCGGGCATAGGGTTCGTTGAGAAAGCCGCGCATGTCTCCGCCGCCCTGGCGTCCGACGCCGATGCAACCCATGACGATGCGGTCGCCTGGAGCGACTGAGCCATCCCGCGCCAAGGCGGAAGAGGGGACGACGGAGGGGGCTGCGACCGCCGCGCCAGCTGCGATGGTTCTTCGAAAATCACGCCGCCCGATCATTCAAAACCTCCTGACCGAAGGCCCGGTCACTGGGATCGAGAATCGCGCCGGGACACCAGTTCACCAGCGCCGCGCCTCTCCTCGTCTGGGCAACTGTCATGTCTTTTCCTCAATCGATTCTGCCGGATTATAACCCGCGCTCCGGGGCCGTTCAATGGCCCCGTCCGATTACGTGGACGAAGCGATAGGCCCTGCGGGAGGTGTTCAGCGGTGCGCGGAAGACAATTTCGCACTGGGAGTGCTGTCGGCCTTCAAGTCGCCCAGCGCGTATTGAATGCCAGCCAGAAAGTGCTGCAACAGGTCGGGATTCCAGTACATGCGGGGGTTGTGGCCGAGCGAACTGTAGAATATGCGGCCCTTCTGGTGAGCGCGAATCCAGGTAACCGGGAAGTCTTTGTCCTGGCTGCGGACGGGGAGGATGCGGCGGCGCGGAGAGAAGCCGGTCTTCTCCACATCGATGCTCAACAGTACGTGCATGTGGTCACGGAGGGTGGGCTCCTGAAACTGGAACGCCTGGTCTGCTATCTGAAATCCCTGGCCGTGAAACATGGCGTTCAGAGGACTCTTGGGATCGTCGATCTTGACGGTCATGGTCTCGCCATCCCAGGGGTGGCCTCCGTTTTCGGTGGCGCCGAGCATCTGGCCGAACGGCGGCCACTGATCGTACTTCGGGTATTGCACGAAGGTGGCGATGGCATCGTGTATCCCGATGAAACCTTTGCCGCCTGCTATGAAACCGAGCAGCGACTTTCGCAATTCGGGATCGTCAAAGAGGACGCCCACGGTATTGAGGAAGCAGATGGCGTCGAATTGCTTGATCTTGTCCGGCCGGAACATCTCGATGTCGTTGCTGAAGACGGCCTGGTAAGCCCCGGTTCGCCGGCCTAACTCCGAGAACGCGTAGTTGGCGGTAGGAATGGCGGCGTAAGAACTGCCGCGCCAGGCGTGGCCGTCGCGCATGGAGAGATTGCTGATCAGCAAGCGGCGGGGTGTTTTCGGCTTGGCCGGCGGTTTTTGGGGAATCGCGGCGTCCACCTGCTGTTTCTGTTCAGCGGTGGGCTCTTGCGCGTGGAGGAGCGCGCAACCGAGCGCTCCGGCCAACAGCAGAGTGCGTGTGATCATGGTCTCCCTGCTCTTTCTTGAAATTACACGAAAAACAAGTATTCGCGATCCTGAATGCGGAATCAAGAACTTTCGTGCGCTAGAGATTTCGTCCAGTTAACGGGATGGATGGCTCACGAAGCATTGAAACGGGCGGTGCACCCGGTGTATCATATCTTTCACAATCGGTGTACCCGATCAAATGAGAAAACGAATTATCCTCCTTCCGATTGCAGGGCTCGTTGCCGGGCTGGTGTGCGGACAGCAACTGACACCGGAGCAGAAACAGCAGATCGAGACTGCGATTCCCAAGAAAGCACCCGCCAAGCCGAAGAAGTCACGCCGCATGCTGGTGACCACCTTCGCCAAGAACGGCGATCGCGTGATCCGGGGGCACCCTTCCATCCCCGCTGCCAGTTATGCCATCGAGCTGCTGGGCAAGAATACGGGCGCTTACGAAACCGTTTTCAGCAACGATATCGAGATGTTCCGGCCGGACAAGATCAAGCAATTTGACGCCATCTGCTTCAACAACACGCAAGGCGTGCTGTTCGACGACGCCGAGTTGAAGAAATCGCTTTCGGATTTCGTGAATTCCGGCCACGGCATTGTAGGTTTCCACGCCGCGATTGCGACCTTCGTGCAGCACCCGGTGTACGAGCAGTGGCCCTGGTTCGGGCGCATGCTCGGCGGGACGGAAAACGGAGGGCACCCCTGGATGCCCACGGACAAGTTCACGGTGAAAGTGGACGATCCGAAGAGCGCGATCGACGCCATGTTCAAGGGTCAGGGATTTGAACTGGTAGACGAAGTGATGCAACTGCAGGAACCGTCGCTCAGAGATCATCTGCGCGTGCTGCTGAGCATCGATATGGAACACACTGCGCCGCCCTCGCACGCGTTGTTGCCGGTGCGTGCACAGGACAAGGACTTTCCCTTGACGTGGATTCGGTCCGAAGAGAAGGGCCGGGTTTTCGTTTCCGGGCTGGGTCACAACCCTAACGTCTTCTGGAACGCCCCGCTGCTGCAGCACTTTCTGGCGGGCATTCAATTTGCGCTCGGCGATCTGAAGGCCGACGCTACGCCTGGCGGGAAGCAAAGCTTGCGAAAGAAGTGAGAAGGGACGATGGCAGTCACCCCGCCTGGCCAACAGGCGGGGCTTACGTCAGAATACACGGAGTCAGCCAATGCCGCTCTACGATTGGTCGCAAGTTGCGAAGGAGTACCTGAACCCGCAGACCACACGCCAGGTGATTCACGCCGAGAACATCACCGTGGCACAGGTGCATCTCGAGCAGGGCGCGATCGTGCCCGAGCACAGTCATATGAATGAGCAGGTCACCTTCTTGATGTCAGGGCGCGTCAAGCTGGTTTACCCGGACCATGAACAGATTGTCGAGCCAGGCCAGGTGATACAGACGCCGCCGAACGTACCGCACCGGCTGGAGGCGCTCGAAACGAGTGCCGCCATCGACGTGTTCGCACCGCGTCGCAACGACTGGATTCAGGGCGAGGGCGGGGTTGCCGAAACAGCAGAGCCGGCGGGATTGATCCACTCGACGTAGGTAACCCGTCCTCTCGATGGTGCGGCGGAGGAACACCCCGGAGGCTCTCGCACGGCCCCGGCAGGTATCGATCTACTAAGGCAGCTTCGAAACGAACTGATAGCTGCCGGACGCAAGCTCGAAAATGGCTTTGCCGCGTTCCGTCCCGCTGTCTTTGACTCCCGCCGCCCGGGCCGCCGGATGTCCGCCTTCGGTCACGCTGTCAGGCGCGGCGCTGGGCAGTTGCAGCGTGGCGGTGGTTCCGGACGGAACGGTCGCGTCCACGCGTAACGCGGCGTTATCAATGCTCCAGTTGCTGACTATCGTTCCGTGAATCGAGCGAAACCTCGTGTGGGCGAAGGCCAAGCCTCCGCCGGGCGCCGGCTTCAGGAAGAAATGGCGGAAGCCGGGGACATTCTCGTCCGCCCGAATGCCACCGATGCCTTCGATGAACCACGCGCCGATGGATATCAGCGTGTCGTGAATGCGGGACCCGCCCGACCAGCTTTCCCAACTCGTGGTAGCGCCCAGCTTGAGCATGTTGCCCCAGCTTGGGAAGTCCTCTTTCAGCGTTATCTGGTAAATCAGGTCGTTGCGGTCTTCCTCCATGAGTTGTGTCAGTAGGAAATAGGTTCCGTGCATTCCTGCGTCAAAGTGGCCGCCATTCTTGACCAGGATAGTTTCTTCCAGGTTCTTCAATACGGCCGGACGCACGGCCGGGGGAGCGATTCCGAGTAGCAGCGCCAGGGCCAGATAGGGCTGCTGGCCGGTGGCGTAGCTGTTCTGCGCGGCGACAAAGTACCTTTCGTGCAGGGTGCGCGCCAGGGTGGCCGCCCGCTCCGCATACATCGCGGCATCGTTGGGCTTGCCCAGGATGGTCGCCATCCTGGCGGCCAGTTGCAGGGTGTACAGGTAGTGCGCGTTGTTCATGAAACGGGAGGCGACCTGGTCGCGCCCCAGATCCACGCCGCCCGCGCGCCGGGGAGTTACCCAGTCCCCCAGGTAATTCCATTGGGGCATGCTGATACCAATGCAGACATAGGGCTCCAGAATATGGTCCTGGGTCTTCGAGTCGGCGAATGCCAGCCACTTCTGGATCATGGGGTAGTTGGTGGCGAGCACACCCCGGTCGCCGTAATTCAAATACACGTTCCAGGGCAGGGTAACCACGAATCCGCTCCACATGGGACCGCCGCCGCCCTGATCCTTGTAGTTAAGTGCGGTGCAGGGCAGGTCGCCGGATTGCGGATCTTGCGCATCCCGCCAGTTGGCGGCCCAGGGGCTGTACAGGCCCCCGGTGTCGAAGTTGAACAGGCCGGTCTCTATGGACGTCCCGGCATCGCCGCCATAGCCCAGGCGTTCGCGGGTGGGGCAATCCACCACGTACCCGTTCAGCGTGAGCATTCGTAGGTCCAGGTGACGAGTTGGTAGATGCGGTTCAGCAACTCATTGGACGATTCGAACTCGCCGGCACGGCTGTAGCTAGTGCGCAGGAAAGAGCCGGCAACATCCGCGAGGGCCGGCGCCTGGCTGAGACCGGTGACATGAGCGTAGCGGAAGCCATGATAGTTGAACCGCGAACGCACCACCTGACCGGCTCCAGCCCGGGTCACGTACTCATCGCGCTGGTTCGCGGTACTGTAACGGCCCGCGGTGGGCGGGTTATCGGCGAACTCGATCTTGAGGTTCTGGCCGGCCGCCGTGCCGGGGGGCAGGCGCAGGTCGAGCCACCCGGTGTAGTTCTTACCCATGTCGATCAGCCAGCCGCCGGCCGGTGTGGCTTCGATCTTCGCGGGCTTGAGGGTTTCCATGATGCGGTTGGGCTCCACCATCTGCGCGGAGGTAGTGACCTTCGGCGGGTCGAACAGCGCGGCGGATTCCCACCCGGAATCGTCCAGCTGGACGCTGTTCCAGCCATCGATTTCGATGCGCGCGTCATAGCGTTCACCGCCATAATCGCCAAACGCCGTACCTTTACCCAGAGGTGTGATCGGGCTGGCCTTGGCTCTCCACGTGGCATCGGTACCGATAGCGACCGCCTTGCCACTGGGCAAAGCGATGTCGAACTGCGAGTGCACCAGAGGCCCATCGTGTACCACGCCCGGATGCCCGCGCACATACCAACTGCGGCCCAGCCACAGCGCGAGGGTATTGCGCCCTTCCACCAGGTAGCTGGTGATGTCGTGCGTCACATACCAGTTGCGTTGGGAATAATCCGCCACGGCGGGCGC
The DNA here is from genome assembly GCA_025361425.1 of Candidatus Solibacter sp. Taxonomy (GTDB): domain Bacteria; phylum Acidobacteriota; class Terriglobia; order Bryobacterales; family Bryobacteraceae; genus Solibacter. Next base: position 3,805 of record JANYAH010000258.1, on the reverse strand, counting down.
CAGCGTATAGTCGTCCACTTTCTTGCCGTTGATGTAAAGTTCGTAGTAGCCCAAAGCATTTACGTAGGCCATAGCGCGGCCCGGTTTCTTGTCGAGCGTCAGGGTCTTGCGGAGCCACGGGAAAGGCAGAGGAGTGCCCTCTTTGGCGTCAGCCGAACGCGCCAGGCCGATCCAGCGGGCGGACCAATCCGAGTCACGGAGCAGACCCATTGACCAGTGAGCCGGCGCGCTCCACGCGGTGGCGCCTCCTGCCTGATCCCAGACACGGACCTTCCACCACGCCGCCACCCCGGTGGATAGCGGCCGCCCGGCGTAGGCCACAAAGGCGGTCGCCTGGGAGCTGGTCTTGCCGGAATCCCATAAATCGCCCTTATTCTGCTGGAGGAGCGCTGGGTTGCCTGCCACCAGCACCTGATAAGCACTCTGCCGCCGGCCGCGCTCCCCCGGGGTGAGACGCCAACTCAGTCGCGGCACCTCCACGTCGATGCCCAAGGGGGTTGACAGGTACTCGCAGCGGAGTCCCTCAACTGAAAATGTGGTCTGGCCAGAGGCCACGCGGCCTGTTGTGATGGGCCTTCGGCCCGCGAAATCCCATGAAGAACTGGCCGAGCCCCGGGGGATTCTCCGATGGGCGGGGTGGTTCTTCGACCCTGTCTGGAACAGCTATGCCAGGGCCAGGATGGCCACGACTGCTCTCATTTCACGATCTCCTCTGGAACGTCATGATTACCCGGTCGCGGGGTGCTCCTCGCGGTTGCCCGCACCGAACCACAACAGGTGGACCTTCCTGTTTAATAAATGGACCGGCACATCCGTTATTGGTCCAGCACAACGATCAGCTTAACCCGTTCCAGCGGCGAGTTGAACTTGCGGAGTGGACTCCGTCCAGCTAACAGGATGGCCAGCCAGACTCTGGTATTTGCTTGCATAAATGACCGTCAGTGCGCACAATTGGGCATATGGCTGAGTGCATTTCACGGGATTAATCCAATGACGGAACGACTCTTGGTCCTCGCAGGGGTTGGTCTCTGCGCACAGCGGCAAGCCACGCCCAACCTCAGAGTGGGGAGGAGGTAATCCTGCCGCGACGCTATGCCCTCGTCCTTGCGATCCTGGCGCTAGGGGGGGCGCTCCGTGTGGCATACCTGGCCGACCGTCCGATGCATGCCGATGAGGCCATGCAGGCCGACCGGTTCGCCACGTTGCTGGAGAAGCACTCGTTCCAGTACGATTGGTCGGAGCATCACGGACCGGCGCTGGCGTACGCCACCTTGCCCGCCGCCTGGATCGCCCGCCAGCGCCGCTATGTGGACCTGGACGAGTGGACCATCCGGGTAGTACCCGCCCTGGCCGGGTTCCTGCTGGTGCTTGCGTCTTTTGCTATTGGGAAGGCTGCCCTCGGGAATGGGCGGGGCTCGAGTGCGGGCGGTGCTGCCGCTCTATTCACGGCGGTCTCACCGGTGCTGGTCTACTACAGCAGGTATTACATTCCCGAAATGTTGCTGGTGCTGTTTTCCGCCTGCCTCGTACTCTGCGTGCTGGCATATGAGAAATCGCCTGGCCTCCGCTGGGGCGTGGCGACCGGCGTCTGCGCCGGGCTGATGTACGCCACCAAGGAAACCGCCGTGCTCGTACTCCTGGCAGTGGTCGCGGGCTGCCTTGCCGCGCGCATTCGCTTCCGCCGGGTGGATCTCGGCACCGCGGCGCTGGCGGCAGTGGCGATGGTAGTGCTTCTGTTGCAGTCGCAAAGCGGCGAATCGCTGCGCTCTCTGCTGGTCTACGCCGAACGGGCGGCTTCCGGAGGCAGGCACGCGCACCCATGGTATTACTACCTGCAGGTGCTTACTCTCGGCGGCGATGTGCTGTGGCTGCTACTAGGGGTAGTGGCGTTCGTCCGCTTGGCGAAGTTTCATCGTGGAGTAGCCTTTCTGGGCACGTACGCCGCCGTATTGACCGTGTTGTATTCAGTCCTTCAATACAAAACTCCATGGTGCGCCGCGGGCCTGGTGCATGGTTGGATTCTGGCCACCGCGGCAGGATTCTCCACGCTGCTGGAATCGCGGTGGCGTCCAGTCGCCGTTGCGGGAATCGTCCTGGTGACGGCCCTGGCCGCCCTACAAGCAGTTCGCTACGCATTTCCGTTGGCGGCCGATTCGCACAATCCTTACGCCTACGCGCACACCACGCGGGACGTGTTCCAGATTCGCAATCAGATCGAAATATTGGCACGCAGCCAGCCGTTAGGCTTCCACACGGGAATCGATATTTTCGCCGCGGAAAACTGGTGGCCCCTGCCGTGGTATCTGCGCCGGTTCTCGCAGATACGCTGGTGGTCGGCGCCAACCCGTAATGGGCGCGCCGGGCCCATTGTGCTGTGTTCTCCGGCCAATGAAGACGCCATCGCAAGGCTGTTGTATGAGGTGCCGCCCCCCGGCGCTCGGGAACTCTTTGTCAACCTGTTCCCGCATCCCGTTTGGCTGCGCCCCGGCGTCGAAGTGCGCGGTTACGTGGCGGCCAGTATGACGCCACCGTAGACTCGCCGGCGTGAAACTTTTCTGGTGACGGCCACTTCAGGAGATCCCTTCGTCCTGGCCGCAGATGATCCTTTTCGGCCCTACAGGATTTACCACGACTGTGAAGCCGGCGGATGACACAGAAGTCAAAGAAAACTAGCGCGGACCGCTCAGCGAAGGCCCGTAACTCATTGCGAACTGGCACAGGGGTGAGTTCAGTTTGCCGCGTCCGTCACACGAATACTGGTGCGTCCCGTAGCCTCCGCAATTCAGCTTGTCTAGCCTCTTGCCGCTCGAGCTCTAGCCGTTCGAACTCGGCAGATGACAGCGTGGCGCTAGAGTAGCCTTCTGAACTCATGTCGTTTCCTCGTGCTCCGTAGCGTCAGGGAACATTTCGCCACAGGGCTCCGTTGCGGGCCGCTTGGATAAAGCCGTGCTTGAGTCGGCCTGCCGCAACTCGCGCAGTACCCTTCTGTCGGGCTGAGGGTGGCAGTGCAGTTCGGGCAGAACATTAAGACCTCCTCGCCGAGATTCAGACCCTGTACTACCGGGAAATCCCTGACCGTATAGTACAACACACTCGAGCGTAAAACGAGGCTCCTTACCCCTGCCGGCTACCTACAAGCCGCCGCGCAGGATCTGCTGACGCGCCGTGCCGACCCCAACCGGGCGTGCCGAACCCTTTCGCCTTTCTCGCCCAGTTGAGTGGCGCGCATGCCCACCTGCCAGTCTGCCGTGTGCAAGAACTTCATTTCGTAATCTCCAATAGCAAGTGTCCAGCCCAGGGTGGCTCACCGAAGGAGCCAGGCACCGGATATTTGCAGAAATGATTTCGGACGGGGGCGTGTTAGCGGGCGCGCACCGCTCGTCTGCCGCTTTTCCCTTCGCGATCGTGTCGTACACGCCATCTGCTCGCATGCGCTCCAACAGCGCCTTGGGCGAGTCCAGGAATGTCTTGGAAATGCGGTAGACGGTACCGGCATGACTGAATACCACAGAGATAGACGGGGCCAGCGCCGTCTCGCGGGGACGCATTGCTTCGGCGCTCTCGCCCGAAGTGTTGTGACTTTCCAGCAGGCACAGCTCGATGGCTTCGACAAAGGTGGATTTTCCTGCTCCGTTCGGCCCCTCGAACAGATTGGGGGACTCCGGTGCGTTTGGCAACTGTATTTGGCCCACTTCGGCATTTTAATTTGGCCCACCCCCTTGGTTGGGGCCTGAGATCAGGGTTTTGCTTCTGAACTCTTATATATAAGCAGTCGTCGGAGCTGTGGAAATGTGGGAATCACGCC
>JANYAH010000240.1 GCA_025361425.1 Candidatus Solibacter sp. | reverse complement strand
CGATGGAAAGGGCTTGCGCGCGGCGTTCGGCCAGCGGGGCGTCGCCATCGTATATATAGTTGGCGATGTAGGAAAAGAGCAGGGCGCCGGCGAAGGGGGAGGGCTTGATGGAATCGATGGCGGTGACGCGGATGGTGCCGCCCGCGCGCTCCTCCTGCCGCGCCGCCGACCCGGAATTCGCGCCCCCCTCTGGCAGCAGCGCAAACGCGCCGCCGACCTGCTGGCCGTGGCCGCGCGCTATTCCAGCTTCCCCATGCTGCTGGAAACTTACCGCGAATGCGTCCGCGAGGTCTTCGACCTGGAAGCCGCCACGGCCATCCTTCAGCAAGTGCAGCGCGGCACCATCCGTGTCACCGCCATCGATTCCGCCAAGCCCTCGCCCTTCGCAAGCGCCCTGCTCTTCTCCTACATCGCCAACTACATTTACGATGGCGACGCTCCGCTGGCCGAACGCCGCGCCCAAGCCCTCTCCATCGATCAATCGCAACTCGAGGAAATTCTCGGCAGCACGGATTTCCGCGAACTCCTCGACAAAGCCGCCCTCGCCGAAGTGGAGGAGCAACTGCAAGCCCTCGACGCCGATTACCAGGCGCGCCACACCGACGCCGTCCACGACTTGCTGCTCCGCCTCGGCGATCTCTCGCTCGAAGAGATCCAGGCGCGCTCTACTGGCGGGTCGATTGACAAACTCACCGCCGCCCGCCGCGCCGTCCGCGTGCGTATCGCGGGGCACACGCGCTTCATCCCCGTGGAATACGCCGCGCGCTATCGCGATGCCGTGGGAGTGCCGCTTCCGCCGGGCCTGGCCGGCGTCTTCCTGGAACCCACCGACCGCCCGCTCTTCGAACTCCTCCGCCGTTACGCGCGTACTCACGGCCCCTTCACCACCGCCGACGCCGCCACGCGCTTCGGCTTGGCGCCTTCGCAAATCGAGCCCGTGCTACACCGCCTCCACGCCGATGGCAAAATGCTGGAAGGCGAATTTCGTCCCGAGGGCATCCACCGCGAATGGTGCGACCCCGATGTGCTCCAGCAGGTTCGCCGCAAAACTCTCGCCCGCCTGCGCCGCGAGGTAGTTCCCGCCGAACAGCACACCTTCGTGCGCCTGCTGACCCGCTGGCACGGCGTCACCGTTCCGCGCCGCGGCCTCGACGCCCTGCTGGACACGATCGAGCTTTTGCAGGGCGCGGCTCTGCCCGTCTCCGAACTGGAGCGCGAGATTCTCCCCGCGCGCGTTCTCGATTACAGCCCCGGCGATCTGGACGCGTTGATGGCCTCCGGCAACGTGGTCTGGATTGGCCGCGAGCAAGTCGGCGACCGCGACGGCCGCATTGCTCTCTACCTCGCCGATGCACTGCCGAGCCTGCTCGCCGCAGTGGCTCCGCCCGAGCTTTCCGAGCGCGCAGAACGCATCGCCGCTGTGCTCCGCGAGATGGGCGCATCGTTCTTCGCACCGCTCCATCAGGCGGCGGGCGGCGGCTTCCCCGGCGACACGCAAGCCGCCCTCTGGGAACTGGTCTGGGCGGGCGTGGTGACCAACGATACGCTTCACCCCCTGCGCAATCTGCTCTATGCCAAGGACGCTGAACGCGGACGCCGTGACTTGCGCGACGGTCCGCCCGGCTCGCCTGAATTCCTGCGCCGCTTCCGCGCCCGCAGCGGCGGCAGCCATGCCGCCGAAGGCCGCTGGTCGCTGGTGGCGCAGCGCATCGCGATCCCCGTCACCTCTACCGTTTGGAGCGCCAATATGGCCCAGCAACTGCTGACGCGCAACGCCATCGTGATGCGCGAAACCGCGCTCGCGGAGAACATCCCAGGAGGCTACCCCGCCATCTACCCCGCGCTCAAGACCATGGAAGAGAATGGATGGATCCGCCGCGGCATGTTCGTCGCCGGCCTTGGCGCGGCCCAGTTCGCCCATACCAGCGCCGTCGATATGCTGCGCACCCTGCGAACGGAACCCGAGCGTCCCGAAGCCCTGCACCTCGCCGCCACCGACCCCGCGAATCCTTATGGCAACCTGTTGCCGTGGCCCGGCGAAAACGCTCGGCTGGCGCGTGCCGGGGGCTGTAGCGTCGTCCTCATCAATGGACAGCTCGCCGCTTTCCTGCGCCGCCGCAATCCGGCGATCCGCGTCATCCTGCCTGAGAACGAGCCCGAGCGCACCCGCTTCGCGCGTGAACTGGCCCGCAAACTGGCCGAGGTCGCCATCCGCCGGCAGACGCGGCGGAGCGGACTGCTGATCGGCGAAATCAACGATGCGCCGGCGCGGGAACACTTCCTTGCGCGCTTCCTCGAAGAAGCCGGCTTCGTGCAATCGCCGCTCGGCTTCCAGATGCGCCACATCGCGGAACCCGCGGTTGCGGAATCCGCCCCGGAGCCCGCCTGATGCCCGAAGGCGATACCATCTTCCGCACTGCCCGGACCCTCCACCGCGCGCTCGCCGGCGAGGCCGTCACTCGCTTCGAAACCGTCCTCCCTAAACTCGCGCGTACCGATTACGACACCCCGCTCGCCGGCCGCACCGTCGATTCCGTGGAGTCCCGCGGCAAGTGGCTGCTCATGCACTTTTCGGGCGACCTGATTCTGCTCACGCATATGCTGATGAGCGGCAGTTGGCACATCTACCGTCCGGGCGAAAAGTGGCAGCGGCACCGCTCCCATATGCGCATCGCGATCGAAACTCCACCGATGCTCGCCGTCGCCTTCAACGTGCCGGTAGCCGAGTTCCACACGGCTGCCAGCCTGGCACGCCGCGAGGGATTCAACCGCCTCGGCCCCTCCCCGCTCGCGCCCGATTTCTCTCCCGCCGCTGCCATCGCGAACCTCGCCGCGCGCGGCGATCTGGAACTCGGCCTGGCCCTCCTCGATCAAACCGTGCTCGCCGGACTTGGCAACGTTTTCAAATCCGAAGTCGCCTTCGCCTGCGGCCTCAATCCCTTCCGCAAAATAGCCACCCTGACGAAGGACCAACTCAGCGAACTCGTGGTGACGGCGCGCAAATTCCTCCTCGCCAATGTCACCGAATCCTCGGGCCACCACCGCAACACCACGCGCGGTATCCAAGGGGAGGAGAACCTGTGGGTCTACGGCCGTGCCGGCCAACCCTGCCGCCGCTGCGCCACGCCCATCCGCGGGCAAAAGCACACCGCCGACGCCCGAATCAGCTTCTGGTGCCCGCTCTGTCAGCCGTAGGACAAGCCTCCGGCCTGCCCTACGGCTTGTACTCTTTAGAACCAGATGGGACAGACCATCGCCTTTTGTGGTCTGTTGGGATGGGCCTTCAGCCCGCGGGGATCTTCCGATGGGCGAGGTGGTTTTTCAACCCTGTGATGCCTCGACAGACGACATAAACCGATCGTTCGTCCCACCTCTACTTTCGCAAGACCAGCGAAGCGGACCACGTGCGATACGGCCCCGCTTGGTTGCAGAATTCGCGAGTCGGCTGCGTGGTCAAGGGCGGGCTGTCCTGCCCATTGCCCTGCCATCTACCTCAGGCGCCCTTGCGCCGCTTCTCGGCGAACTTCTCGCGGAACTTCTTCAACTTGGGTGCCACCACGACCGCGCAATACCCTTGCTGCGGATTGTTCTTGAAATACTCCTGGTGATATCTCTCGGCCTCGTGGAACGTGGCCGCCGGCCGCACCTGGGTGACCACTGGCCGGCTGGCGATGCCTTCGCCATCCAGTTCCGCAATCAATTGGTGAGCCATCTCGCTCTGCTGCTCGCTGTGAGTAAAAATCACCGAGCGGTACTGCGTGCCCGCGTCGTTGCCTTGCCGATCCATAGACGTGGGGTCGTGAATAGCGAAAAACACTTCCAGTATTTCGCGATACGAAGTGACCTCCGGATCGAAAGTCACCTGCACTACTTCCACGTGTCCGGTCTTGCCGGTGCAGACCGCGTGATAATCCGGATTTTCCACGTGCCCGCCCATGTAGCCGGACTCCACCGAACTCACGCCTTCCATTTCGTCGTACACCGCTTCCAGACACCAGAAGCAGCCCCCGCCGAGCGTTGCAGTTTCCATATCTCCACTGTAACAGTCGCGCGGTCCCGCGAATCGTCGGGACCGAGACTATGCACGATGGGCAGTGACTTACACCGTGGGCATTGACTTGCACCGTGAAATGCCTCACGATTGACACAACCAGGAGGTATGAGATGGACAGATTGGTGATCAGGAGCAAGGAGCATCAGCAGGAGCTTTCCGGGATTGGCGCTCGGGAAAGCGAAATGGACGTCAAGGACACCGTCCCGCAGCGGATCGATCGCAAGGGGACGAAGTTGGAAGACCTCGCCGGAACTGGCGACGGGGATTCACCCGGCGGCTAAGTTCCGCGCAGCACCGCTAATACAATAAATACGGCGCGCGCATTTCCGCGAAGCCCGCCACCGCATCCTGGAACGACTCCTGGATGGTGCGCGGGTCTTCCCCTGCTTGTATGCGGCGGATCACGTCATCGCTGCCGATCAGCCGTTTGCCTCCGCTGAAATCCACCTTGCCGGGATACAGCTTCTGGATTCCCACTGCGAGTTCCAGCCCCAGCCGGGTGGCATCCAGCAGCTCGCGATTGGTGATCACGAAGCGCACGCCTTCCACTTTGACGCCTTTGAAAATGGATTCCGCCGGCCTGAAACTGGTGGCGTAGACGCGTATCCCCGGGATCTGGCGCTGGTTGAGGAGCGCGGCCAGTGCGCGGCCCCCGATAAAATCGGCACCGATCTGTTCGAACGGAGCGTCGGTGCCGCGGCCCACTGAAAAGTTCTTGGCGTACTCCATGAGGCAGAGGCCCGGATAGAGCATCGCCGCGTTGAGGCTGCGCATATTGGGCGAGGGGTTGACCCAGGCGAGATTGGTGGAATCGAACCAGTCGCCGCGCTGCCAATCCTGCATCGGGACCACCGTCAGGTTGGCGCCGATCTTGTTTTCCGCATTGAACATTTTCGCCAGTTCGCCCATCGTCATGCCGTGGCGCACCGGTTCGCCGTCCAGATAGCCCACAAAACTCTTATTGGCCGCGTCCATCATGGGGCCTTCCATGCGTGTGCCCGTGATGGGGTTGGGGCGGTCCAGCACATAGTAAGGGATGCCCGCCTTGGCAGCCGCTTCGAGGGCGTATGCCATGGTGGTTTCAAACGTGTAGAAACGCACACCGACATCCTGTATGTCGAACACCAGCACGTCAACTCCGTTCAACATCTCAGGCGTCGGGCGATTGGTGGCCCCGTAGAGGCTGAATACCTTGATGCCCGTGGCGGGGTCGGTGGTGTCCTGAATTCCTGAGCGATCTTCCTTGCCGAGGAAGCCGTGCTCCGGCGAAAAGATGGCGGCGATGTGGACACCGGCCTCGCGCATTACGTCGATATTGCGCCGCCCCTGCCGGTCAAGGCCGCTGTGGTTCGTGATGAGGCCGATTCGCTTGCCTGTGAAGGGCTGGAATTTCAGGTCGGCCAGCACGTCGAGTCCGGTCAGCGTGGCGCCGTTGCGCCCCACCTGGCGGCGCGCGCCGGGGCCGGTCAGATTCTCGTTGTACCCTGTTAAAGTCATCCGCTGTGCGCGCAGCCCCACGTTGGCCGCCACAATTGTCGCCACCTTGGCGCGCACCGGCGTCAGCGCGGGACGTAGATCGGGATGCACGCTGTTGGCCAACAGAATCACGTATGTCTTGGTGAGCGGATCGATCCACAGCGAGGTGCCCGTGAAACCGGTGTGACCAAAGCTGCCGATGGGAAACAGTTCCCCTCGGTTGCCCGAGTGGGGCGAATCCACATCCCAGCCCAGACCGCGCAGGATCGACTGATCCGGCGGCGTTTGCGGCTCTATGAATTTGGCCACCGTCAGCGGGCCGAAGAGACGCACACCATCCAGTTCGCCCCCGTTGAGCAGCATCTGGGCAAAACGCGAAAGATCTTCGGCGGTGGAGAAAAGTCCCGCGTGACCGGCCACGCCGCCCATGTTGCGCGCCGTCGGGTCGTGAACCACCCCGCGCAGGGGCGGCCCGGTCTTCACCGGCCAGCGCTCCGTCGGCGCGATCCGCGGCACTAGCGCGGCGGCGGGCTGGAACATACTCTCCTTCATCCCGATGGGCAGGAAGATATTTTCCCGCGCGTAGGCGGAGAGCATCTTGCCGCTGAGACGGTGCACCAGTTCGCCGAGCAGGATGAAATTGATGTCGCTATACACGTAGTGCGTCGCCGGAGGGCCGCCCACCTTGAAGGAGCAGGCCAGTTGGATGCCGGTGTTGTAGCCACTCCACGGGGTGGTCAGCGGCACGTCGGGTTGGAGGCCGGAGAAGTGGGTGAACAGTTGGCGTAGAGTGATCTCGCTCTTGCCACCCTGAAACTCGGGGATGTAGTCCGTGATCTTGTCGCCGAGGCGGAACCGGCCCTCCTGGAAAAGCTTCATGAGGGAGGACGTGGTCGCCACCACTTTGGTGAGCGAGGCACAATCGAAAATCGTGTCCAGGGTCATCGCCTCGGGCAGCGGCACCAGCGCGCGCTTGCCGTAAGCCTTGCGATAAACCACGTTGCCTTCATGCCCCACCAGGAGAACGGCGCCGGGCATGCGGCCTTCCTCGATGGCCTGATTGATCACCTGATCGAGCGCCTCCGCTCCCGAAAAAGTCTGCGAGGAGAGAGCCGTCGCAGCCAGCGCGGCGCACCAGAAAAGCTTCATAGAGTCCATCATAGCTGGCGGCCTATCGCAATGTGACGGGGATGAAAAACCCGGGTATTGCCGCACCTCGCCCGTTGACAAGCTCCAGCGACTCGGCGTATATTTGCTAACATACTGATCTCATAGTGGTTTGCTCGTGGTATAGCCGCATGGTCTCGCTACCAGGTTTTCGACCCGAACGGACACTCTCCGAGCCCTGTGGATCAGACAGCGGTGGAGGCTGAATGGCCGTAGACCAAAACAACGGGCAAGTGGACCCCTCGGTCCCCGAGAGCTATGAGCACCTGCTCGAAGATTATAGTCAGTTTGCCCCGCCGGCAGCCGACGAAGTGGTGCAAGGCACGGTCCTCGGCATTACCGCCAAAGACGTCATCATCGATTTCGGATATAAGTCCGAAGGCATCGTTCCCATCGACCAGTTTCAGTCCTCAACCGGCGAACTGACGGTGAAGTGCGGCGATGTGGTCGATGTCATGATCGACCACAGCGAACATGTGGAAGGCTACGTGTTGCTCTCCCACACCAAGGCGGCGCGCCTGCGCATCTGGGACGATCTCGAAAAGGCGTCCGACGATCAGCTGGTGATCTCCGGCAGGGTGCT
>JANYAH010000236.1 GCA_025361425.1 Candidatus Solibacter sp. | reverse complement strand
CGCCGAACAGAGTACCGCCAAAGCCTTCGGGTCAGGAAACTGCGCAGCTTTTGCGCGCGGATGGAATCCATCGCCAGACGAAATGCGTTTTGGAAATTACTCCAGGAGCGGGTCAGCCCCGAGTTGCTCTGAGCCATGAGTGTGCTTATCCTCCAGGATAACGTAAGATGAAGGATCGGCACGTCCTAATGCCTATACTCCGCCTCGCGTATTCGACGCAGTTTCTGATTGCTTTGATGGCAATTTTTGTGCTTTGGAGCCACGTGGGCGGCCAGAGTCACCTCGATCTGCTGCCCTGGTCCGTCAAATTAGTGCTGGGGCTCGCGGCCGCCTACAGCGTGGTCCGGGCAACCGCGGCATCGGTCTCCGGCGACCGCGCATGGAACGGACAGGCGGTCCGCTGGCTGGGGCTCACTCTCGCGCTACTGTTCGCCTGTGGATACGCCACCTACTACGCTCACATGAACCTGGAAGAAGTGGATGAAGGCGAGCAGCAGCAGGACATCACCATATCGCAACTGCGGCTCCCCGTCGGACACCCCACTAGCCTTACAACCCAGTGAGGTTAGAGAGCGCCCGCCGGCTGGCCCGTTCGGCGCCCACTTCGGTGACCACAAGGCGGTCGCCTTCGTGAAGAAAGTCCTTGAGGATATCCTTCAACTGCACCGCTGTGTGGGAGCTGTGCAGCGCCCACTGATTGGCCAGCACCGCGCGCGCCTCGAAAGTGCGCAGCCGCGCCCGTAGCGAGGCGTAATCGCCTTCCTGTAGCAGATCGCAAGACACCAGATAGAGCTTAAGGGACACTGCTCCATTAAAGGCGAATAAAAGGCGAAAGTCAAGTAACATATGGTACCCTCTTCCGTATGCGCAGGTTAGCGATAATCATGGTTCTATGTGGCACTCTGCCCGCTTTTGGTTGGGGACCGCAAGGTCACAACCTGATAGCCCGCTTGGCGGCAGCGCATTTGACGCCCGAGGCAGCGGCGCGTGCGGCGGAGATCCTGGGACCCGGAAACACTCTGGCGTCGATTTCCAGTTGGGCCGACCGAATCCGGCGCGACCGGGCGGCCACGGCCCCGTGGCACTACATCGATATTCCGATCGACCAGCAGCACCTGGACATGGTGCGCGATTGCCCCAAGGGCGATTGCGTACTCGCCAAGATCGAGGATTTCAAAAAGGCAGTGGTGGACCCGGCAGCCACGGCGGAACAGCGCAAGGAAGCGCTCATGTTCCTGGTGCACTTCATGGGCGACATGCACCAACCGCTGCACTGCTCGGACAATCGGGACAAGGGCGGTAACGGCGTCAAGCTCGACTTCTTCGGGCGGTCTTCGAACCTGCACAGCGTGTGGGATAGCGGTCTGCTGGGACGCATCGGCCAGGAAGACGCGCTGTTCACGCAGTTTTCCAAGGACCTGACTGAGCGATTGGCGAAAAAGTGGAGCAAAGGGACTGTCGGGGAGTGGGCGGAGCAATCGCACAAGGTTGCGCAAAAAGTGGTGTACGGAAAATTGCCGAAAGCTCCCGCCGGCGGACAGGTGACGGTGGATGCCGCGTATGAGCGTCTGGCAGATCGGGTAATCAAGGACCAGATCGAAAAAGCGGGCGCGCGGCTGGCGATAATGTTGAACGCGACGCTGCGGTAGGGGGAGGTCGATACCGCCGGCGATATTTCCTAAAGCTTTCTCAACAAAATCCGATCTGTATTACGGTGGAGCAAAGCGATAAAAGGAGGGAGCTGCGCGTCCGGTCTCGGGGTGAGGCACTGCTCATCACCGAGGATGAGCGCAGCATTCCCGCAACTATTTGTGATGTTTCGACTTCGGGGATGCGCGTCGAGACGTCGGAAGAACTGGCCTTGGGCCTTCCACTCCGGATCAAGGTGCATGACTTCGACGCAATGGGTGTAGTGCGCCATTGCGTCAGGCAGGACGACAAGTACCAGGTAGGCGTGAGTCTCGATAACGCCTGATCTGGCCCTGAGCTTCCGTCCAAACCTCGAGCTTGACCTAACCAACGGCCATGGACAGCGCGGGAAACGGCCGGTTCTCGTCCGCTCCGTCTCCGGGCGGCGCGCCGCCGCACCCTACTCCACTTTCAACTTCGCCAGAGTCCCGCTCATGCGCATTTCCTTGGCGCCGTTGGTGAGCAGGATTACTAGGCGGCCGTCGTCCTGGGTGGCGCCGCGGCCGGTGTAAGTTTCGTCCTCGGTGCGTAGATTCAGGCCCGTCAGACGCAGGCGCGGGCCGGCTTGCCACCACGAAAAATTGTAGACGCCGGCGACGCTGCGCAGCGGCGGGAGCGTTCCCAGATCGATGGCCGCGCCGCTGAATCTTCCCTCCGCCGTGGCGTTGGTGAGCAACTGCATCCCGGTGCCGAAGGTCTCCACCGTGCTATCCGCATCCACTTTCCCGGATTGCCAGCTCATCCCTTTGACCTTCGACGTCAGCTTGTAATTCGGCCGCGATCCGCGCAGGTTCACATCCAGCTTTCCGGTGAGGACGGCGCTGTCCAGTCCCGCCTGGATGCCTTCCAACTGGACACGCGCCACGTCCCAGAGCACGCGCGCGCGGAAGTTTTTCAGATGACCGCCGCCGAGCAGAAGATCGTCGATTTGTACGGTGCCATCGAGATTGCGCTGGCGTAGCCAGTCGGTAACCATCGGGCGGCCCAGGGCGCGCGCAATCAGGTTGGTGCTGCGGCGCAGCGTCGGCATCAGTTCGGCCTCCAGATCGGCCGCATCCCAACTTTCGGTGCGCAGGCGCAGACGATGCGGCCGCGCCACGCCGGGCTCGTAACGGTAGTCGCCGGTGAAGGCGAGCTTTCCCGCCTGGGCGTGGATGCGGTCCAGCACCACGCGCGGGCCATCGATCTGGGCGTGCGCGGAGTGCAACTGCACGGGGTCGGCCAACCCGGGGATGGCGATGGTGGCATCGGTCAGCGCGAGCTGTCCACTCCACGCGGCCTCGGCCGGCGCGCGATGGTAGCGGAGTTCTCCGCTCCACTGGCCGCCCGTGATCTGCTCCAGGCACGGCACGGCGGCCAGCGCCACCTGCGCGCGCAGCGATTGCACCTTCATGGCGTCGGTGGAGATGGCAAGATCAAGCGTCTGCGTGTCGAACGTGTAGTCCGCTTCGATGCGCGCCTCGTCATTTTCACCGCCGCGCACCAGCGCGGGCGAAAGGCGGGCGTGGCCGTGTTCCAGAATGATGTGCGCCTGCTCGAAACGCACCGCGGGCGAATCGGGAATCCCGAGCGCGGTGTCGTGGAAAGCCAGCGCGCCCTGCAGGCTTCCCTGTCCCGAGTAGCCGATGGCGCCGTCCATGGCGCCGGTGAGCTGCAGCTTGGGCGGGAACTGCGCCCCCATGTGGCGCGCCAGTTCCATGATCGGCGCCACCGGAAAATGATTCCAGTTCAGACCGACGGCCCAGCGCGGCTGCGAAAGATAATCGGTGGCGCGGAAATGCACCGCCAGCGGCAGCGTCGTATTCCCGGCGGTGGTGGAATGCAGTTCGATTTGCTGGTCGATCAGGTCGAGACGCCCGCGGATGTCCTGCCGCCAGCCCTGGCTGTTGCCGGGCATCATGTCCCACCGGTGCACATCGCCGATATCCAGGCGGCCGGTGATTCCCATGTTGCTCAACGGCCCGGCCAGGTGCAGCCGCGAACTCAGCGTACCGTGAACGCCGGCATCGTGGCCGCTCATCAAGGCGGTAATTTCACCGAGCGCCGCGCGGTCCACTTCCATGTCGAGATCGACGTGCCCCGGCTCCGCGTACCAGTGGCCCTTCAAGGTGAAAGATCCCAAGCCTTGCGCGGAACGGTCGGTTCGCGCGGGCTTGGCGGAAATAGCCACCTTCCAATCGCCGCCGGAACCGGACGGTGAGACGTCGAGATCCGTCTCCGTGAGGTAGAAAACGCTCTTTGTGTCGCCGAACTTGAAGTGAATCCGGCTGTCGCGCACGTGGATCGCGGGCGCCGTGCGAATCAACGAGGGATTGACGATGGACGCAAAATTCCAGCGCCCCCACTCCGACGCCAAACCCGACTTCGTGAGATTGATGCTGGCTCCATCCAGGCGGATGGAGGCGATCACGAACCTGCCTCCCAGCAGCGACCAGATGCTGGGCACCACTTCCATGGAGCCGGGGTCCTGGATATACACCACAGGCTCCATGCCGATCGCGGGGTCTTCGTAAATGGTGACGCTATCCACCGAAAACCCAGGACCTTTGAATAGATTGAAGTGCACTTTGCCGATTTCCACGCGGCGCCCCAGAGCGCGCTCCAGCGAAGCCTGCAGGCGTCGGCCATACTGATCGACGGTGAACTCGGGCGCCACCAAACCGGCGACCGTGAGCAGCAGCAGCAGCCCGCCGAGAATCTTGAACATCTGGCCGAGGCGGTGTTTCATAAGCGGGCTCCGGTGAGGCGGCCGTAAGCAGCGGCATCGTCGATATCAGCCAGGATGCCCGCATCGTCAACGTCCAGGAAGCCGGTTTGCGCCGCGTGACTGCGCACGATTTCGCGCGCGGCGCCGTCCTCCGGCAACCCCAGGAACTCCGCGATGAGTTCGCGGGAAAACCAGATCGGGTGCCCGCGGCGGCCCCCGTGGCGTGGCACGCGCACCAACGGCCCCGGACCGGCCAGCAGCGCATCCAACGTTGCCGGCGCGACGGCCGGGTGGTCCACCAGGGTGAAGAGAACGCTTTCCGCGGTGGCGGGCACGGCGCGCAATCCGCACTGCATGGAGCTGGTCTGGCCGCGCTGGTAGTCCGCGTTGATCGCGAAAGTGGCCGGCCGCAGCGTGCCCTCGCGGATGCGGCCGGCGTGCGCCCCGAGAACCACGATCACCGGCTGGCAGCGCGCGGTGAACAGGCCGATCAGCGTATCGAGAAAAGTTTCCTCGCGGTAGCGGAGCAGCGCTTTGGGGAAGCCCATGCGGCGCGATTCTCCGGCGGCGAGAATGACTCCGGCGACGCTCACTTGGCGAGCACGGCCCGCTCCCCCTCGCCGGCGAATACCGACATGGAGAGCGCGCGCCAGTTGGACCCGGCGTTGCGTCGCACCGCGATCATTTCCGCGGTCACCGAAATCGCGATTTCCTCCGGGGAAATAGCTCCGATATCCAGCCCCATCGGCGCGTGGATGCGCTCGAACGCGGTGCCTGCCATGCCTTCCTTTTCGAGTTCCCGAATCACGTTGAGCACCTTGCGTTTGCTGCCGATCATGGCGATGTAGCGTGCCGGCGTGGCAATCGCCAGTTGCAGCACGCGCATATCGTCGCGGTGGCCGCGGGTCACGATGATGATGTAGCTGGTCTCGTTGATCCCGAGGCGCGGAAAAACCTCTTCGTACTCTGAGGCGTGGATTTCGGCAGCCTCCGGGAAGCGTTCGCGGTTGGCAAAGGTATCGCGGTTATCGACCACGACGCTCGCGAAGCCGGCCAGCGTGGCCACTTTGGAGAGGCTCTTGGAAATGTGCCCCGCGCCGAAGATGAAGGCATGCGGCACCGGCAGCACCGGCTCGACGAAGACATCCAACTGGCCGCCGCAGATCAGGCCGTTATCGTAGGCGGCGTCCTGTCCCAGATTAAATGTGAGGTGCTTGGGTTTTTCCGTTTGGATAACCTCCCGGGCCGCATTCCAGACTTCGGCCTCCACGCAGCCGCCGCCAAT
>JANYAH010000065.1 GCA_025361425.1 Candidatus Solibacter sp. | reverse complement strand
GGATGGCAAGGACTTATCCTGATACCGTGGTACATGAAGGTTCTTTTTGGGGAGGCGAAGGGAGACTTTAAGATGTCAGAATTGAATTTTGAGCCGTTCACTAGGCTCGACTCACTCATAGAATCAAATTACACTTTGCAGCCGGAGGTGCCAGTTAAGGTCGTAGGAATATTTCAGTACGGAGACCCTGAGTATCCAGCAGCAGACCCAATTTCCTATCGCGTGCATATTAAAGATTTCTCAGGAAATATTATAGAAGAAACGATCCCAGCTAATCACCC
Source organism: Candidatus Solibacter sp. (assembly GCA_025361425.1). Classification (GTDB taxonomy): domain Bacteria; phylum Acidobacteriota; class Terriglobia; order Bryobacterales; family Bryobacteraceae; genus Solibacter. The sequence goes on along the minus strand of JANYAH010000065.1, from coordinate 4,992 downwards.
CAAAGGCAATCCGCAGGTCCGTCGTGGAGAACTTGCTACGCGTGGTTCTGTCGAGGTATCCGCTTGTACTGTAGTTAGATACTGCGAGAATCGTCAGTGAGGCGTTTCATGGGCGGCGCTTTGACAACCTGTTTAAGCAGTCTTTCGAAATTCCGGTATCCAGGCGGTTTCTTCGGCGGAGGCGGTTTTTGCTCCACCACGGCCTTGTCTTTTGGCTCCGACATCACCCCGCCTCCTGACACGTTAGGAGATTCCAGGTGAGACGCTTGCCAGCAACTGAATTCAGCACCTTCTGGAACCTACCAGCGTCGGTATCCTTCCGCTCGTTAAAGCGAAAGGTCTGCTCATCGAGATAGCGATAGAGATGGAACGGCTCAACACTCACATAGGTTCCTTTGATGGCCCGCTTCAGAAGCGACCAAAAGTTCTCAAGGCGATTCGTGTGGACGTTGCCATCGACGTATGCTTCAGCGTGGTCAATGACCTTGTGCGCGTACTCATCAAGTCCGTCGTAGGACCGCAGCGCATCGGTGTAGAGTTTGGTTCCCGCCGCAACGTTGGCGCGGATCTGATCCTGAAGCGGATTCTTCTTTCGGCTCTTGACTACCATCGTTCTAGCTTCACCAGTCTCACGGTCGAGAAGTCCAAACACAATAGCCTTGCCTTCCGGTCCGCGACCGCGAATCTTTCTGGCCCGCTTAGCGGCGTGCATGTTCCGCGCTTTGCCGCCGATGAACGTTTCATCTGCTTCGACACCGCCGCTCATCTTGTCAAAGGTTCCGTGGTGCTGTGCATACCGGATGCGATGGAGCATGAACCACGCCGTCTTCTGAGTCACATTCAGAGCACGAGCAACCTCGTAACTCGATACGCCGTTCTTGCAGCTTGCAAGCATCCACATAGCCGTAAGCCACTTATCGAGCGGGATAGCCGAGTCCTCGAAGATCGTCCCGACCTTGACCGAGAATTGCTTGCGGCAATCCAAGCACGTCCACATGAGACGCGTCTTCAGGAACGAAAGCCGCTTCGACTGGCAGCGCGGGCATTCCGGCCCGTCCGTCCATTTGGCCTTGGATACTGCATCAAGGCAAACCATCGGGTCCGAAAAGTAGCGGATTGCTTCCATCAAACCGCTTTTTTCGTTGAAGTTTACCGTATCCATGAACTGAGTGTACTACGTTAATTAGTGTGAGTCAAGTAAATTGTTGCCCTACAAATCCAGCAGTCCCTGACGCTGCAAAATGTCCTCACCCCGGGCTTGACCTGTGCATGGCGAATTGCCTTCGGGTACTGGAAGTAACCGAGATCACGACTGTTCCTTACTTGCCGGTGTCGCATCCCTTCGTGGAGCGACTGATCGGGACCATTCGGCGTGAGTACCTCTACCGATGCCTATTCTGGACCACGGCCGATCTCTAGGCGGAGCTTGCTTGATTTTCGCCTCGTCGGAGAAATCTGTGGGTCACAGACGCACTCCAAGGGGCGCGCCGGAAGCTCGGCTCGCGCAGCCCGCGAACCCGATGTGGGGCAGCGCGGCTTCAGCTTTTTCCTGTTCGTAGCCAGTTGCCTTTCGAACCAGTTTGCCCGTTCCGGTAAACGCTACGCCGTTACTCGTTACGCAGGGCTTTCATTGGGTCGATCCGAGATGCTCGCGAGGCCGGGGTGTAGCCGGCCGCGAGACCCGCGGCCGCGAAGATCGCAACGGAAAGCGCAACGGTAAGCGGATCGTTCGGCTTCGTGCCGAACAGAAATGACTCGACGAAGCGAGTAATCTCCCAGGCCGCCGCAAGTCCGATTACGAGTCCTGCCGCGGCCAACGCCAATACCTCGCGCAGCACGATCCAGACGATGTCGTGCCGCATGGCGCCGAGCGCCATGCGGACGCCGATTTCGCTTGTGCGCCGCGCCACAGTGTAGGCCATCGTGCCATAGAGGCCAACGCATGCGATCAGCAGAGCCAGGGCCGCGAAGCACGTACAGAGGTTGGCGAAGGTGCGCTCCTGGCCGATCGTCTGATCGATCTGCCGCGATTGCGTGTTGATGTCGGTGAGGGGAACGCTCCTATCGGTTTGCCCCACGATCTGGCGGACGGCGCCAACCGGTGCGAGTGGATCGCCGGCAGTCCGGAGTGCAAAAAACATCCGGCCCAGACCACCAAGATTCTGTGTGTACGGAATATAAGCCACCTCCGGGATCTCCTCCTGGAGCGAATTGTAATGGGCGTTCTTGGCGACGCCGACTATTTCAATATCGGCCGGCGCTTTTGGATCGCCAATTCCGATGGTGCGGCCAATAGGATATTCTTTCCCAAAAAACTTTGCGGCAAACATCTCATTCACCACTGCGATGCGCGGAGATGCCATGTCGCGTTCCTCGATCCCCCGGCCTAATATAATCGGGATCTGCATGGTCGCAAGAAAAGAAGGATCGACTTTGAGCAGGCCGGTTTCCCGTGGCCTGCCTGTCTGCGCCGGCGCGCCGGGGACCGTGACACGCTCGGAATTCCAGTAATGGCTAACCAATGGGAAGTCCGAGACGGCGGCGCTGCGCACCCCCGGGATCGTGCGGAAGCGGTCCCGTAAGCCGGCGTAAAAACGGGAGAGTGCGGCGTCTTTGTACCCCGCTTGTCTTGCGTTCAGGCTGAAGAGTAGAACATGCTCCCGATTGAAGCCGAGTTCCACCGAGTGGAGATTGGAAACCGTTCGCACGAAGAGCCCGGCCGAGATCACGAGCAACAAAGAGATCGCAATCTGCGCAACGACGAGGAGCTGATTCCCTCGCAGACGGAACCCCAGGCGCCCGACCCGTCCACGGGGCGCGCTGGCTCTGGTTTCCTTCAGCGCGGGGGTGAGGTCGATGCCGGTGGCCTGAATAGCGGGAGCCAGTCCGAAGACAATCCCGGTGACCAGGGAGAGCGCCAGTGTGAAACCCAGCACCTGCCAGTTAAGATTGGCGCGCAGCGTGAAATTGTCGCGTCCGTTGGCGAGCAGCCACGTGATCGACTCGATGCCCCAGTATGCGACAAGCAATCCCAGCAGAGCGCCGAGGAAAGAGAGCATCACGCTCTCCGTCAGCAACTGCCGTACAATGCGCCAACGGCCGGCGCCGAGGCTCAGCCGCACGGCGATCTCGCCTCTCCGGGCGGCAGCGCGAGCGAGCAGGAGATTGGCAATGTTGGCGCAGGCAATGGTCAGAATGAGGAAGACCATCGCCATGAGCACGTAAAGGGGCTTGGAATATTGCCGCCGCAGCGAGTCGAGGCCGGACGCGCCTTGCTCCACCCGCAGAGCCGGCATATTCCCCTTCTCTTTCGCACGAGTGGCGGTGCTGTCGACGAACGAATGAAACTGCCCTGCGATCGCGACTTGGGCCTGTCCGATGCCGACCCCGACCCGCAGACGGCCCATCATTTCCACCCAATAGAAGTGGGGGTCGTAGAACCTCCTCCGCTCTTCGTCGGCGGGGCGCTGCGCCAATAAGGGAGCGGCGTGCAGAGGCATGAAGACCGGTGGTTCGCTTCCCGCGTCGACCCCGAAGAAGCCGGGCGCCGACACACCGACGATGGTAAACGGCACATTGTTGATCAGGATCGTTTGTCCGACCGTGTCTGAATTGGACGCGAAACGGCCTTGCCAGTATTTGTAGCTGATCACGGCCACGGCAGCGGCGCCGGCGCGGTCGTCCTCATCGAGAATCAGACGCCCGGCCGCGGGAGACACGCCAAGACCGCTATAAAATCCGCCCGATACGAAGAGACCGCTGGCGCCTTCCGCTTGTCCACGAGCGATGATATTCAATTGCCGTGCGGAAGCGTACGCGAACAGCGTGGACAGTGTATCGTGTTGCGCGCGCAGAGACTCGTAGGCGGCGAAGGGAAAATTGGGGCTGGTGGCGATGCCTGTCTTGGGATCTCCGTACCTGCTGCCGTTCTGATCGTGAATCACCGCAGGGTCGCCTTGCGCGCGCCAATTCATGACGACCAGTTCCTCTGGCCGCTGTACTGGCAGTGCGCGCAGCAGAATCGCATCCATGAAGCTAAAGATGGCCGTGTTCGCGCCGATACCGAGTGCGAGCGAAAGCACGGCCATGGCGGTAAACAGGCGATTCGCGGCCATCATCCGTAAGGCATAACGAATATCTTGCATGAATTGCTCCGCAAGGTCCCAGGTCCACATGGCGCGGCTCTCCTCCTTGAGTAAAGTGACATTACCAAACTGATGGTTGGCGGCATCGGCGCTGCCTCGTTCCTCGGCCTGGAGTGCAAGATGATGACGCATCTCTTCTTCGAGGTCCTGTTCGAACTCGTCCCGGTGAAGCAGGAATCGTAGGCGGCGCAAAAGTTCTCCCATGGCGGTTTCACGCAGGCTGAATCACGCGAACGATTGCGGCCATGACCCGTTCAAATTCCCGGATTTCGTGGGCAAGCTGCTTACGGCCCTGCGGCGTGAGGCTGTAGTAGCGCGCGCGTCGATTATTTTCGGACTGCTTCCACTCGGCTAGCACCCAGCCTTTGATGAGCATGCGCTGCAATGCGGGGTAGAGAGAGCCTTCCTCAACCTGCAAAACGTCGTCCGAAATCTGATGGACATGCTGAGCGATGCCGTATCCATGCATCGGCCCCAGCCTGGCGAGCGATTTCAGGATCAGCATATACAGGGTGCCAGGCGGGATCTCGGGTCGTTTTAGCGGCTCCATAGGTAGACTATATAATAGTCAGACTATGGACAGCGATGGTTGGTTAGCACAAAAGCCAAAGTTTTCGAGGCTGGCGCCGGCTTTCTCCAAAGGAATGCCAAACGGGATCCTGGCTTTGGCAGGGACTCTCAGGTCTTGGATAGGTCCCCGGTAGTCGCCCAGCGTTTATCGATCCCGCGGCACACGCGTCTGGAGCAGTTTATGGTAGAAGTTCGCCGCCACCCGCTTCCGCTCCATGGAACTGATCACGATTCTAAACCGCTGCCATCGTTTCCGAGGTTTTGTCTACCAGCACGC
>JANYAH010000089.1 GCA_025361425.1 Candidatus Solibacter sp. | reverse complement strand
TCTTCCCGCCGGTCTCCTCCACGTAGGGGAACGACCGTTAAGCTTTTAAGGGCTTACGGGAAGTCAGTACCACCTCACATGCAACGCATACTGGCCAGTATGAAAACTTGTTGCGGCCGCGCGGTGTGGTGCGCACGACCTGTTTACAATTTGAAAATAGCATGAGAGGGCAAGCGTTCCGGGGCAGCGTACCGGCAAGTAATTGAGCGGATTGAGAATAATTATTTTTTGTTTGGGAAATGCCGGGAACGCGGGAGGATTGCCTTGGAGAAGGAAGCGGAAAAGAGAGCGGGCGGGGAGTGGCCCCGCCCGACTGGGTGTCTACTTTCCGATTACGAGGACGTGGAAGCTGTCGGGCACCACCGTTGGGCGGCCCTTCTTACCATCCTTGCCTTCGGCGGCGGGGCCGTATTCGGCGGCCAGCATATAGATGCGGTGGGTGGTTTGGTCCACCGTCATGGTGCGGGCGCCACGTTCGGTGGTCACGGTGTCCACGGCTTCATACTTGCCGTTGACCAGTTTGACGATGGTCATGGTGCCGTCGCCGCCGTTGGAACTAAAGGCGAGACCGCTGGCGGCATCGAAGCCGGCGCCATCCGTGCCGGCGCCGACGGCGGGGGTGGCGATCACTTTCATGGTGGCGATATCGGTGACGGCCATCATCTTGTTGCTGCAGACGCTGAACAGCTTCTTGTTCTTGACATCGATGGCGAGGCCGGACGGGCCTTCGCAGGGGGCGAGCGAGGTGCGGCGGGTCACGCCGGGTTTGGCGGCGTCGATCTCAACGACTTCGCTGGAATTTTCGATATTGACGTACACCTTACCGGCGCCATCGACTACGCAGTTCTCCGGCTTTTCGCCGATGGGGAAGCTGCCGACGATCTCATTGTTCCTGGCGTTGATGGCGGTGGAGTCGTTACTCCGGCCATTCATAGTGAAGATGCGCTGCGTCTTGGGTTCGTAGCAGATGGCATCGGGGTTCTGCCCGGTGGCGGGTTCGCCGCTCTTTTGGAGGGTCTTCAGATCGAAGATGGTCACAGAGTTGGATTGCCCGTTGGAGATGAAACCCTTGCCCACGTCGCTAGCTACGGCGATGCCGTGCACGCCGTGTAATTGGGTGATCTGCCCGACCGGCTTGCCGGCCTTGATATCCACTACTTCCACATTGCCGCCGTGGGAGGCAAAGATGCGCTGGGTGGCGGGGTCGACGGCGAGATAATCCCAACCGCCGGTACCGCCGACTTTGATTTTGCTGAGGATCTTGTAGCCTTCGGCGCTGAACGCGGCGAGAGCGAGTAAGCCGAGTGTTAGAACCTTCTTCATTGTAGTTACTCCCTTTAGGGACAGGTGGACCCAGAGGGTGTCCCGGCCTGTCCTACTTGTTATCACGGCCTCCGATATAGTAATGAACGGCCGGGGTCACCACCAGTGAGAGAACCATCGAGGCGAGGATACCGCCGATCACCGCGATGGCCAGGGGTTGGAGCATTTGCGAGCCAGCGCCCAAGGCGAGCGCGAGGGGAATCATGCCGGCCACGGTGGCCAGCGCGGTCATCATGATGGGGCGCAGGCGGCGTTCGCCGGCGCGGATCATGGCCTCTTCGGCGCCGATGCCTTCGGCGCGGAACTTCTGATCGGCGTCGAGCAGCAGAATGCCGTTCTTGGCGACGATGCCGATCACCATGATTAAGCCCATGAATGAGGAGATGTTGAAGGTGGTGCCGGTGACCAGCAGCGCGAGGAAGACGCCGCAGGTGGAGAGCAGAGCAGAAGCGACCACGGCGATGGGCGCGGCGAAATTGCCAAACTCGAACAGCAGGACGGTGAAGACGAGGACGATGGCCAGCACAAGTACGAACACCAGATCTTTGAACGATTTCCGCTGCTCTTCAAACTGGCCGCCATACTGCACGTGGATGCTGGGCGGCACCTTCAGTTCGTCGATAGTCCGCTGCACCTTGGCCATGCCGTCGCCCAGGTTCAAGTCTTCAAAGCGCGCCGTGACCTGTACGTCGCGCTGCAGGTTCTCGCGGCGGATTTCGGTCTGGCCCGGGATCTCGCGCATGGCGGCCAGGGTGCCGATGGTGCCGGCCTTGCCGGTGCTGGAGATCAGCAGCGTGTTGCGGATAGCTTCGAGCGAGGCGCGGGTGTGCGGTGGGAATCGCACGCGGATGTTGTAGGAGCGGTCATTGACCACCACGGGCGGCGGGGCCGGTTCGCCTTGCAACATGGCGCTGGCATCCAGTTCCACTTCCTGTGTGGTGAAACCGGCGCGCGAGGCGGCAGCGGGATCGACGGTGAACACGGTGGCCGGCCCGCTGATGGTGTTCTCGATTCCGTTCCGCACGTCGACCACGCCGGGAATCTTCTTGATGGCGTCCGCGACTTGCGGAGCCCAGGCGTGCAGCAGTTCCGGATCCAGACTGAATAGCTTGATGACGACAGGTTCGGGGGCGCTGGTAAGATCGCCGATCATGTCCTGCAGGTTTTGGATGAATTCCACTTCGAGCACCGGTTCCGCCTGCCTGATTTTGGCGCGCACGGCGGCGATCATTTCTTCGCCGGTGAGTTTGCGGTCGCGCTTCAGCTTGACGGAGATATCGCCGGTATTGGCTTCGGTCACCTGGGCGAGTCCCAGTTGCATGCCGGTGCGGCGCGACGTGCCCTCCACTTCGGGCATCTTGCGCAGCATCTCTTCCACGTGAGTGATGACGCGATTGGTCTCTTGGAGCGAGGAGCCGGCGGGCATGATGTAGTCGATGATAAAGCCGCCTTCGTCCATGGCGGGCAGCAGATCGCTGCCGGTGTGGGTATAGCAGAGATAGCTGCCGCCGATGAGGGCGAGCGAGAAGACGGCGAGAATCAGGGGGTGTTCGAGGGTGGCGCGGAGGGTGCGCTCGTAAATGCGCATCAGGCGGCCGGGCCCGGTGGTGGAGGTGTGGTGTTTTTGTTTACGGATGAAGTAGTGGCTGAGCGTTGGAGTCCAGGTCAGCGCGAGGGCGAGAGATGTGAGCAAGGACACGCCGACGGTGACCGCGAGTGCGCGGAAGAAGACGCCGGTAACGCCGGTGATGGAGATGAGGGGGAGGAAGACCACGATGGGGGTGATGGTGGAGCCCACCAGGGGGGCGCGAATTTCGCGGATGGCGCTAGAGATGGCTTTGGCGCGGGATTGGCCGCTATCGCGGTGCATGACGATGTTTTCCACCACCACGATGGCGTCGTCGATCACCAGGCCAACGGCAGCGGCCAGCCCGCCCAGCGTCATCAGGTTGAAGCTCTGATCCATGGCGCGCAGCACGATGAAGGTAATGGCGATGGTGGCGGGGATGACCAGGCCGGCCACCAGCGACGTGCCCCAATCGCGCAGAAACAGCACCATAATCAGGGAGGCCAGCACCAGGCCGATGAGGATGGCGTCGCGTACGCTGGCGATGGAATCCCTGACGATTTCCGATTGATCGTAGTACGGGCGCAAGTCGATGCCTTTGGGCAGTTCCTTGTGGATCGCCGCGATTTCGGCGCGCACCGCGTCGGCCACCACCACTGTATTGCTGTCCGGCTGCCGGTAGACGTTGAGCAGTACGGCGGGCTTGGCGTTGGCGGTGACCACGGTGTAGACCGGCATCACGCTGGGGCCGACGGTGGCCACGTCGCCGATGCGCAGCGGCGCTCCGGCGGGGGTGGTCTTGATGACGATATCGCCAATGTCGGAGGGCGTGCGCGCCTGCCCGCTGACCAGGCTCATCACCAACTGGTGGTTGGCCTCGATCAGCCCGGGCGAATCGATCATGTTGCTGCGGCTGATGGCATCCAGAATGTTGGGAATCGTGACGCCCGCGTGCACGAGTTTGGCGGGGTCCGGTTGTATTTCGAACTCGGGTACCTGGCCGCCCTGCACGATGACGGAAGAAACGCCGGTCTGCCGGTTGAGGCGGGGCTTGAGCTCGTAGGTGGCCATCTCCCAGAGCTTGTCCTGGGAGAACTTGTCGGAGGTCAGGCTGTAGCCCATGATGGGAAACGCGGCGAACGTCAGGCGGTTCACGGTAATTTTGGCGGTGGCCGGCAGGCTGGATTGGGCGCGCGCCATGGCGGCGTTGACCAGTTCCAGGGTGCGGTACATATCCACCTTCCAGGAAAAGAACAGGTCGATTTCCGCCGTGCCGCGGCTGGTGATACTCCACAGGTGATCCAGCCCCGGCACCGTATTGACGGCCTCTTCGATGGGCTTGGTGACCGTGACCAGCATCTGATCGATGGGGAAAACGCCGTTATCGATGCCGACCACGATGCGCGGAAAATTCGTCTCCGGAAAGACCGAGACCGGGATGGTGAGCGCCAGATAAGCGCCCACGGCGATGAGGGTGAGGATGACGAAGATGATGGGCTTGCCGTGGCGGGCGGTCCAGTGCGGAGCGTCGGGTGTGCTGATCGAGTCGCTCATTTGGATTTTGGCTTGGCCTCGTCCTTCTTCTGGTCCTTGGCGCCCTTCTCCTCGGGACTGTTCTCGTCTTCGTCCGGGGCTGCCTTCACCGTTGGGTCGATGACCTTGACCTTGGCCTTGTCGTCGAGGCCGATGCCGCCGACGATGACCACTTCTTCACCGGGGCGGACGCCGTTGAGGATCTGCACCTTGTCGCCCTCGCGCACGCCCAGTTTCACGGATCGGCGGTGGGCGATGTTATCCGCGGTGATCACCAGGCAGGCGGTGCCGCCCTCTTCGCCGGGGAGGATCGCGGCGATGGGAACCACGGTGGCGGCCTTGATGACCTCTGTCATGATGGTGACGTGCACGCTGGTGCCGGGCTTGAGTTGTTCGCCGGGGTTGTCGGCCTGCACCCAAACTTGAATCGTTGTGCTGTTGGGGTCTGTGGCCGGGCTGACCACGGTCACCTTGCCTGAGACGGTCTGGTTGGTATCCACTTGGGTGATGGTGGCGGGCTGGCCGACTTTCACGGATGCCGCCTGGTTCTGGGGAACGTTGGCGCGGGCGATGACTTTGGAGATATCCATCACGGTGAGCAGGGGGGCGCCGGGCGTGGCCATCTCGCCGGCGTAGAGCGGGCGATCGGCGACGACGCCAGAGATGGGGCTGACAATCTGCGAGTAGCTGACCTGGGCCTGGGAAGATTGCAGATGGCTGCGCGCGGCATCCACCTGGGAGGATGCTGCCTTGATCTGTTCCTGCTTGCCGACGGATTGGAGCGCGCGCAGATGCTCTTGCGCGGAGAGCAGCGCGCCGTGGGCCTGCGCATAGGCCACCTGGGCATCGTCCACCAGTTTGCGAGCGAGCGCGCCCTGCTGGACGAGTTTCTCGCGATTGTCGAGCAGCTTCCTGGCGGCTTCCTCGGTTTGTTTGGTGGTATCCACGTCGGTCTGCGCTTTGACGACGGCTTCGGGAACTGTCGCGGAGGTGGTGGAGCGGAGGTTGGCTTCGGTTTGGGCGAGCAGCGCCTGGCTTTCGGCGGCACCGGCGGTGAGATCGCGGCTCTCCAGCACGGCGAGCAACTGGCCCTGCTTGACCCGATCGCCGCGCTGCACCAGGAAGCGCTGCACCGGCGCCGCGATCTTGGGCATCACGGTAGCCTGGTCGCGCGGGAAGAGCATGCCATCGCCCGCGACGATGCGGCGGATGGTGTCCTGGGTGACGGCGGTCACCTGGACGGGGGCGGGGGCTTCGGCCTCCGCCGCCTCCTTTTTGGAGCAGGAGACAAGCAGGAGGAGGGGAATGAGCAGGAGAGGTTTCTGATTCATGGGCTATAGGGCCCCCGTTAGAGTTTGAAGAGCGGCCAGCGCCAGACGGTAGCGCGCCAGGCCATCGTCGTAGGTGTTGCGCGCGGCGAACAGCGTGGCCTGCGCGTCCACCACTTCGAGCACGGTGACTTCGCCGGCCTGGTAGCGCAGCAGGGTGAGCTTGAGGCTTTCGTCGGAGAGCTCGAGCGAGTGCTTGAGCGAGGCCATCTGGCTGGAAGCGACGTTGGCCTCCAGGTAAAACGAATTCAAGTTGGCGAGCAATTGGCGCTGCGTGAAAGTGAGATCTGTGCGCGCCAGTTGGAGTTTTAGTTCGGCCTGCTTCACCTTGCTGCGCGCGGCGCCCCAATTCCAGACCGGAACATTGAGGCTGGCCACCACGGAGTTGCCGACGTTGTTCTGGCCGAATTCATTGTGCAGGGCGTATTGACGGGCCTGGATACCAACCCAATAATCCACCGACAGGGTAGGCAGGAGGCCGGCGCGGGCGCTCTTGATGCCGAAGGTTTCCTGGGTGACGTTGGATTGGGCGGCGCGAATTTCGGGGTTGCTCTTCTGGGCGAGCGCGGCAATTTCGGGGAAGGCGGAAAGCGGCGTGAGGCGGTCCAGATCGTCGGCGACGCTGTAATCCTGGCGGAAGTCCGGGAAGAGGAAGACGGCGAAGCCAATGCGCGCTTTGTCGTAGGCGAGTTGCCCTTCCCGCACGTCGCGCAGGCGCTGGTCCAGGGTGAGTTGGGCTTTGACCACGTCGGAGTGGGCGGCTTCGCCTCCGGCCTCCTGCTTCTGGGTAATGTCTACGAACTGGCGGGCTTCCTGAAGGCTGCGCTGCGCGTTGTTGTGGTGGCGTTGGGCCACCGCCATGGCGTAGAAATTCTGGACGACGACGGCGGTCAATCCACGCGCCGCGATTTCCACTTTGGCGCGCGCGATGGCTTCGGCGGCGATGGTCATCTGGTAATCGGCGCGTTTGCCGGGCGCGTAGAGATCGGCGTGCACGTTGGCGAGGTTGGTGTAAAGGCGGGGGCCGTCGTTGGTCACGAAAGTGAGGCTGTTCTCGGGGCCGTTGGTTTGTGTATAGCTGAAACCGTTCTGCCAGTTGACGCTGGGGAGGAGGGCGGCTTTGGCCTGCACCTTATCTTCGCGCGCGAGGCGGGCGGCGATATCGGCGGAGAGCAGTTGTTGGCTGTTGGCCTTGGCGCGCTCCATGGCCTCCTGCAAGGTCAGGGTAAGCGCGGGTGTGGGAGTCTGGGCGAATGCGCCACAGCGCAGGGCCAGGGCGAGGCCCAGTATCGGCAGTATGCGCGGCATCGGGAGTTTCAAGTATAGTATCCCGCGGATGAACGGACGATGAATCTTTTGGGAGAGGATCTGGGGCGGCGACTGCGCGGGCAAGTGACCTTCGGCAGTGGGGAATGGTCAGTTCATTCAAAGGAACGGCGTGTCAAGAGAGTAATCTCCTGGAACTGGACTGTCTGTCGCTGAGCTGCCCTGCCCTCACCCCTGCGACGGCCTTCGTGGTGCCGGTACATTTGTGTCTGCGCTGGCTTGTGATGATTCATACAATATGCTATTCAGATATGATTACCTGTTTTTTGGTTGATAGATGGATTCCAACGCTAGGCTGACTGCGAATCCTCCACCGCGAGAGTGAATAGTCTCACGGGACGGTTTTGGAAATTCTGACCAGCAGGATCGTGAGCTATGAAGACGCGAATCGGCGACGTCGTTAGAATCACTTGTCCACACAGCAAATATGACGGAGTCATTGGCGAGGTGTTCGACATTCAAGACTCCAGTGAGTACGCGATGGTCGACATGCCATGTGGCACCGAAATTCGCATCGAGCGTATCCGCGAAAACACGATACTGTGTTAAATGCGCCAGAGCGACAAGACCAGAAAAACGCCGATCTCTCGTTGGCCGAAGGGTGATCCGCAGTGGTTCCCACTGCGTTGGCTCACGGTCGCGCAGTCAACACAAGCGATCTTGGACGGGTGTGCGACGTAGAAGTGGAGATCAAGCCGCCGGGCGGCGCGCCTCCCAGTAGTCCTCGAAGCGGTTGTTGAGGTGGCAGCATCGCAGGGCGATGATGGCGTTGGCTCCGCGGACCGTCCAGAACATGCCGGACT
>JANYAH010000088.1 GCA_025361425.1 Candidatus Solibacter sp. | reverse complement strand
GCCTGAATCTGCTCCAGGCTGCTTGCTTGTGAATCGTCCATGCTGATGATCAACTCCCAGCATCTCGCTACTCGCCTTCAGGCTCATCTTGTATGAGAATCCAGGGCCCGCTTCAGGCTCATCTTGCATGAGACAAGAGTCATCCCCCACCCCCCTCACCCGCCGCGATATAATCGGTACCGACATCCTCCAGGGAGAACTAGTGGGACCCAATCGACCCCTGCCGGCGCGTGGCGGCGCTCTACCCATGGCCACCCGTGGCGCCGACCGCTACTTCGAGCTCAAATCGCAGATCCATCGCAAGCTCATCGGCGTGCTCAATCTGGAGCGCGCTTCGTCCATCCCCAAGGACCGCATCCGCGCCGAGATCGGCCGCGTCGTGGAGCGCCTGCTCGACGAAGAGCGCGTCCCCATGACCACCGCCGAGCAAACCAAAATCGTCGAGGAAGTGCTCGACGAAGTGCTCGGTCTCGGCCCCCTGGAAACCCTGCTCAAAGAGCCCAGCATCAGCGATATCCTGGTCAACCGCTATAACAAGGTATTCATTGAGCGCAACGGCAAGCTCTCCGAAACCACCGTCCGCTTCAAGGACGATGCGCACCTGCTGCACATCATCGAAAAGATTGTCTCCCAGGTGGGCCGCCGTATCGATGAAGCCCAGCCGATTGTCGACGCGCGCCTGCAGGACGGTTCGCGCGTCAACGCCATCATTCCGCCCCTGGCGCTCGATGGCCCCTGCCTCAGCATTCGCCGCTTTGGCCGCCACGTCATCACGCAGGAGGAAATGGTGCAGTACAAGACCCTCACGCCCGGCATCCTGCGCTTCCTTTCGGCGTGCGTGCAGTGCAAGGTCACCGTGCTGATCTCCGGCGGTACCGGCTCCGGCAAGACCACCATGCTCAACGCGCTCTCCCGCTTCATCCCCGAGGAAGAGCGCATCATCACCATCGAAGATACGGCGGAATTGCAGCTCCAGCAGCGCCATGTCATCAAGTTTGAAACCCGCCCGCCCAACCTTAATAAGGAAGGCGGCATCAACCAGCGCGTCCTGCTGCGCACCGCCCTCCGCATGCGCCCGGACCGCATCATCGTCGGCGAGTGCCGCGGCGCTGAAGCCCTGGACATGCTCCAAGCCATGAACACCGGTGTCGAGGGGTCCATGAGTACGGTGCACGCCAATACCCCCCGCGACGCCTTCTCGCGCCTCGAAACCATGGTCATGATGGCCGATCTCGAAATCCCCACGCGCGTCATTCTCCAGCAACTCGCCAGCGCCATCAAATTGGTGGTGCAGGTTTCCCGCCTGCAAGACGGAACCCGTAAAGTCCTCAGCGTCAGTGAAGTGCTGGGCGTGAAGGACGAAAAGGTGGATTTGCAGGAGATCTTCACCTTCGAACGCATCGGCGTGACCGATGCTGGCAAGGTGCAGGGCCGCTTCCGGGCCACCGGCGTGATGCCCAAACTTCTGGAGCGCCTGCGCATCAGCGGCGTTACCGTACCCCCGGCGACTTTCGAGGAAGTCGTCCCCGTCAATCTGTAGTAAAGTTCTTGCATGCGGAGGTTCTTACTTCTGTGGGTGGCGGCGGCCGCGCTGGCGGGCGCTCAGCCGAAACCCGACCAGAAAGAATTGAACTTCATGCTGGACCAGATCCGCGCCGCCGTCCGCGCCGAGGATTGGCCCGAGGCGTCGCGCCTCGCCATCCGCCTGAACGCCGCGCTTTTGAGCCTGCGTGCCCGGTCCCAGTCTTCTCCTTTGGCGGAACTCCAGCACCTGGAAATCCTGGCCGGCAAGAACGCCATGACCCGCAATCCCCTGCTGCCCCGGATGGCGCGCGCGGCTTTCGCCGCCGGCGAGTGGGCGCTCGCCGAAGACCTCGCCAATGAGACCCTGGAAGCGGCCAAACACGGCGTCTTCTGGTGGACCGGCGACGCCATTCACCAGGGCAACATCATCCTCGGCCGTCTGGCGCTGCGCGAATCCAAAATGGATGCCGCCAAACGCTATCTGCTGGCCGCGGGCCGAACGCCGGGCGGTTCGTCCCTCGGCTCGCTTGGCCCCAGTATGGCGCTAGCCAAGGACGGGTGTGCGACGTAGAAGTGGAGATCAAGCCGCCGGGCGGCGCGCCTCCCAGTAGTCCTCGAAGCGGTTGTTGAGGTGGCAGCATCGCAGGGCGATGATGGCGTTGGCTCCGCGGACCGTCCAGAACATGCCGGACT
>JANYAH010000018.1 GCA_025361425.1 Candidatus Solibacter sp. | reverse complement strand
GATTCCCACGCCAGGCGGCCGGCTTCCACACCCAGTTTCATGGCGCGTGCCATCTTCACGGAATCCACCGCCGCCGCGATGGCGGTATTCATCAGCACTCCGTCGGCGCCCAGTTCCATGGCAATTGCCGCATCGCTGGCCGTGCCCACGCCGGCATCCACAATCATCGGCACGGCGGTGATCATCTCGCGGAAAATGCGCAGATTCACCGGATTCTGTATGCCGAGCCCGCTCCCGATGGGCGCCGCCAGCGGCATCACGGCGGAAGCGCCCGCATCGATCAGGCGCCGCGCGTTGACCACGTCGTCATTGGTATACGGCAGAACCACGAAGCCCTCTTTGACCAGGATCCGGGTGGCTTCCAGCAGTCCGGCATTATCCGGGAACAGCGTCTTTTCGTCGCCGATCACTTCCAACTTCACCCAGTTGGAGAGGCCGCATTCACGCCCCAGCATGGCGGTACGCACCGCGTCGTCGGCGGTGTAGCACGCGGCCGTATTCGGCAGAATGAAAATTTTCGTTCGATCGATGAAATCGATCAGCGATTCCTTGGTGCGGTCAGTCAGATTGACGCGGCGCACGGCCACCGTCACCATATCGGCGCCACTCGCCTCGTGGCAGCGCATCATCTCTTGAAAACTGCGGTACTTCCCCGTTCCCACGATGAGCCGCGAGCTGAACTCGCGCCCCGCGATGGTTAGTTTGTCGGACATATTCCCATTGTAACGGCTTGGGCTTCGGGCTCGCGACCGCCAGCGCGAGAGCGGCATACACGCCGTGCGAGTTACAAATGCCCGCCGGTGGGGGGCGCTACCAATACCTGGGTGGCGCAGGCGCGCTTTTCCATGCGGACCGCCTTGGGTCCGGCCAGCAGCCGGGTTTCGGCGGGATATCCCGGCACGTAAGCGCTCACGGTGAAATCGCCGGCGGGTAGCCCGTCGAAGAGGAAGCGGCCCTGGCCATCGGATTGGGCGTAGCGGGAGGACCCGTCGCCCCATTTCAGTTCCACCACGGCGGCGACGGGGGCGCCGATGCGGCCCGTATAGTGGGCCGGGTCCAGATCGCGGAGAAAGAGCAGGTCGGCGGTCACGAAGCCTTCCAGGCGGCCGGCGTTATCGGCGTAGTTCTTGTAGAAGTAGAGGTAGGCGAGATCGTCCCCCGCGTCGGTGAGGCGGCGGGTGCGCGTGCAGGCGCCGGTGGTCATGATGTCGGACTCCTCGTCGTCATCGGCGTAGACCAGATAGGTTTCGCCGGTCTGGAAATCGATGCCACAATCGCCGAACGCGGTCCAGACCTCGACGGTCTTGCCCGGGGTGTCGTCATCGTTGTCGTCGTCAAGATCGCCGCGGAAGACGGTCTTGACGCGCAGGCGGACGCGCTTGCCGTGGTCCAGAATCCAGTAGAAGAGTTCGGCGAGTTGATCGGGCGAGGTGGCGCCGGCGAGGCGCTTCTTATGATCCTCGGGAAGGTCGGGGAAGACTTTGAGGTAGGCGTCGCGGAGTCTGGCGAAGGCGGCGGGAGAGCGGTCCGCCTGCGCCCTGGCGGACTCCCGATTGAGCAGGTCAAGCGCGGCGCGTTGTCCGGCATTCCAAGAGTCGAGGAAGCTGGGCTCGATCGCTTCCACGGCGCCCACGAAAATAATGTCGGTGGACGCTACCTCGTTGCAGACCGAGAGGGTCAACTGGCACTTACAGGCAAACGCCGCGAGGGGGAACAGGAGCCAGAGCAGGGCGGCGCGGCGCATTCCTCATCATAGCCTCGAACGGCGGGGTGGCAACTCGAGCGACTTCCGGAATGCACAGGTTGAGGTCTTGAATCCCTGGGTGAAGAGGCGAGCAAACAGCACCAATTATAAGATCAGTTCTCAATAGATAAGATGTGTGTCTTTTCTACTCGAAAAACAACGGCAACTGCTGGTCGAACTCCATGGCGCGGGTTTGCTCCAACTGCCGCGCTTCCTCCGTGCGGCCCCACCCGTCCAGAATCCAGACCAGTTCGCGGCTGGCCTCATCCACTACCGGGCGGTCGCCGCGCTCCTCGGCCATGGCCCGCCATTGGGTCATGATCTCGAAGCATTCGGCCAGGCGAAACCGGTCGTGCGCCACGCGGCGGGCCTGGCGCGCCAGATGGCAGGCTTCGGTCCAATCCTCCACGGCATCGAAAGCGCGCGCCAATTGGCGCAGGGCGTCCGCCGACGGCTCGCCGGGTCCGGTCGAAATCAGCGTGGAACAGCGCCCGCCGAAAAGCAGGTCGGCGGGCGCCCCGCCTTCGAGCACCACCAAAAAGCGGCGCGCCTCCAAGAACATGCGCAGGTGCTCCAGATTGCCGGTAAGTTCGCCTTCGAGATGCAGGCCCACCTGCCACGCCAGATCTCCCGCCATGTCGGCCAGCGTGCCAGTGGCGCTATCGAGGTGGAGCACCGCGTCGAAATCGGCGCCAAAGGCGCGGGCGAATTCGCGGGCCAGCGCTATACTGGGCACCGTCTCCGTGCCGGGGCGGTCGGCAATCGCGATGCCGAGCACTTCCAGATCGGCGGAGAATTCGGCGGCGGGTGGCCCGGCTGGCCCGGCTGGCCCGGCGGCCTCGCTGCCGCGCACCCAGCGCTTCACGTCGCGCAAGCGGGCGGCGTCGAACATGGGGGTGAGTACGCGCGGAGGGATGCAATCGCCGCACCTGAGAAACGCAATGCGCACGCCTTCGGCCGCCGGTTCCTTCACCAGCGCGTCTTCCCACCGGGCACGCGGCCAACGCGAAGGCATGGAATTCCGCGAGAAGAGCACCAGTACGATATCCGCCATCCGCCCCTCGCGCGCCTTTTCGGCGAGGTCCGCGCCCCCCGGCATTTGCCCTTCGTCCAGGAAGACGCGCACGTCGGCGCCGCGTTCCAGGAGTGCGGCCAGGCGCTCTGCAATGGCGCGGTCGGCCGCCGCGTAGCAGGGGAAGATGGTGGGAGCGGTTAGAGCTTGCACGCCAATGTCAGTCCATCGCCCAGCGGCACCAGGCTCAGCGTCACGCGATCGTCACCCTGCAACTTGCGGTTGAAGGCGCGGATGGCTTCCGTGTCGGCATCGGTCTTGCTTAGGTCCGTCACGTCGCCGTGCCACAACACGTTGTCGATGGCGATCAGCCCGCCAGGGCGCACCAGCACCATCGCGCGGTCGAAGTAGTTCGCGTAGTTCGCCTTATCGGCATCGATGAAGGCTAAGTCGAAGGTGCCGCCGTTCCCCTCGGCAATCAGCGCGTCAAGCGTACCGAGGGCGGGGCCCAGGCGCAATTCGATCTTGTCTTCCACGCCGGCCGCGCGCCAGAGCCGCCGCGCGTGCGCCGTATACTCTTCGCTTTGGTCGCAGACGACAGTCTTGCCGCCCTCGGGCAACCCGAGCGCCACCCACGTGGAGCTGTAGCCCATAAACACGCCCACCTCAAGCGTCTTCCTGGCGCCGGCCAGGCGTGCCAACAGGTGCAGCAACTGGCCCTGCTCCGGCGCGGACTGCATGGAGGCGTGCGGATGCGCATCGGTGGCTTCCCGTTGGCGGCGGAGCACTTCAGGTTCGCGTAGCGCGACCTGGCGGATGTAGTCCGTCAGATCCGGCGTGAGTGGGGTATGAATACGTGACATGGCAGAGAGTCAATTTTACCCCGCCAGAAACATCGCCAGGGCGGCCGCAGTCATCACCGCCGCGGCCAGCCATCCCACCCATTTGAGCAGCGGCGGATTCACCCGGTCGCCCATCACGGAGCGGTCGGTGGTCAGTAGCACCACCAGCACGATCAGCGGCGGCGCGAGCACTCCGTTGGCCACAGCCGACCAGAAAAGCATTTTCACCGCGTCCAGGCCCACATAGTCCAACGCCACGCCCAGCACCATGGCGACGGCCAGCACGCCGTAGAATTTCGGGGCGAGCTTGGGTTTCCGGTCGAGCGACGCGCCCCAGGACATCGCCTCCGAAATCGCATAAGCGCTCGAGCCCGCCAGCACCGGTACGCCGAGCATCCCGGTGCCGATCAGCCCCAGCGTGAACAGCCAGTAAGCGCCCTTCCCAGCGAGCGGCTTCAAGGCTTCCGCCGCCTGGCTCGCGGTGTCGATTTTCGTGATGCCGTGGGTGTGCAACGTGGCGGCGGTGGTGAGGATGATGAAGTACATCACGAAGTTGGAAAAGAACATCCCGGTCAGCACGTCGGTGCGCGCGCGCCCCAACTCCGCGTCCGTCGCCCCCTGGCGCTTGGCCAGCGTGTTCTTGCCGTCGGCGCGCTCTTCCTCCACCTCCTGCGCGGCCTGCCAGAAGAAGAGATAAGGCGAGATACTGGTCCCCAGAATCGCCACCAGCACCGACAAGTATTGGCTGGACCACCGGATATGGGGAATAAACGTGGCGCGCAGAACCGCCCACCAGTCCGGATGGGCAAGGAACGCCGTGATCACGTAGGCGAACAGCACCAGCGTCAGCCATTTGAAAACCCGTGCGAGGAAGCGGTAGGAGGTCCAGAACAGGGCCGCGGCGATCAGCACCGCGAACACCGGTGTGAGCCAGGCGGCGGGAACGCCGGTCACCATCATGGTGGCGTCCGCCATGCCGCCCAGGTCGGCGGCGATGTTGATTACGTTGGCCACAATCAGCAGCAGGCATGCGCCCCACAGCACCCAGCGCGAGTATCGCCGCCGCACCACGGCGGCCAAGCCGCGGCCCGTGACCATCCCCAGCCGCGAACACATCAACTGCACCGCCGCCATCAGGGGGAAACAAAATAGCGCGGTCCACAGCAGTCCATAGCCGAAAGCGGCGCCGGTCACCGAGTAGGTGGCGATGCCGGATGGGTCGTCGTCCGCCGCTCCGGTAATCAGGCCGGGGCCGAGTTCCGCGAAGAAATTCCGGATGGCGTTATTGTGCCGCTGCATCTCAGCAAATTTAGCACGCTGGCATCCAACTGGAATTTACGGACACTCCGAACTTGCACTGGTTGGCTGGATCTTACTGAGTCGGGGGCAAAGTCAGGCCGCTTTTGGCGAGCGCGCGTTGCATCAGGCCGAGGGCATGGATTTCGGGAACACCGCGCGCGATGGAGAGCTCCGAAGCCAGCATGTGGCACGCCCGGTCCAGCATCTTCTTTTCGCGGAAGGAGAGCGGTTTATCGAGGTGCAATTGCAGCAGCGCCTTGAAAACCTCGGCAGCCTTCAGCAGGTCCCCGCTCTGCATTTTGTCGCAATTTTCCTTGTACCGGACCTTCCAATCGGGGTTGAGTGGACAGCAACCGATCGCCAGGTACGAGAGGATTCGCGAGATCTCGCGGTCCTTGGTCACCCTTCGCAAGCCGATGTTGGCGGCGTTGGACAACGGCACCAGCACCGTCACGCTCCGGCCAAACCGCAACAGGTAGAATTGCTCGAATGCGGTGCCAAACGTACGAGTACTGATATTCTCGATGGTTCCAACACCTTGGTTGGGATACACCACCTTTTCGCCAATTTGAAAGTTCATACGGGGTCCCCCACAAACCACCGATATAGAGTGCTGTTTTAGAATAGGTCTGACGACATTAAATACTACGCCCGCCGGCGCTCTCTGTCAAGTGGGAGTGTTCAACAAATCAACAATTTTGGGCACTTAATGCCGAATATTACAACATTTGCGGTCAAACTTGAAAGATAGTGATGGAATTAAAGACCACTGGGGTCAGATGCCGGACTGGAGTAATACACCAGTTACCGGTGTATTGGTTAAAGAGCTTTTGTCGTGCGTGCGTCTAGTCGCTCGCGCCGACCTCGCGTTCGTCTTCGGCCGGCAAACCGCGCTCCGCCAAAAGCAGGCGGCGCAAGCTGCGCAGATCATTTAAGATACGGCGACTGCTGGTGATATGAAGGTTGAGCTTCGCGAGGTTGTACGAAACCAGGAGGAGCGCTTCTTTGCGGCGGTGAGCACGATCTTGCTCGGCCGCGGCGGTTTCTTCTTCGACGTCGCGCCGGGCTTCATTCACGGCTTCGGCGAGCATGCGGACATACTCGTGCGACCCCTCAATACTGTCAAACGGCGTTTCGGCTTTCTGGCTCACAATCCGCCTTCCCGACCGCCTGCCCTTGCCGGTGGCCCTGCAAAAATTATGTGTACCCTATGTTCGCACAAATCAAACCTGGGGGAAACAGCGAATCTGGTAGCTTCGGAGACTGCGGACGTTGCCTCTAAATGTGATGGAACATACATTAGAGGCAGTCCTGGTGGAGGACGGGGAACTGGTCCGCGGGCCAGCCGCCAAGGGGCGAGCCCCGGGCGTCTTATTCGGTTACTACCGAAATTCCGACGCCCGCCAGCGCCGCCTGCACCTCGGCGGGACGCAGGCGGGTGGCGTCGTATTCCACAGTTAGGGCGTCGAGCGAATCCGCCACCTTGATCTTCTGTATGCCGTACTTGGCGTGAACCGTGGCGATGGCCTTCAGCGCCGGCTCGTCGAGGGGCTTCTGCAAGCGGAACCGAATCTGCACCTTGGTCATAGTCCTACGATATCAGCGCGGCAGCGTTCCCAGATAGTTGCCATAGCCCACCACCATGGTGGAGAGCACCAGCACGGCGAGACTGACAGCCAGCCAGCCCTTGGTGCGGACACTGGCGCCGCGCCATTCATGCAGCGCGATGCCCCAGAGGCTGCTGAAGATGATGATGCTCGCCATGTGGAGCGTCCAACTGGAAAACTTGTAGGCGCCCATCTGCGTCTCGCCCATCGTGTAAAAGAAAAACTGGAAGTACCAGGTGGTGCCGGCCAGGGCGCAGAGCAGATAGTTGGGGAGCATGGGCGCTTTGGTTTGGCGCGCGCTGAGGTATTCGTGGCCGGAGTGGTTCTTGAAATTCAGCGCCACACACCAGAGGAAATTGGTGGTGAAGCCGCCCAGCAACACCGGGACCAGCACGGGCAAGCCCTGCCAGAGCGTGGTGGTGCCGTGAGCGAGGGTGAGCGCTTTGATGGGGTCGCCGGCGCGCAGGCCGTAGGAGAAGCAGGCGCTCATGACGCCCGAAAACGTGGCCACCAGGAGGCCCTTCTTCAGATTGAATTCCTTGATGACCTCCTGCTTCTGTTCCGCCGACATCTCGCGTTCCTTAGAGATGCCCGCCTTGCCGGCGAACGCGATGCCGCTCAGGCAGACCGCGACACCGAAGAGGATCACCTGACCCGAGGGAGTGCCGAGTACCTTGGATACGAACTCGCCATCGAAAATCGGCGGCATCAGGGTACCGAAAGCGGCGCAGTAGCCCAGCGCGACCGCCATGCCGAGCGACATCCCGAGATAGCGCATGGTGAGCCCGAAGGTGAGGCCTCCGAGTCCCCACATCATGCCCCAAAAGTAGCACCAGAAGAGGGTGGACGCCGATGCTTCGCGCAGCACCGAGGGCAGGTCGTTGGTGAGGAACATGCCCAGCGTCACCGGGGCGATGATCCAACTGAAAAAGCCGCCGATCAGCCAGTATGTCTCCCAGGACCAGCGCTTGACGCCGCGGTAAGGAACATAGAAACTGCCGGATGCAAGGCCACCCAGCCAGTGAAAGATTACGCCCAGAAGAGGATTCGGAGTCATATGTCGATCTGGATTGCGAACATCGATTGTACAGCGGCGCGGCGCGGCGCGACAGGGGGATCGTGGAGGCAGACAGCTTTTTGCGGTGCGAAACATTTGCAAGCCGGGTGAATGGTGTATTCTGCAATAAATACTGCGGTCATCGCGGCATGCCGCGATCCGAGAAAGCGGCAACGTCGGAACGCTTGCGTTTCGTAGATCAAAACAGATGACAGACGGGGTAGAGGTTAAGACTTCCAATCACCACCGGTATCTGGTCAAGAGCCTGGTGCATGCTTCGCGCGTGCTGGAGGCATTTCAATCGGCCGGCGATGTGCTGCGATTGCGCGATGTGGTGACGCGCACCGGCTACCACAAGGGCATGTGCTTCCGGCTGCTCTATACGCTGCACCATTGCGGTTTCCTGGATAAGGTCGGCGAAAATCACTACCGGCTGGCCAGCGAAGTCAGGCGGCGGCTCTACCGCATTGGTTACGCGGCCCAGGGGCAGGATACCTCGTTCGACCGCGATGTGCGCGATGGCCTGGTGCGGGCCGCCGAGCGCGAGCACATTGAGCTGATTGTGGTGGACAACCGCTACCAGCCGAAGATCGCGTTGCGCAACGCGGACTACCTGATCAAAGAGCAGGTGGATTTGGTGATCGAGTTCCAGACCGACGAGCTGATTGCGCCGGCCATCGCCACCAAGTACCTGGAGGCGAACATTCCGTTCATCGCCATCGATATTCCGCACCCGGGCGCGACCTATTTCGGCGCCAACAACTACCAGGCCGGGCTGATGGCGGGGCACCACCTGGGTCGCTGGGCGAAGAAGCACTGGAACGGCGAGCCCGATGAGATTCTACTGGTGGAGTTACACCGCGCCGGATCGCTGCCCCAGGCGCGGATACGCGGCGTGCAGAGCGGGATCGGCGAAGTGCTGCGGGTTCCGGAGCGCTGCCGAAATGTCAGCGTGGATGGCGACGGGCAGTTCCAGACCACGCTCGAGCGGGTGCGTAAGCATCTGCGGGAATCCAAGGCCAGGCGCACTCTGGTGGGGGCGGTCAACGATTCGAGCGCGCTCGGCGCACTGCGCGCCTACGAAGAGGCGGGCCGCGCCGCCGAGTGTGTGATCGTAGGACAGAACGCAGAGCCGGAAGCGCGCGCACAGTTGCGCAGCGCGAATACCCGTATGATTGCGAGCGTGGCGTTTTTCCCGGAGAAGTACGGGGATGGCCTGCTGAAACTGGCGCTGGATATTTTGTCCCGCAAGGCGACGCCGCCGGCCGTATTCACGACCCACCAGATCATCACCCCGGAAAACGTGGATCACTTCTACCCGAACGACAGCCTGCTGGCAGCGCCGGCGTAATACCGGAACGCTTTTCGCTATCATGTTGTCCATGATCAAGCTTGTCGTGTTTTTTCTCAGCGTGGCGTTTCTCGCCTCGGCAGTGGATCTGCCTTTGAAGAAGTACCTGAACCTGGCGGCTCTCAAAACGATGGTCGCCGCGGCGGAGACGGAAGCGCAGAAGCGGAATGTGCAGGTGACCATCTGCATTATGGATGAAAGCGGCAATCTGCTGTTCTTGCAGAAGGCCGATGGCTCCGGATTAAATACCATCCAGTTTGCCCAGAAGAAGGCTAAGTACGCGGCGCTCTACGGACGGGCGTCGGCGGTGGCGGAAGAGTCGTTGAAGAAAGGAGATCTCGGGATACTGGTCTTTCCGGACGGATTCCCCAACCGCGGCGGACTACCGGTCAAAGTCGACGGGAAAACCATCGGCTCGATTGCGTGCAGCGGCGCGGCCAGCGAGGTGGATGAAGCCATTTCACAGGCGGCGATCGACGCGCTGTTGAAGCCGTAGCCCGCGTATCGGAAATCGCTCATTGCCAGTTCTTCACCTTGGGCCAAGCCTCGGCCATGGACCCCTTGAATCCCTGGCAGTAGAAGATCGTACCGGTGTGCGGCGCGGGCAACTTTTTGCACGGAGGCGAACTTGCTCTCCAGCACTTCCTGGCGGTCGCCCATCACGATCATGCTTTCGCCGGTTGCGCCGCGCGAGCCCTTCGGCGCTCTTCAGAACTTACCCGGTCGTGCTCTCTAAGAGTGACCCAGGCATTCTGAACTGACGCGCACCGGTGCGTGATGACCACGATGGATCACCACGATGCCAAAGGCCCGGAAGAAGTCATGTAGAATCTGCCGCCGGTGGTTCCAACCGGACGCGCGAGTGGGAGAGCGGCAGCGAGCTTGCGGCCAGCCGGAGTGTCAAACCGCTCGGCGGCAGAAGACGCAGGCAGGCTGGCGAAAGCGGAATCCGGACTACGCCAATGAGGAGTCTAGATCCGCACCGCGCGCTCGGACAGAAATAGGCGAGTTAAACCGCCTTCTGGGAGATCGGTGGCCGCGTGCTGCCAAGATCCCGGCCGGCCAAATTCAACCTGGACCTCAAGCCACTGGCCTACTTCAGCCAGATGGCGATTGGTGGCGCTTTGGCGGTACCCACGGTGAGTTCGACCGCGGTTTCGCCCGGGCCAATGAAACCGCCGGGGATGCGGGCGTTGATTTGCAGCACTCCGATCATGTCCGGCGCGCTGCCCACGAACAGGATCTCGGCATTCACGCCGGCGATGGTCAATGCGACGGGCAATAGCGGATGGGGATAGGGCGCCTGCGCCGGTTTGCCGGCGACGTTGGGTCCGTCCGTGAGGCCTTCGCCGGTCGCATAAAAGGTCATCCAGGTGGATCGCGGCGCGGGCGCGGATGCCGCGTTGGGCGAGCCATCCGGATTGGTCGCTAGCGTCAGCATCGCGGGCGCGGAAGGCGCTACCGGCAGACTCGCCGCTCCTGCGGGTTTCCCCAGATACCGTACTTCCACGGGCACCGTCTCCTTGCCCGCAACCGTATAGGGCACCTGCACGTTGACCTGCCCGCTTTGCGCGTAGAAGATGGGTGCCGCGACGCCATCGAAGCGCACCTCGACCCCGCCGAGCATTCCGGCGAGCACGCCCGCCGCGTCCAACGCTCCGGTCACTCCGACGTCCGGTCCGAGACCCGCGCCGAAGATGGCGGCGATCTCTCCCGGCGCCACCGCTCCCTCGCGCAGGCTGATGGCGTTGACCACGGTGATGATGGACAACTCGATCACCGGGGCAGGCGCCACCGCGTCCGGCAGCAGGCGGCGTACGCGGTTGTTGCCGGTATCGGCGAAATAAAGGTTGCCGGCGCCGTCCAGGAACAGCCCTTGTGGGCTATTCAGCACCGCCCCGGCGGCGGGACCGCCGTCCCCCGCGAAGCCCGCCGCGCCGCTACCCGCGATGTCGTGGACCCCGCCGTCTGGCGTCACCTGGAGAATCCGGTTGTGGCCGGTGTCGGCGATGAAGATGTCGCCCATGTCGTCCACCACCACGCCGCGCGGCGAGGCCAGTTGCGCGATCGTGGCCGGGCCTTCGTCACCGGACGCGCCGGGGACGCCCAGACCGGCCACCGTGGAAATCGTCCCGCCCGTCACCTTGCGGATGGCATGATTCCCCGTATCGGCAATGAACAGCGTGCCCGCCGAATCCACCGCGCACGCGCTCGGTGAATTCAATTGCGCCAGCCGCGCCACTCCCCCATCCCCGGCATATCCGACCGACCCGTTGCCCGCCACCGTCTGCAACACCCCTCCGGGCGAGAGCTTCAGCACCCGGTGATTGCCCGTATCGCCAATGTACAGGTTCCCGCCGCGGTCTGTGCACACCGCCTGCGGCCAATACAGCGTCAGCGGCGAGACCGGCTGCACGCCATCGGCACTTTCCCCGGGGGTTCCCGCGACACCCGCCACCGCCACCAATTGGTGCGCCCCGTTGACCGCCACAATCCGGTTGTTGTACGCGTCCGCAATAATGACATTACCGGCCGCATCCATCGTCACGCCCGCCGGGCCGCTTAGCGCCGCGTTCGCCGCCGGGCCGCCCAATGGCTCTAGCCGTCCCGCCACGCCCGTCCCCGCCAGTGTCGTGATCGTGCCACCCGCCGCCACCTGCCGCACCCGCTGCGTCCCCGTATCCACAATGAAGACGTTCCCCGCTCGATCCAGCGTCACTGCCGAAGGCCGGTAAAGGTTCGCCGCAGTCGCCGGCCCGCCGTCGCCCACCGCGCGCAGATACCCATCCCCCGCCACCGTCTGGAACGTCCCCGCCGCGTCCACCCTCCGCACCCGGACGCCATCGGCGATCCACAGATTCCCGGTCACATCCGCCGCCAGCCCATACAAAAAACTCAGCGTCCCGCACGCGGCGCCGCCCCCATTGCCGCCGGGGCAAGAGCCTCCCCCGCCGACGTACGGAATCCACTTCCCCGCCGGCGTGTACTCCCACACCGCGTGGGATCCAGCCTCTCCCACATAAATCGTGCCCACCTCATCCACCGCCAGCGCTATCGGCGTAGACAGCATCGCCAGATTCCGCCAAGGCAGATTCCCCGCAGGCACCCCCATCGGCGTCCCCGGAGGCTGCCCTAGCACCGTCCCGATCGTGCCATCCACGTAAACCTTGCGCACCACGTTATTGCCCGAATCGGCAATGTATAACGCCCCCGTCCGGTCAAATGCCATCCCCGCCGGATGCTTCAACTGCGCATCCGTAGCCAGTTTGTGATCCCCGCTCCAAGCGGCGACCCCGGTGCCGGCGACGGTCGAGAGCTTCCCGTCAGGGGTCAATTTACGCACGCGGTGTCCCTCGTATTCCGCGATATAGAGGTTGCCCGCCCCGTCCACCGCCACATTGCGCGGCGAAAGCAGCGAGGTATTCAATGGTCCCGCGTCATCCGGCGACGACGCCCGTTTCCCCGTTCCCGCGACCGTCGTAATCGTCCCGTCCGGCGCAATCTTCCGCACCACCTGATTCCCATAATCCGCCACATAGAGGTTGCCGGCGGAATCGAGCGCCAGGCCGTAAGGGAAATTGAGCTGGGCGTTCAGGGCGCTCTTGCCATCGCCGCTGAAACCCGCTACGCCCGTGCCCGCAATCGTCGTGACGGTGTCCCCGGACACCTTGCGCACGCGGTGATTCTCGGTATCGGAGAGGTAGAGATTGCCCAGGCGATCGATAGCGATTCCCTTGATGGAGGAGAATTGGGCCGCCAGTGCGGGTCCGCCGTCGCCGATGCGGGAACTGCCGGCCACGGTTTCAATATGATAGACCACACGCCCGGCATCGGCTCCCCATGCCTGAAGAACGCCGATGGTGAGCGGCAAGACGCACCAGTAGTACTTCATTCTTAGCCTTTCCTCAGTAAGTGTCGGGAACGGCAAGAAATTCTCACCTACCGGCAAAGTTTTGGCGTTCTGACCAAGATTCATCACCAGAGGGGTCGAAAAGGAAGATCAGAGCTTCATACATGAAATTCTTCCATGCGGTTCCGCTGGCCAGCTTCCTGTTGATGTCGTGCGCCTGGTCGCAGCCTGTGATCCGTCTGAAAGTGGGAGCGGTGGGCAGCCGGGCATCCAGGACGTTGCCCCGGCACGGGCGCGCCACCCACTTTTTGCTGCAATTCCCCACCGAGCCCGGTCCGGAGATGCGTCGTGAATTAGAGCGGCGCGGCATGCGCGTGCTGCAATACGTGCCGGATGCGGCACTGATGGTGGCCTCCCCCGTGGCACCCGATCTGGAAGGGCTGGGAGTGCTTTCGGCCGGCGTACTGGAGGCGTCCGACAAGATCAGCCCCCTGCTGGCGGACCAGGTAACGGGGGCCCTGCTGGTGGTGTTTCACCCGGACGTGGATATGGCTACAGCTCGCGCAGAGGCGCGCGCGCTGTCCTTCGACGTGCTGGAGAACCCTGGCGTACTCGCCGGACATTTGGTGCTCTCGGGCGCGCACAGCGCACTCGGCGCGCTGGCCGAGTGTGATGACGTGGCCTACATCATGCCCGCATCGGCCGAATTGGCGGCCGGGATTCCGCTGGTAGGCTGCGCCGGAGCGGCGACCGAGGCCGGCCCGGTGGGTGAGTACGTGCTGGTGAGTCGCGGCTGGCCGAAGAATGCCAGCGGGAATGTGGCGCTGAACTATTTTATCCGCACCCTGACGGACAAAATGGATGCTTCCACGGCTCGGTTGGAAATCGAACGAGCGCTTGGCGAGTGGACCCGGTACGCCAATTTCACTCTGTCGCCGGGGCAGCAGCAGGGGGCCGAACGGACGCTGGATATCCTGTTCGCCCGCGGTTCGCACGGCGACGGCTACCCATTCGACGGTGTCGGCGGGACGCTGGCGCATACGTTTTATCCCGCTCCGCCGAACCCCGAACCCATCGCCGGCGATCTGCACCTGGATGCCGATGAGCCGTGGCGCAGCGGGGCCAACGTGGACCTCTACTCAGTGGCGCTGCATGAGGCCGGGCATGGGCTCGGGTTGGGGCACTCCGACCGCCCCGGATCGGTGATGTATCCCTACTACAAGCTGTCGGCGGGGCTGACCGACGACGATATTGCAGGGATTCGCGCGCTCTACGGCAGCAACGTACCGCCACCGCCAACTCCAACGCCGACGCCGACGCCGACGCCGAAGCCGGCCCCGCCGCCGCCGGTCCCAACGCCCAAACCCACGCCGGTGCCGGGAGACAGCACTCCACCCTCGCTACAGATTAAGTCGCCGGGATTCACTATCACCGCGACAACCGCCTCCGCCATCGCAATCGGCGGGACGGCGAGAGACAACGTGGCGGTGACGGTCGTCAAATGGACCAATTCGACGGGTGAGGCCGGTGTGGCGGCGGGAACGGCTTCCTGGTCGGCGAAGATTCCTCTGTTGGTCGGAACCAATGTGATTACGGTGCGTGCCTACGATGCGGCCGGCAACTCGGCATGGCGCGCGCTCACGGTGGTCAGACGTTAATACCGCCTAAATTTTGCCTTAGAGCATGATGTTTTTAGAAATTCCGCCGATATAGATGCTAGTCCCATGAACCGACACGTAAACAAGCAGGCGTCGATGCTACTGGCACACGCGGTTTGCCGGCCCACCGCGGTCTGCGATTATGCAATCGATCCGGATTTGCCGGTTGACCAGGCGGACGCGCCGCTGACGAGCGCGCTACCGTTCAGCGAAACCGAAGGCGTCCTGTACTCGCTTGCCCGGATGTTGGAACAAAGGGACCGGCATACGGCGGGACATTGCGGGCGTCTGGCCATTTCGAGTGTGGCCCTGGGGGTGGCGATGCGGCTGGACAGTGCCAGCCTCCTGTTGCTCTATGTGGGAGGCTACGTGCATGACATCGGCAAAGTAGGCATCCCGGATTCCATACTCTTCAAGCCGGGCGAGCTAACCGGGGCAGAATGGGAGATCATGCGCGCCCATCCGGTGCGCGGCGAAGAGATCTGCCGTCCGCTGTTACCGCTGCGCGGGGCGCTGCCATTGGTCCGCCATCATCACGAACGATGGGACGGAACCGGGTATCCCGATGGTCTCCGCGGAACCGAAATTCCCTTACTTGCCCGCGTGCTGCAGGTGGTGGATATCTACGACGCGCTGACCAATCCGCGGCCCTATAAACACGCCTATTCGAGCGCCCACGCTTTGGAAATTTTGCAGGAAGAGACCGACCGCGGATGGCGCGACAAGGAGATCACATCCCGGTTCATCCGAATTCACAAACAAATGTTGGCCAAGAACTCCAATCCGTGGGCAGGAGAGGCTGGCGGCCTCGGCGCGATCGGCGATTCGCTGCGCAATCTGCAAACTCACTTGGCGCATTGATCGGGCCAGTGCCTGGCTGGCGGCGGACCCGAAAATCTAGTGTAGTGCGGCCGGAGTCCGCCCGGTTTTGTGGGGCGGGCAACCTTGCCCGCAGCCGCCTTTCAGGCGGCTTTTTCGGGCCGAGCGCGCCCCTGCGTGTTCCGCAAGTGCCGGCTGAAGGCTGGCTGCCGCCAGGGTTGGCTGCTTCACGGGCAAGTGCATGCTCTCTGTTCTGCTTGCCGCACCAGACTAGTGCCCGTACTTCTTTTCGCCGGCCTCAATGCGCGCAGCTAACCGGTTCTCCGGCGGCGGCAGCGGGCAGGTGGCATAGGGTGTGAATGCACAGGGTGGGTTGTAAGCCTTATTGAAATCGAGCACGACGCGGCCGTTTGCGGGGCTGGCCGAGTACAGAAAGCGGCCCGCACCGTAGGTTTCTTTGGCGCTAGTCTGGTCGCGGAATATATAGAAAAGCTCTTGAGCGTCGGCGGTTTCCAAATACGGCCGAAGGCGGTACTCCTGGCCGCGCAGACGGAATACCGCATAACCGGGGCTGTCCATGGACTCGGTCTGGCCGAGGATATTGAGAATCGGGATTTTCCGCGGCTCCGCCACCCACTTCGCGGTCACCTTGTACTCTAGCTTCGCCGGGTAGGTTTCGATGCCGTGGAATTCGCGGCGGTATTGGCTGTCCGGATCCTTCAGCCGAATGCCGTATCGGTCCGACCGCTTGATGACGAACAGGCTCAGGCGGCCCACCTTGGCAGCGTCGAGAGAATCGGGCCACAGTTCGCGGATGGCGCCCTTCATCTTCACCGTGACCTTGCCGTTGTGCAGTTCGAACACGCCGGCCTTCGCCTCGCCATCGGGCAGCGCAATTTCGTTTCCCGGGTCTTTGCCGAAGGTGTTGGCTCCTTCATGCAGCCAGAACAGGCCGGCCACGGTGAGCCATCCGCCATCGCGCTTCAAGCCCTCTTCCCGCTGGCGGCGCCATTGCGCGATTTCGGTCTGATAGGCGGTTGCGGCAAACAGCGCCACCCCGGCCAGCGCCGGCAGGGCCAGGCGCCAGTTCATGGGCGCTCTCCCGTGCCTTCGATGAGTTGTTCCAGCATGCCGGCAAACTCCTCGCTTTTACGGTCCACGCGTTGCTTGAGTTGGCTGAGATCGCTCTCCAGCGTGCGCAGCCGGTCGGCCAGGTGGAGGCAGGCCAGAACGGCTATCCGCGTGGAATCGGCGTTCGGCGCCTTAGCGGCTATCGACAACATCAGTTCGTTGACGCTGGCCGCAACCTCTTCCACTTCGCGAGCATCGCCGCTGGTGAGCAGGGTGTAGGGCCGGCTCAGGATGGTGACGCGGACTTGCTGTCTACCGGGAGCGCTGTTTTCCATGCGAAACTCCCCACAAAAACCGCAAGCGCCCCGCTAGGAGGCGCTCAGTTGATCAATCTGGCCCAGCAGCTTTTCAATGCGGCTGCGCACCTGCTTGCGTTCCGCCTGCAGGGTTTTGACTTCATCCGCCAGTAGCGCCGTTGCGCGCCTGGCTTCGGCGGCCTGTTCCACGGCGGCTTCCCGCTCCTGGCGCAAGCGCGTCACCAGTTGCACGGCGCGCTGAATACGCTCTTCCAGGCTGCTGAGGGAATCGTTTTCCTGGTCGGACGGGCTCATTCTTTCTCCAGGGCGGCCCGG
>JANYAH010000016.1 GCA_025361425.1 Candidatus Solibacter sp. | reverse complement strand
CAGCGCTCCCAACTGAGCGTCCTTGCCGCCTTGTGCCAGGACGTCCAGATGCTTTTCGGCCCGGTCGTAGGCCCCCGCGAAGCACAGCAATTCGAACAAAAACGTACGGCGCTGGACGTCGCCCGGGTTGTCCCGAAGCTCCGCGCCCAGCGCCTGCACGGCCTGGTCGAGCTTGCCGGCCTGAAACAGTTGTCCGGCAGTCATGGATGATCCTAGATGCGTCCGCCGGCTAGCCCTGAGTCTGGGTCTTCAAGTCGTACCACTTCGTAAGCGCACCTTTGAGACCCCCGCTTATTTCCTGCTCTTTATAGTCGACCTGGATCTTGGTGAAGTTGAAGGAGCACTGCTCGATGGGCGAATCGCTACCTCCCGTCTGGTAAGAGGAAATGAAGACGTCCGTGAACGTCCACTTCAAAAATTCCTGCTGGTCCTTGCCGGCCTTCCGGCAGGTCAGAATCGCGTTCTTGATGTGCGTGCCGTTGGCGCAGGCCTGAAACAGCAGCGGGGTAGCCTTGTTGACGGGCATGGTGAAGTGGAAGTCCTGCATCGCCACTTTGCCAGTTCCGCCGCCGCCGCCGAACGACATGGAACCGGAGTTTGACTCGCCCCAGGACCAGGATTGGACCTGGATTTCGTCCTTGTGAGTTTTGTCCTGGGCCTCGCCCAAAATACCGTCAATCTTCAAAAAATAATCAACCGCCATTTTTCCTCCTTGTGATGTTTGGTTAACTGTGCTTCAGCCCAGACCGGATGGCTGTTGTTGGCCATGCGCCCGAAACTGTCCCGCCCTAAATTACAACTTATCCCTTCGTCGATGCCGGCAATTCCGCTACCAGGCGCAGCGAAACCGACAACTCGTCGAGCTGGAAGTGTGGACGCAGGAAGCTCACGGCACGGTACACGCCCGGCTTACCCGGAACTTCCGACACCTCAATGCGCGCATCGCGCAGCGGGTGTGACGCCTTGACGGACGCAGAGGCCGTGTCGTCGGGCGTGACATAGTTCACGATCCACTGGTTCAGGAAGCGTTCGCATTCGGTCCGCGACATAAAACTGCCCAGCTTATCGCGCATCATGGATTTCAAGTAGTGCGCAAACCGTGAAACCGCCAGAATGTACGGCAACTGGGTGGAGAGGCGCGCATTCGCATTGGCCGCTTCACTGTCGTACACCTTCGACTTCTGGCCCGACTGCACGCTGAAGAAGGCCGCGTAATCGGTCCCCTTGCAATGCACCAGTGGGATGAAACCGAGATCGGCAAGTTCTTTCTCGCGGCGGTCTGTAATCGGCGCCTCGGTGGGGCACTTCAACGCCACGTCTCCGGAATCGGTGGTGAAGTTGTGGGTGGGAAGCCCTTCCACCAGGCCGCCACCTTCCACTCCGCGGATAGCGGCGCACCATCCGTACTGAGCGAACGCCTGCGTCAGCCTCGCCCCCAGGGCATAGGCGGCGTTGCCCCACAAATACTTGTCGTGATCTGTGCCGTCCACGCCCTCTTCGAAGTTGAAGCCATCGATCTGTGTACCGTTCTTGCCATATGGCAGGCGCATCAGCACGTGAGGCAGGCACAGGCCCACATAGCGCGCGTCCTCGCTCTGCCGAAAGCTCTTCCACTTAGCGTATTCGCTGGAGTCGAAAATCTTCGCCATGTCGCGCGGAGCGTCGATCGCCGTGAAGCTGTCCATGTTCAGCATTTCCGGCCCCGCCGCCGTCAGGAACGGAGCGTGCGCCGCCGAGGCTACCTGCGCCACCTTTTCCAGCAGCTCGATATCCTCGGGTCCGCGGCCGAACTCGTAATCGCCTACCAGGGCGCCGAAGGGCGCGCCGCCGAAGACGCCGTACTCCTCCTCGTAGACCTTCTTGAACATCGCGCTCTGATCGAACTCGGGCGCGCGCTGCAAGTCGCGGAGAAGCTCCTTCTTGGTGACATTCAAGACTTTGATCTTCAGCTTGTCGCTGGTTTCGCTCTGATCCATCAGATACTTCAACCCGCGCCAGGAGCCTTCCAACTTTTGGAATTCCTTGGCATGCAGGACTTCATTCAGTTGCAGCGAAACCAAGTGATCGATCTGCGCAATCCGCGCGCTGATCATCAGTTCGGCATCCTTGGACACCGTCATCGCGCCTTCCAGAACCTGGTTGACGAACTCCTTCACCAGGTCCTTGCCCCGCTCCCGGGCGGAGGGGTCGCGTGCCAGCCTTCCCTCGTCGACAATCTGGTCCAGCAGGCTGTGCTCTACAGTCTGCTCCACAGGTTGCGCCGAGGCCGCTTTTTGGACGTCACTCATTAGATCCCCCCTTGGTCCCCAATTCGCTCTTGAGGCGCGCCAGCTTGTCCTTGTCGGTTACCGCCTCGCGCAGCATCTCTTCCAGTTTGTCGTTACCCTGCATGCTGCCGCGCAGATCCGAGAGCCGGTCCCGCAGTTCCAGCAACTCTCGCAGCGGCTTCACCTGGCGGGCCACGCTTTCAGGAGCAAAATCGTCAAGGCTCTTAAACGAAAGATCCACTTTCAGCTTGGGCGCGTCTGGATTCTCGCTCAGCTTGTTCTCCACCGAATACGCCAGATGGGGCCGCATACTCTCCAGAACGGTATCGAAGTTATCCGGGTTGATCTCCACGAATTTTCGATCCTTCATCCGAGCCAGCGGCTCCGTCGGCTGGCCGGTGAAGTCGCCCATGACTCCCATCACGAAGGGCAATTCCTTCATCTCGATGGCTCCGCCCACCTCGACGTCGTAAGTGATCTGGACGCGCGGAGAGCGGACGCGATCGAGTTTGTGCTGCGTGCTCTGTTTCGCCATTATGTCGTTCCCCCATCTACCCGGCGGCCTTTTTCTGCTATTCGGCGCACAAGGCAAAACTAGATTACCAGATAAAGTGAACGCAATCCAGGGCTAATTCCGGCAAACCCTTCCGCCACGAAAAACAGGTACCACCGTTCTGACAAACGCGCGCGTATCGGTCTCTTCTACGCGTGCGGGTTCCGTGAAGAGTAAGTATGTTCGGTACGTTCTGCATTGCATTCCCTCCCTATGAGGTCCATCTTGACATCCCGGACGAGAGAAGTATAGACCAATCGCTTCTTGTGGAGCCTGTGGCAGGTAGTCACAGTACTAGGACGGTGGAATAGAGGCGTTACACTCGGAGGAATGTCCACTCTCTATGATGAGGTGATCTACCCCAACACCCCGTTCGCGCAAACCCATCCCGGCCGGCTCGCCACTCTCGCCATGCTCTTTGGCATGGACCCCGCCCCCATCCATCGCTGCCGCGTCCTCGAACTAGGCTGCGGCGACGGCGAGAACCTGATCCCCATGGCGTTCGAGAACCCTGCCTCCCAGTTCCTGGGCCTGGACGCGGCCGCCAAGACAATTCGCGCCGGCAACCAGGAAATCGCCACCCTCGGCCTCGCCAATGTCCGCCTGGAGCACATGGATATTGTGGACGCTGGGCCAGACATCGGGACTTTCGATTACGTCATCGCCCACGGGCTGTATTCCTGGGTACCCGAACCCGTGCGCGACAAGCTGTTGGCTCTAGCCAAGGCGGTTCTGGCGCCGCACGGCGTAGCCTTTGTCAGTTACAACGCGCTTCCGGGCGGCCGCGTCCGCCAGATGTTTCGCGACATGATGCTGTTTCACCTGGGCGCTGCCACGGAACTCGACGCCCGCATCCATGGCGCTCGCGAGGTCGTCCAGTGGTTTCAGGCCAGCCAGCCCTCCGAAGGCCAGTCGTCCGTCTTTCAATCCCAGGTGGACTCCATCATGGAGCGCCGGCCGCAGGTCCTCTACCACGACGAGTTGGGCACAGTTTATCATCCGGTGTACCTGCGGGAGTTTGCCGCCCACGCCGCCCGCTTCGGACTCCAGTTTCTCTCCGAGGCTAACTATCACGACATGCAGCCGGGGAATCTTCCCAGTACCGTCGTGGCGGAAATCGCCCGCGTGGCAGGCGGCAACCGTATCGTCCGCGATCAGTATTTCGATTTCATGAAGTGCCGCATGTTTCGCCAGACGCTGATCTGCCATCAGGACATCCTCCTGCCGGCCGCGCCGCTGGCCGCGCGCTTACTTTCCTTGTATACCGCCTCCGCCGCCAAACCGGTTTCGGCCAAGCCGAGTCTCAGCTCTGGCGTCGCCGAGGAATTCCGCGGCGGCCGGGGTACCGGGGTCACCACCGCTCACCCTCTCACCAAGGCCGTGCTGCTGTTGCTGGCGGAGGCCTGGCCTCAGACCCTGAGCATTCCAGAACTGCTCGCGGGCGCCTCCCGCCTGACCGGAGAACCGCCCGACCCGGAGGGTGTCTCCCAGATCCTCATGGCCACCTACGCGGCCGGCGTGATCGAACTGCATGCCCAGCATCTGCACTGCGTGGCCCGCGTCAGCCAGTTCCCCGCCGCCAGCGAATTGGCACGCTCCCAGGCGCGTCGCGGAAGATTCGTCACCACGGCGCGGCATACCACCATCGAGGCCGGCGACGAAAACATTCGCCTGCTTATCGGCCTGCTCGATGGCACTCGCGACCTTGGCGCTTTGACCGGCGAACTCGCCCCGTTCTCCGGGTTGCCGGAAGCGGAACTAGCCCACGGCATCCAGGTAAACTTGGCGCGGCTCGCCGAAATGGGCATGCTGGTGAGCTGAGGTCCGGCTCAACTCTGAGGAAAGGGCTTTTCCGCAACCCACAACAGGCCGTTGGAAACCAGCGGTTCGAGAACCGCCAGAAACTCCGCGGCCGTCGTCTCCGCGGAGACCATTCCCCCCCGCTTGGCATTCTCCAGATGGTCGTTCCAACTGGTCTGTCCGTCGCAACGCGACGCGATCTGCGCCAGCCATGGCTGGAGAGTGCACTCCGCCTCGAACGGACGGTTACAGCGCAGCGAAAACACTTCGGGAACGAACTGGCCGTCCCGTACTCGATGGAAAACACCCATCTCCGCGTGCGGCGAAAGCGATGGCCGCAGGCTCATCAGGCTCTCCAGGCGGGCGGCGTCGCGGATTTCGGTGTTCCACTCCAACAGCCATTCCACGTGCCGGGAAGTGAATCCTTCGCCCTTGAGCACGCGCGCCGTAATCGCCGGACTCACTGCCTCGTGGCGAACCATCAAGACACTGCCATGGAACAGAAACTGCACCTTTCGTCGCGCCCAGATCTCGTGCCGGTAGAGAATATCCTCCACCGCCGTATGCTGTCCTAGGAATGAGTTCGCCGCCAGATCCTTGGGGCCCGTCAACGTATGCGCGGCCAGCACCAGATCGAACTCCGCTTCCGCCGCTCCCAGCCACAGCCGCAGGCGATCCTCAAAGGGCTGGCCCTCGCAATCCGCCGCCGTGACCATGGTGCAGAACCGCCCGCCGGGGCGTAAAAATCGCGGCACGCCCTCCACGATGCGGCGCAGGATCTGTTCCCCGTCCTCGCCGCCATCGCGAAAAATCATCGTGTTCTTCCGCGCCGGGACGTACGGAGGATGGGTCACGATTCGATCGAAGGTAAGCCCCTCAACCGGCGCGTACAGGTCGCCCTTTAGCATGGTGGCGTTTTCGATGCCGTTCAGCCGCCGGTTGAACTCGGCAAATTGCACCGAGCGCGCCGCAATATCCGTCCCCCACGCGTGGCGCGACCAGCGAGCGCCATCGAGGGCCGCAATCCCGGAGCCGGTGCCCACGTCCAGAAGGGCGTCGCACGGCGTTTCCGGAAGCGTCGCCATGAATGCCACGGTATTCTCGATGGCCGCCGGGTACACCACGTCGGCGGCCGGCGGCAGAGCGTCCCTGCCCAGCGAGCAAACCCGGTCGCTCGCCAGCACCATGCCCCGCGTGGCAATCAAGGTACACCCGGCGAACCACATTTCGTTGCGGACCGGATCCCGCGCCACCAGCCCCAGCGCTTCCATCTGCCCCACCGCGCCCGCGGGCAGCAGCCGCTGCAAGGTCTCTCCCGCCACATATTCGCCGTCCATCAGGAGCAGGATCAATGCATCGACCGCCTGTTCCGCGGCCAGCAAGTTGGTACGGCCCCGCCAGATGGGCTGGTACTCGCCAGCTCCGGCGATCCCCAGGCGTTCGCAAATCCGCTCGGATGTGAAGCCACATTGCGCCAGCATCTCGCGCACCGCGCTGAACTCCGTGTCGCTGCCAAGCCGCGGCATGAGCTGGCGCGAAGGCTGCGGTTCGGGGTTCGTGGATACCATTCCGAGAGCATAGCATCGTCGCACAGGTTGGCCTACCGCTGCCAGTTCTGCTACTGTGATTCCAAATGAAGCGACTGCAACCGGTGATCTGGACCAAAGGCACTTTCCTCAGTCCGCAGCACCTCCAACTGCAGGATCGCTTCCTCGAAAACCTGCTCCAGTTCCACCTGGACAGCCTGTCATTCCGGCCCTGGGGCTTCCGCTCCCTGCAGGTCAGCCGCGAAGCTCTGGCCGCCGGATCGCTCGGTATTTCCAGCGCTTCCGGCATTTTCCCCGACGGCCTGCTCTTCGATATCCCAGACTCCGATTCCGCCCCTCCACCCAAATTGCTCGCCGAATGCTTTGAGCCAGATCAGACTACCCTCGACGTCTACCTGTCGGTTCCGCAATACCGCGAGCGCGGCTTGAACGTGGCCACCGCCGCGCGTCAGGGCAGTGCCCGCTACCGCGCCGAAGTCGAATTGTTCCGCGATGAAAATACCGGCCTTTCCGAAAAGCCCGTGCAAATCGCCCGCAAGAACCTGCGCTTACTCGCCGAGGGCGAATCGCTCGACGGCTTCTCCAACCTGCGGGTCGCCCGCGTGCGGCGCACCGAAGCCGGCACCTTCCAGGCCGATCCGCGGTTTGTTCCCCCCCTGCTCAATTTCCACGCCAGCGATTACCTGGCCGGCATCGCGCGCCAACTAGTGGAGATTCTGACCGCCCGCTCTGGAGCCATCGCCGGTTTGCGCCGCCAGAAGAATCAAAACCTCGCCGATTTCACCGCCGCCGATATCGCCAATTTCTGGCTACTGTACACCGTCAACACGGCCTTCCCCCTCTTCCGCCACCTGTTCGAAACCCGTGGCGGGCATCCCGAGGAATTGTTCGCCGCCATGCTCTGCCTGGCCGGTTCCCTGACCACCTTCTCGTCCAAGGTGCATCCCCGCGATCTGCCCACCTACGATCACGACAACCTGGGCGCCTGCTTCTCCGAACTCGATGAGAAACTACGCATGCTGCTCGACACTGTCGTCGCCACCAACGTGGTGTCCCTGCCCCTCAAGCTGCTCAAGCCTTCCATCTACGCCACCTCGCTCGACCACGACAAATACCTGGTCAATACCAAGATGTATCTCGCGATCAGCGCGGAAACCAGCCAGGCTGAAATCGTTGGCAAGACGCCCAACTTCGTGAAGATCTGCTCCGCCAGCCACATCGAGCACCTGGTGCGTCAGGCCCTGCCCGGGGTGCCGCTGGCCTACGTGCCTCAGCCGCCGGGCGCCATCCCCGTCAAGCTCAACTTCCAGTATTTCGCCCTGACCCAGACCGGCCCCGCCTGGGAATCTATCCAGCGTGCGCGCAATTTCGCGGCCTACATCCCAGGCGATCTGCCGAACCCGCGAGCCGAACTGATTATCGTGCTACCCCAAAGCAACTGACAAAAAGCATGGGGCCGCCGATGCACCCAGATAACTGCCGATAGCACAAACGACTGGCGTTCATCAGCGGCCACCAATGTGTTTCTTGTTCCGCGGCCAGAACAGCTACCTCGGTCTCACCAGTAGGTAAACCACGATTCCTCCCACCAGAAACGCCAGCAGACAAAAAATCACAATCAGCAGGGTGTTCGAAGATTTGCCCGCGGGCGCCGAAACCGGCGGGAGCGTCACCTGCGGCACCGCCACTTGCGGCACGTAAGGCATATGCGGCATGGCGGGCTGCTGCGGCACCGCCGGTTGCGCCACGTAGGGCATCTGCGGCATCGCCGGTTGCGCCACGTAAGGCATCTGCGGCATGCCCATCTGCGGCATCCCGGGCATCTGTCTGCCTGAAGGTGCTGCGCCGGGCGGCGCGCCAGGTGGCGGCGCGGCGAGATTCGAGGGAACGGACATCATCCGGGTGTACTCGCTGGGGCCCTGCGGCGCGGCGGGTGCGGAACCGGGCGTAACTCGGAACGCCTGCGTGGCGCCTCCACCTGGGCCGTACTGGGCTGGTGGTGCGGGCGGCGGTGGCGCGGGATCCGGCCCCGGGGCGCCTGACAGCGATCCGGGGCCGAACATGCGAGTGTACTCGCCGGATTCCTGCTGGGGCGGAGGCGGAGCGGGCGTCGGCGCCGACTGCGGAAACTGGGACGCTGAGGGAAAATGCGGCCCCGCCGGCATTCCCCCGGGCAACGGTTTGAAAAACTCCGTGAACCCGCCGCCTTTTGCGGGCGGCGGCACCGCCTCCGGGCGTGCGGCCGGTGGCGCCTGAAACATCCGCGTGAACTCGCCCACTTCCTGAGGTTTGGCAGCCGCTGGCGGCCAGTCCCCTGGCGCCGGCGCATCGGGCATCGGCGAATGGAACAGGCGAGTGAACTCGTCTGCACCCGCCCCCGGCTGAGGCGTTCTCATCGGCTCCGGTGCGGGCGGGGGCCCCGCTTGCGGGGACGGCGGTGCCTGGAACAACCGCGTGAACGCGCCCGGTTCCGATGACGGCGCGACGGGCGGGGGAACCGGTGGCTGGGGTAGCGGTATCCCTGCCTCCGGCGCAGGCGGCGCAACCGGACTCTGGAACATCCTCGTGAACGCGCCAGCTTCCGCTGACGGCGTTGCCGCCGGACGCGCCGGCGGCAGGGGCGGCGGAGTCGCCGTGATTTGCGTGGCCACCGGGACAGCAGGCGGCGCAACCGGACTCTGGAACATCCTGGTGAACTCGCCAGCCTCCGCTGACGGTGTTGCCGCCGGACGCGCCGGTGGCAGGGGCAGCGGGGTCGCCATGATTTGCGTGGCTGCCGGGACAGCAGGCGGCATTCCTGGCTCCGGCGACGGCGGCGCAACCGGACTCTGGAACATCCTGGTGAACGCGCCAGCTTCCGCTGAAGGTGTTGCCGCCGGACGCGCCGGCGGCAGTGGTGGCGGGGTCGCCGTGATTTGCGTGGCCGCCGGGACAGCAGGCGGCACTCCTGCCTCCGGCGCAGGCGGCGCAACCGGACTCTGGAACATCCTGGTGAACTCGCCAGCCTCCGCTGAAGGTGTTGCCGCCGGACGCGCCGGTGGCAGGGGCAGCGGGGTCGCCATGATTTGCGTGGCCGCCGGAACAGCAGGCGGCACTCCTGCCTGCGGCGCAGGCGGCGCAACCGGACTCTGGAACATCTTCGTGAACTCG
>JANYAH010000007.1 GCA_025361425.1 Candidatus Solibacter sp. | reverse complement strand
CAACGGAGACCCATGGAGTACTTCGGGCGAGTTCTACTATACGCTGGCGTACTGCCAACGGCGCGCCGGGGATGTTGCCGCGGCCAATGCCTCGCTCCGCAAAGCAGGGACAGCCGCGGGCAATATCGACCGTTTCCCGTCCAGGCTGGAGAGTCTGGCGCCGCTGGAGGAGGCGGTGAAGATCGCGGATAACGATAGCCAGGCGCACTACCTGTTGGCGTGTCTGCTCTACCACCTCGGCCGAGGCGGTGAAGCCATCGCAAACTGGCAAGCCGCCGTGGCTGCCAATCCCCGGGACTTTTCCTCGCGCCGCGCCCTTGGGTTGGCGCTCGCCGGACGTGGAGAAATCGACCAGGCCGCGGCACAGTTGCAGCGTGCCATCGAACTCAGTCCCACTCACGTCCGCACGCTGACCGACTTGAGCAATCTCTACGCGCGCGCCGGACGGTTCGACGAGCAACTCGCGCTTCTCACGACCGCGCTCGCGCGCACGCCGAAGGATGACGATCTTGCCGAAGGGGTGCTGA
Source organism: Candidatus Solibacter sp. (assembly GCA_025361425.1). Lineage (GTDB taxonomy): Bacteria > Acidobacteriota > Terriglobia > Bryobacterales > Bryobacteraceae > Solibacter. The sequence goes on along the minus strand of JANYAH010000007.1, from coordinate 2,798 downwards.
CCGTGTACCTGCTGAAAGGCCAATACGCCGAAGCCGCGCACCTGATCGCGGAATACACGTTCAGCCCGCGTCATCGCAGCTACGGGCTGCGCGACAAGTACAGGCTGATGCGCTACGCAGAGGGGTCGGCGGCGCTGAACCGAGGAGACTTGGCCGGCGCTCTCCAAAAGTTCGAGGAGTCGGCGCGACCGCCGGTTTCTCTCGGTGTCGACGACTTCGCATCGCAGAGTACGCCGCGGCAGCAATACTACCTCGGGCGAGCCTACGAGGCATTGGGGCGAAGGCAGGATGCACAGGCGGCTTATGCCAGGGCAAGCCAGGGTTTCGAGCAGCTTTCCGGGGATCGCGACAGTTGGAGCAGCGAGAACTACTTCATGGTGCCGGCACTTGGCCGTCTGGGTAAGTCCGCCGAGGCGGCGCGGCTTCAGAAGCATTTCCTGGACTTCGGCCAATCCGAGGCTGACGACCGCATGCCACATCGCCGCGCCGAAGCGCGGTATCTGCTCGGGTTGATCCGCAAGAACGATGGCCAGCCGGAAGAGGCGGTGAAGTGGCTGCGTGGCGCCCTTGACGCGGCGCCGGACCTGCTGGCCGCACAAATCGAATTGCGTGGAGAATCGCCGGACCCGCTGAGGGTAGAGCCCGCCAAATAAATCCAGGTTGTAGAATGAAATCGTTGGGTCTCGCTGCGCAGTTTTATCGGGTCTGCTTCGGCAGTGTCAGGGCGCCCGTAGCCTGACCGTGCCGAAGCCGGGAAACTGTTGACAAAGCGGGCGAAATGTCAATTATGTCGGGGTTTGGTAAATTAACTTATTAACACAAACTATCGGTGTGCTCCGCTTCCAAAGACGGAGACGGGGCGCGCTGCACAGGTGTTCAATGTTTGGATTGGCGGCTAGTTTGCTCACATTTCGCGCCGCGGCAGGCACGCCGAAGTCGCGCGGCGGGCGAGTTCAAGGAGCGGCGTTGGCTCCTGGCAAGTCAGCCAGCCTATGGGTACTGCTGGCATTGGCTAGCATCGCCCAGGTTACCGCGGCAGGACAGCCTTACCAGGATCGCACCCATGACTCCAAGGTGTTTGCAGAGCCCCGCCACTATCGCATCTTCCTGCCTGCGGGCTACGCCGATTCGACGCGGCGCTACCCGGTAATTTACTACTTCCACGGGCACAGCGACCGCTACACGCTCGAAAAGTACGACGACGGGCAGGACACCGTTCCCAAGATCGCAGCCTTCGTCGCCGCCCACGACGTCATCGTAGTGGCGGCGGACGGTTACGTGGCGCGCGATTACACGGGTTTCTACGGCGGGGCGCCGTACGATGTGATGCGTGGCGGAGGGCAATTCGACTACGGCGACTACTTCCTGGAACTCACGCGCCACATCAATGCCACTTGGCGCACCCTGCCGGGGAGGCGATTTTGCGCCACCGCGGGGCTTAGTATGGGCGGATTCATGAGCTTGTATTTGAGCGCCCGCTACCCCGAACTGGTGGGCAGCGCATCGGCTTTCAATCCGGGGCCGGAATTCTATGTGGGCGAACCCGGGCGCCGCTCGCTATGGCGGCCAAAGGACCACGTCGCGAGCCACCAGCACACAATGGTCCGCCTGGTCCGAGCCAGTGGCGATTACATCAGCCAGTATCACGAAGAGACCAGAGCGGCCTACGCCGCCGCGCCGGAGGTCGATTTCGAGTTCCGCCAGGACGAATACCACCGGCACTGGGCCACGTCGATCGCGGAGACCTTCGAGTTTCACCTGCGGGCGTTCGGCAACGCGGCGCTGGACACCACGCCGCTGCAATGGAGCTACGCCAGCGCTTACCGGGAATTTGAGGCTTTTGGCTACCGTGTGACCGCCACACTCGACCGGCCCTCACTGGTGGTGCTGGAACGGGTTACGGCGGGAGGATTCCGCGTGCAGATCCGGCGATGGGCGCCCGACGGGCCTCCGGAGGAGAGTGCGCTGCTCACCGTGCTCACCGCTCCGCGATATCGTCCGGGAGCCAGCTATCGGGTCCTCGACTATGCCCACGCGCGCAAGCATGCCACTATCCAGGACCTGCGAGCCGATGCCGGAGGCCGCCTGGCGCTCGCCACCGATGGCGGTGTACACGAAATCAGCATTACGGGCCCCGGCGCCGCTTCTCAACCAGCCTTGCTCACACCACTGACCGCCGGCGACTACCTGCGGCCGGCGCCGGGATCCCCGGTTCACCTGCCCATCCGGATTCTGAATCCGCGCCTCACGCCGATGGCGAGCGTGCGGGCGGAACTCACCTCGGATTACCCCACCGTCGAGATTGTCAGAGGCGTCACGGAAACGAAGTCGCTCGGTCCAGGTGAAGTGGCCGACTTGAGCGACGCCTTTCTGGTGAAGTTCACGGCCGGTGCCGGCGATTTCGCCCGCGTGCGACTGCGGCTCAAATTGCACTTCGACGGGGAAGAGACGCAAGAGAGCTTCGATGTTTTCGTGCCGCCAGACCCGTTGCCGCCGTCGGTCGAGGTGGCCGTGCTCGACGGCCGCGCACGTTCGTTCGCGGTCTTCCGCCAGACGGGAAACCAGGGGGGGGGAAAGAGCATCGAACGCTCCGTCACCGAGGGCGCCGGAAACGGAAACGGTCTTCTCGAACCTGGCGAGGAGGCGACCATCTGGTTGCGGTTGCCGCAGGGTCTCGATCCCTTTGACAAGAACAACTGGTGCCGGGCAAAGGTCTACAGCGCCTCGCCCTGGCTGACCGAAGTGGCCGATATCCAGGAGGACAAGCAACGGGAATGGACCTCTGGGCAGAACCGGAC
>JANYAH010000321.1 GCA_025361425.1 Candidatus Solibacter sp. | reverse complement strand
TGTCCGGTGCGGTACCGGACATGAGGGGTTGGATCTCGATCTTCATCGGGTCGAAGCCAGCCTGCGTCCGAGCGCCCTTCTCCATGGCATCCTCCGTCACGCGGTGTTGGTGGTAGTGGTGGTCGCGGTGTGTGTCGCCTGCCCTACGCCACGTCGCTACAGCAAGCGGCGGGCCGGGGCCCTGGGGGCGATTCCCGACGGCGATTCAAGGACTTGTCGCCCTGGGATGCCCCGAGATGGCGCGGGCGATCCATTTGGGAGCGCCCTCGTCCGAGCGCGGTCGGGAGCCGCAAGGTCGGGTAGCCCCGGGGATCGCTCCCCGGGGCCCCCACAGATCCGTACGTGCAGGTTTACCGCATACGGCTCTTCAACGACTGGGTTCGCTACACGAGGACCAAGCGACCGGGCTTTGGGAGAGGATAGCGTCCCAGCACTCGGTGCATCTTGGCCCAGCTCAGGTAGCCTCGTTGCGAGCGCCGCCCGAGCCATTTCTTCCACGCCTCCTCCACCCCGCGTCGAAACTTCCAGAGTTGCCTGCCGTTGCCGACGATGCCGAAGTAGTTGAAGTACCCCTTCAGCATCCGCCACAGCGACTTGCTCTGATCCGACACGTGCCAGTGCCGACGCGCCTTCAGCCATTGGCTGATGACCTTCAGCTTCCGACTCAGCCGGCTGGCCGCCGTCTTGCGCAAGATCACCCAGTACCCCTGGCGAGAGCGGGCCCAGTAATGCGTGAACCCGAGGAGATCGAAGGTGCCCGGCCTCTTCCCCGGACCGACTTTCCCTTTGGGGACGGTCGGTCGCCGAAACGCGATCAGCCCCGTCTTCTCGGGATGCAACGTCAGCCCGTACTTCTCGAACCGCATGGGGAGAACCTCGAACACCCTCCTCGCATCCTCCTCGAACTCAAACAGCAGCACGGCGTCGTCCGCGTAGCGGACCAGGGAGCAACGCCCCTTCATCCGCGGGCGCACCTCCTGCTCGAACCACACGTCCAGCACCTCATGCAGGTAGATGTTGGCCAGGAGCGGCGAGATCACTCCGCCCTGGGGCGTCCCCGTCTTCGAGAACGTCAGTTCCTGGTTTTCCATCACCCCTGCATGCAGCCACTTCGCCACCATCCTCGGCACTACCCCGTCGCGTACCCGCCGGCTCAGCACCTCCATCAGGCGCTGCTTGTCGAGAGTGTCGAAGAACTTCCGGATGTCGATTTCCAACACCCACCCACCACCCCACTTCATCAACGCGCTCCGCACCTGGCTGAGCGCCTGGTGCGCCGATCGTCCGGGCCGAAAGCCATACGAGCAGTCCAGAAAATCCTGCTCGTAGATCGCCTCCAGCAACATCGCGATGGCCCGCTGGGCCACCTTGTCCTCGAACGTCGGGATGCCGATGGGACGGGTCTCCTTCCCATCGGCTTTCGGGATGTGCACCCGCCGGACAGGCGGTGCCCGATAGCTGCCGTCCTTCATCCGCCGCTCAAGGGCCTGGAGATTCGCCTCCAGGTCTCGCGCGTAGGTCGCGAACGACACGCCGTCGATTCCCGTGGCCGCCCTCTTGTTGGTCAACTCCAAGGCGGTTGTGAGCCACACGCTGTCGATGTTGTGAGCCAGTGAGGTCAAGGGCTCCGACCGCACTCTCCTTGCCAGCTCTGCTATCCGTCGAAGTCGCGGGTAGATGACTTTCGAGCTCAGAGTCCCGGTCATCGTTCCCCCCGACGGTTCCAGTCGTCGGCAGCACCCTTCGCTCCACGGGGTGTCCATGGGATGGGTCCCCCCGCTTCGTCGCTACTACGATGTGCTCCGACTTCCCGCAGTCCCGTCGACTTTGCTTTCGCTATGTGTCGCCGTTCCGCCTCTAAGGCGGAGATCGCGGGATCTCCCAAGTTCCCTGGTGGTCCTTCTCTTCCCAGCCTGCCGCTGCCCCACGACCCCGGCGAGTGCACGCACCCAATGGGCTTGACGGTGCGTAGCTGTTGCCTTCCATAGCTTACGGACATGTCGGCTCTCGCCAATGAACGCGATTTCGGGGCTTACCGCAGCAGCCGACTGAGTCGCTGTCTACGCTTCGCAGCGCCGATTGCTCGAACACCACGCAAGACTCGCTTCCGGCCGGGGCCCTTCCCTTCTCCGGGCGGGATTTCTACCCGCTGGACCACGTCACACGGTTTCCGCCTTGGCTAGTTCATGTTGGCTTCCTCCATGTCAGAGTGCGCTTGGCGCACCGTGAGCGCGCGGGAACGTGTGCCCTGGGCAGTGACCAAGCGGTTGGGACCCGCATTGGGCCCGTGCTTCAGGAGCGGGGCGG
>JANYAH010000289.1 GCA_025361425.1 Candidatus Solibacter sp. | reverse complement strand
TGTCGCGGTCGGTTACGAGGTTGACACGGTCCACTTGTCCGTAGGGCTCAAAGAGCGAACGGATGGAAGATTCAGTTGCTGCGAAATCCAAATTGCCTACAAAGATGTTTTTCATATCGTCGTCTGTCTTTCAATCGTGCGCGCTAGAACTCGGCAGATTTGGACCTCGGCCAGGTTGTTGCAGGACTCTCAAAAGGCTCTTTAAGTATAGCAGGACATTGCCAACGGACAGGCGGGCGCTGTGCGCAGGGCGTACGGCGCCATCCGGGCTGCTCTCTTCAAGTCTTCGACAATCGGTGCGGCGGATTTTCAGAGACTCGGATTCTGGCCCCGCCGGGCTGCTACCCCCAGCACGCAGGCCATCCGCGAGAGCGATCCCGCTCTCATCCCTATTTTACCGCAGTCTCCCAAATCTTCTCGCGACTCGACTTGCCCTCGAAACCTTCCACTTCCCGCGTCGCCTTACCCGCCGTCTCATCGCGAATACCAGCGTCCCCACCAGATATCTTTTCCCGCCGCGGATCAGCGCCCGCGCGCCGCTGCCCGCCGCCGCGGCCGCATCAATCGCCTTCTGGATCGCCGCGCCATCGAGGGTCTTGCCGTCGCCCACTGCGCCGCAATCGCGCGCGTCGAAGGTTTTTCGCGTCTGCGCAGCGTAAACCGAGAGCCGACCCGGCTCCCGCCAGAAACATGCGTCGCGCACTCTGGTTCGTCACGTGTCGCCTTTTGGTGTCGAGTATAACAGCCATCATCGAATTTGAGCGTGGGATCGCCTTTTGAATACCGAGCCAGCGCCGCCATCCCGAGGTCGCCAAAGCCCGTTGACACGCTATCATGGAGTCCGTGAGCGGATGGAATCCAGCGTGAACGCAGCGCAACTGAAAATCAAAATTTTCGCCGACGGCGCCGACAAGCGCGGCATTCTCGACCTGTACAAGAACCCCTTGATTCGGGGGTTCACCACCAATCCCACGCTGATGCGGCAGGTGGGCATCTCCAATTACGAGGCCTTTGCGCGGGAAATTCTCGCCGAAGTGCCCGACCGGCCTTTCTCCCTGGAAGTCTTCTCCGACCATTTCGACGAAATGGGCCGGCAGGCTCGCAAACTGGCCGCCTTAAACCCAAATGTATATGTCAAAATCCCCATCACGAACACCAAGGGGGAGAGCGCGGCGCCTTTGGTCCGGCAACTCACGCAGGAAAATATCAAGCTCAACGTCACCGCCCTCATGACGGTAGAGCAAGTGCGCACGATGGCCGCGGCACTGGTGGGGAGCCCCAGCGCCTACATTTCGGTTTTTGCGGGCCGCGTGGCCGACGCCGGGGTGGATCCGCTGCCCATCATGCGGGAGTCGCTCGCCGTCATGCGGCCCCAGCCGCAACTGGAGCTGATCTGGGCCAGTCCGCGCGAGATCTTCAACCTCGTACAAGCGGACCAGATCGGCTGCCACATCATCACCGTCACTCATGACCTGTTGAAGAAGCTGCCGGGCCTGGGTAAGGATCTGACCGGATTCTCTCTCGATACGGTGAAAATGTTTCACCGCGACGCGCAAGCCGCGGGCTATCGTCTCTAGTGCCTCCGCCTTGTGCCTCCGGGAGAAGCTCGGATGCTACGCCGGCACCGTACACGCGGCTTCGACCTGGGCGGCGATCCAGGCGTACGTCTTCTCCAAGCCTTCGCGCAACGGGCGCGTGGGCTCCCAACCCAGCCGCTCCCGAATCAGGCGATTGTCGGAATTGCGGCCGCGCACCCCGAGCGGGCCTTCGATGTGCCGGATGGACAGCTTCTTGCCTGCGATCGACATAGCCATTTCCGCCAGTTGATTGATCGTGACCATCTCCTCGGAGCCGATATTGACCGGACCCACGAAATCCGATTCCATCAGCCGGTGCACTGCTTCCAGGCACTCATCGATATACAGGAACGAACGCGTCTGCAACCCGTCCCCCCAGATCAAAATCTCTCCGCCGTCGGGCGTCTCCGCCACTTTACGGCAAACTGCGGCGGGCGCTTTCTCGCGGCCGCCAGACCAGGTGCCCCGCGGTCCAAAAACGTTGTGGAATCGCGCCACCCGCACCTGGGTTCCGCGATTGCGCGCATAGGCGAAGTAAAGGCGTTCGCTGAACAGCTTTTCCCAACCGTACTCGCTATCCGGGGCGGCCGGGTAGGCGGATTCTTCCGAGCACTTGGGATTCTGCGGATCACGCTGGTTGTACTCCGGGTAAATGCATGCCGAGGAAGAATAGAAGAACCGCTTGACCCCGGCCTGCACTCCCAATTCCAGCGTGTTCAGATTGATGGTGGCGGAGTTGTGCAGCACCGCGGCGTCATGTTCTCCGGTGAAGAGATACCCCGCGCCGCCCATATCGGCCGCCAACTGATAGACCTCGTCGATGCCTTCCACCACCCCGCGAACCACCCCCGCGTCGCGCAGGTCTCCCACGATGAACTCATCCGCCGCCAGGGTTGCGTACTCATGGTGCTTCAGATCGACGGCCCGCACCCAGTAGCCCTCAGCTTTGAGTTTCTTGACCAAGTGCCCGCCGATAAACCCACCTGCGCCGTTTACGAGAATTCTTTTCTGCATACCTGTCGACTTGCCCTCTTGGCCCGCGGAAACGAAAAGTATAACAACATACGCCTTTTCCGGACTGCTCCGAATGCTACCGGGCCGCCTCAAACCCTAGTCGCCAGCCCAACTTCTCCTCATCGAACCAGGAGATTTCGGCGCCAAACCACCGCGTCTTCGACGCCTCCTGGAAGTGCCCCGGATTGACCGCGCCCAGCACGAACGCGCACGGCCCTTCGCCATATCGCTCAATCCGCTCCGTCAGCCAAGACCCCGCGTTCAGAGGTTGCGCCAACACCACCGGCAAATTGCCCAACAGCGCCAGGTAGCCTTGGAAACTCTGGTCCACCTGCTTGATCGGCCGCGGCACGCCGTAGGCCTGCCAGTAGCGTTGGATCGCCTCATCCAGATTGCGCACCGCGATCACCACGCGCGTCACCCCGCGGAACTCCTTGGTCACCGGCTTGCCCTGTGGGAATGCCCGTTGCTGGCGCGGCGTCCGGTCCTGAATCAGGAAAGGGAAAAACGTGCCGCGCGTCTCCCCGCCCACATCGGACGTCTCCCATTCCAGGCGTACCCCGTCGGGACGTGTGCGCCCGCTGCCTACCGGCGCCGAGACCGCGATGTTCGCTGCCTTCAGCCGGCTCACCTCCGCGGCCAGGTTCTTCTCCCGCATCGCCCAGGCGCACGGACCCGCATTCTCCTTGAGAAATTTCGCCCACGCGTGCCGGGCCACCGCCTCCGCCTCCGCGTTGGGCGGAATGCCCATCAATTCCAGATACGATCCGTCGGGGAAGCTCACCAGCGCCATTTCCGTCGCATGATTGCTATGCGCTCCGCCGTAGACGCTGGCAATCCCCACGGCGGCAAGTTTCGCCTGCATCTGCTTGAGTTCGCTCCCGGTAATGGTGACGTGATCGATTCTCGAATCGGCGGCACAGAGCAGCACCGGCAGGGCCGCCCATAATGGAAAATAACGCATCATGCCCTGATTGTACGGCTTCCCGCGGCACTCCCCGCGAAGCAAGCATTGCCGTTGTACACCTGGGCACGGGTGAGAACCTCGCGCGGCAATAGGTATCACGAAGAGATCGCACAGTTAACAGCCAGAGTCGTTGAGGCGGAACGGCCAGAGAAGATTATTCTTTTCGGTTCGTACGCCAGCGGAACGGCTACAGAAAGCAGCGACATCGATCTGCTGGTGATCAGTCGCTCGACGCTTCCGCGTCGAGAGCGCGAGGTTCGCCTTACCCGGCAACTGTTTGGCTCTGGTGTGCCGTACGACTTGCTAGTGTTTACTCCTGAGGAGGTGGAGGAACGGCTGCGTCGCAACGGTCCTTTCATCCGGGAGATTCTGTCGACTGGTCAGGTTGTCTATCAGCGCCCATGACGCCGGATTACG
>JANYAH010000213.1 GCA_025361425.1 Candidatus Solibacter sp. | reverse complement strand
ACCTCGGTTACGCCAACATTTCCTCCTTTTTTCTAATGTTTTCATAGACTTTCACCAAACCCCCGAAACCCCATGCGTTACACTGAAGCCGGAGGGGATCCCCCCCATTCCCCAAGTGTCCGAAAATGGAATTGGGTTCGTATTTGCATCCCACCTTCTTGACCTAAGCCCTCCGAATGTGTGATTATTCATCTTGGTGAATAATCATTCAATCGAGGCGTTCTCCGTGGCCACCATGTTTGCTCCGAACCAAATTCTCAAAACCGCCGCACCCGATTTCCTGAAGGATCTCGACCTCACCGACGACGAACTCCTCTACCTCCTCGATCTCGCCGCCGACGTCAAAGTCTCCCCCGCCGCCTACGCCCACTCGCTCGACGGCAAGAACATCGGCATGCTCTTCGAAAAACCCTCGCTCCGCACCAAGCTCACCTTCGAACTCGCCATGAAGCAGATGGGCGGCGGATCCGTCTTTCTGGAAGGCCCTATCGGCATCCGCGAGCCCCTCAAAGATGTCGCCCGCAACCTGGACCGCTGGGTCAATGGCCTGGTCGCCCGCGTCTTCCTCCAGAGCACCGTCGATGGCCTCGCCGAATGGTCGCGCGTCCCCGTCATCAACGCCCTCAGCGACCTCTACCATCCCTGCCAGGCGCTCGCCGATATTCAGACGATCCGCGAACACTTCGGCGTCGCCTTGCTCCACGGACTCAAGCTTACTTTTATCGGCGACGGCAACAACGTCGCCCAGTCGCTCATGTTGACCGCACTGCGCCTCGGCATGGATTTCGCCCTCGCCTGCCCCGAGGGATACCTGCCCGATCCCGAAATTGTCACCCAGGCCGAAGGCCTCGCCGCCGTCACCGGCGCGCGCCTCCTGATTACGCACGATACCGCCGCCGCCGTCGCCGGCGCCCACGCCGTCTATACCGACGTCTGGGCCAGCATGGGCCAGGAGCAGGAAGCCTTCGAACGCAAGCGCGCCTTCCGGGAGTATCAGGTCAACAACGCCCTCTTCGCCCAAGCGCGGCCCGACGCCGTTTTCATGCACTGCCTGCCCGCCAAGCGCGACGAAGAAGTTACCGATTCCATCATGGAACACCCCCGCTCGGTGGTTTTTCACCAGGCGGAAAACCGGCTGCATGCCCAAAAAGCCTTGCTGCTAATGATGCTGACTTAACACGCCGCTGACTTAAAATAGAGACATCTTATGAGCAAACCGAAGAAAGTAGCGCTCGCGTACTCGGGCGGACTGGATACCTCTGTCATCATTCCGTGGTTGAAGGAAAACTACGGCTGCGAAGTCGTCGCGGTGTGCGGCGATATCGGCCAGGGCGGCGATGAGCTTACCGGCCTCGCGGAGAAGGCGCGCAAAACCGGCGCCTCCGAAGTCTTTATCGAGGACATGCGCGAGGAGTTCGTCTCCCAATACCTCTGGAAACTGGTGCGCTCCGGCGGCGTCTATGAGCACAAATACCTCCTCGGCACCTCTATCGCGCGCCCCCTGCTCGCCAAGAAGCAGGTGGAAGTGGCCCTGGCCAGCGGCTGCGACGCCCTATCGCACGGCTGCACCGGCAAGGGCAACGATCAGGTCCGCTTCGAGTTGACCTACAAGGCGTTGGCCCCGCACCTGCCCGTCATCGCACCCTGGCGCGAGTGGAACATCGTCTCCCGCGAAGACGCTATCGATTACGCACGCGAGCGCAATATCCCCATCTCCGCCTCCACTACCAAAATCTATAGCCGCGATCGCAACATCTGGCACATCTCCCACGAGGGCGGCGCCCTGGAAGACCCCGCCAACGCCGCGCCGGACGAAATCTGGATGCTCTCCAAGAGCCCGGCCCAAGCCCCCAACACACCGGGCGAGGTCACCATCGGTTTCGAGAAGGGCGTCCCCGTCTCGGTCGATGGCAAAACCATGAAGGCCTTCGAACTGCTCGAAACCCTCAACGCCATCGGCGCCGAACACGGCATCGGCCGCATCGATCTGGTGGAGAACCGCTTCGTCGGCATGAAGTCGCGCGGCTGCTATGAGACGCCCGGCGGTTCGCTCATCATGTTCGCCATCCGCGAACTCGAAGCCCTCACGCTGGATAAGAACACGCTCCACTACAAGCAGAAACTGGCGCTCGATTGGGCCGAAATGGTTTACAACGGCCTCTGGTTCACCCCGCTCCGCGAGGCCCTGGACGCATTCTTCGACAGGGTCTGCGAAACCACTACGGGCGAAGTCAAATTGCAACTCTACAAGGGCAACATCACGCCCCTCTCTCGCAAATCGCCGTTCTCCCTCTACTCGCTCGACATCGCCAGCTTCACCATGGGCGCCAGCTACGACCAGAAGGACGCGCTCGGCTTCATCAACCTCATCGGACTGCCACTAAAGGTGCGGGCCGCGCTCGGCGGCAAATCGAAATGAAACTCTGGGGCGGGCGCTTTGAAACCGGGCCGAACGAAGTCTTCGAGCGTTTCAGCGGATCGCTCGATTTCGACCGCCGGCTGATCGACGCGGATATCCGGGGCTCGCAGGCATTCGCCCGAGCCCTCGAGCGCGTCGGCATTTTGAGCACGCAGGAGCGCGCGGAAATCGTCGCGGCGTTCGACGCCATTCAAGCCGAATCTCTCGCTCCCGCGTTCTACCAAGGCGCCACCGATGAAGACGTGCATACCCTGGTCATCCGCAAGCTGAAAGAGCGCGCGGGCAAGGTGGCCGACAAGATCCACACCGGGCGCAGCCGCAACGAACAGGTGTCGCTCGATACGCGGCTCTGGCTGCGCGAGGAATGCGATCGCGTGCGCGCCCTGCTGACCGGCGTGATGCGCGCGCTGCTCGGTCTCGCGGCTCAATATCCCGATGCCGTGATTCCCGGCTACACCCACATGCGGCGCGCCCAGGCCGTCCTCTGGCCGCACTATCTGCTGGCCTATTTCGAAATGTTCGCGCGCGATTGGGAACGCTTCGGCGAAGCCCGCCGCCGCGCCGATTTCCTGCCGCTCGGTTCCGGCGCGCTGGCCGGCAGCGGCTTCCCCTTCGACCGCGACGCCATCGCCCGCGATCTGGGTTTCGCCGCCATCACCTTCAACAGCATGGACGTTTCCGGCGACCGCGATTTCGCCCTCGATTTTCTCTACGCCGCTAGCGTCGCCATGATTCACTTGAGCCGCCTGGCCGAGGACTGGATCCTCTATTCCAGCGAAGAATTCGGCTGGCTGGAACTGGGCGACGGCGTCACCAGCGGCAGCAGCCTCATGCCGCAGAAGAAGAACCCGGATTCGCTGGAACTGATCCGCGGCAAATGCGGCCGCGTGATAGGCTCGCTGACCTCTCTCATGGTCACCATGAAGGGCCTGCCCATGACTTACAACCGCGACATGCAGGAAGACAAGGTTCCGCTTTTCGAAGCCGCCGACCAGTTGGCCGGCTCGCTCGAGATGGCGCGCGTGGTGGTCGGGAACGTGAAGCTCAACGCCGCCAAACCCGCCGCCGCCGCCGAAGAGAGTTGGGTGGTGGCCACAGATCTCGCCGAAGCCCTGGCGCGCGCCGGCACGCCGTTCCACCAGGCCCACCAGATCGTCGGAAGGTTCGTGTTGGAATCTGTGCGTGCCGGCAAGAAGCCCGCCGGCTGGACCGCCGAAGAGATGCGCCAATTCGCACCGGAATTCACCGGCGATTTCGCGGCGCTGCTCAGTCCCAAAAACGGCATGCTGTCGCGCGAGGTACCGGGCGGGACCGGGCCCAACGCGGTCGCTGCCGCACTCGCCGCCGCTCAACAGCGGTTGGCTGAAATGAGTTTATGACCAAGAGCTACCGTCAAGGCCAGATCCTGAAATTGATCCGGAGCAAGGGGATTTCCACCCAGGAAGAACTCGCCGGGGAGTTGAAAAGCCAAGGCATTGCCGCCACGCAGGTGACGCTTTCGCGCGACATCCGCGACCTACGCCTCGTCAAGACGCGGGAAGGCTACAAAGAAATGGCGCCCGAGGAAACCGGCCCGCAGTTCTCCCTGCTCGCCGCCGAATTCCTGCGCGACGTGCTGTGCGCCCAAAACCAAGTGATTCTCAAAACTTCGCCCGGCCACGCCAACTCCGTAGCCGTCGCGCTGGATAACGAAGAGTGGCCCGAAGTGGTCGGCACCATCGCCGGTGACGACACCATCCTGGTCATCACCCCCGACAACCCCACCGCCGAAAGCGTCCAGGAAAAACTCCTCGCCTTGCTCGAAAACGGCTAGCGCCCTGCGCTCAAAGTCGTGCCGGTTTTGTGGGGCGGGCAAGCTTGCCCAAAGCCGCCTTTCAGGCGGCTTTTTCGGGCCGGGCGCGCCCCTGCGATGCGGCCGCCCCGCGCAACCCGTGATTGCCGTTGCTGGCCGTGACCACACCCGCCGCCGTTGGTCCCGGCGTAAGCGGCGCGATCTTATCCGACGCGCCGCGGAACTTGAAAGAGCCGTGCGCTGCCAGTGTTCCCATTTGAGAAAAGCGCTGGTCTCACTTGGCCGGTTTCAGCCCGACCACAATCATTTCGTACGGCATTTTCCGAGTGGCCGCGGCGGAACCGGCGGCTTTGAGGAACGTCGAGATTGCGTTCAGATTCACCCGCGGAATCCCCAGCGCATCGAACTCCAACCCTTCGCCGGCATCCTTCCCGATCAGCGTCCACGGACCGGTTCCAGGAACGAAGATCATTCGCACCTTACTGGCAATGACCGTCTCCGCATCCTGGCTGTCCAGCACGTCCGCGAGTACGGCCAAGCCGCCGTCCCCCAGTTTGGTGGGAGCGGCGCGTAGTTTCATCCGGAATACCGCGTAGTTGAAACCCGATTTCTTGGCGTTCATCGTGATCGCGGTCGCCGTGGCCTGCAAGGAAATGGACATGCTCTCGTAGGATGTGAAAGAGGAATGTGCGTCATGGGCGGGGAAGTTCGGGACGAAATCCAGAGAGCCCGACAGGTCCTGACCCGCATACTTGGTGATCGGGTGAATCTCAAAGGAATGGTCCGGATTGGTATTCGTGGCGGGCGGCACCGTATCAAACTGCACCTGCGACGCGGCCGGGTGCTCAAACCACAGGCGCCACACTCCGGTGATGGGCGAGGCCTTTTGATTGCCCTCGTTCTTGTGAATCAAATCGACAGCCGCTTTTTCCATTGCACCGGCGGCATTCATCATTTCCGCAACCATCGGCAATCCCACTTCCTTGGACGCCCGCCCGGCCACGTGCATATCGCCGTCGGCCGCCGGCGCATTGGGGTGCTTGTGTGCGTGGTCGATGGTGAACGATGCATCAATGGTCGCGCGGTCCTTGAACATCTCTACCCACGCGCGTTTCAGTACCAGCGTCTCGGCCGTCGTCCGGCCGGCAAACAGGAGGATCAGAATAGTGGTTTTCATCGGGAGGCTCCTCAAGAGACAGCAGTGGCCGGTCGGCTCTTGTCCCGGCGCTCATCCGGGGCGCGCCCGGCGTTGCGAATATTCATAAACCGGTTGAGGGTGTCAAACCAGAATGGCGCACCCATCGAAACAGCCAACGCGGTAAGTATCCAACCGAAGAGATGTTCGAAGAGCCGGCCCCAGGGCGCGGTGCTTCCGGGCAGGTCCTGCCGCCAATCTTGGAAAGCTTTCCAATCATTTTGCCATCCGGTCAACTCCGACAACTGCGACTTCTCTTCCTGGGTGAGCGCCTGGTCCGAGGGAACGTTGATCGGCGTGCCCTCGGTGGGTTTGGTGGGGTCGGAATACTCCACCATCGGGAGCAACTCTTCCGGACGCGATTTCTGCGACCGCACCCGCGCCTGCTCCACCACCGCCGCCCGCAAAGTGGGAGTGGTCCACAGCAGTGACGCAATGTGCAGCGTGTCGGCGTTGAGAACCACCGCGAGAATGCTAGCGACAATCACTGCATTCATCTGCGCGTTTCGTTTGTACCAGCCGCCCACGCGGTCCATGTTTTCATCGAACCATTTCTCCACGAGCATGCGAGCGCTGGCGGCGTCATCCGCCGACCTGTCCAGGATCGCGGTCATCGCTCCTTGGAAATGTTCGCCGGGGATCGATTTCACTCCCTCCCGCAGCGCGGCGAAATCGGACAGCGACTTGCCTTTTCCGGAGATCAGGTCAAGCAACGCCGTGGCAAACTTGTCCGCGGGAATGTACGACGGGCAAATGGCGGTGTCGCTTTCCGCGAGCGACTGAATCATGGGATGTTTGTAGAGCAGTTTCTTGAACTCCTCATTACCCCCAAGCAGCCGGGTGATGCCTTTATCCAGAAATTTCGCCCGGGTCTTCCGGCCGCCGGCGATCATTTCGTTCACCGTCGTGCAAATCAAGCTCAGCAAGAGGTACACAAAACTAATTCCAATTGCGACATCTAATACCGGTAAGTTCATCTCTCACACTCCTTGCTTCTGCTTCCGGCGAGTTTCTTTCCCAGCGCCGGCAAGAAGCGCCTGGTAAAGCATAAGTCAAACCGGCCGATTGATCAAGAGCTATTCTTGTGGAGTTTGGGCCAGGCCGGAATTTCAGGTATGCTTTTCCAGGCAGTCGGAAGGCCGGGCTTCATTGAGAACGCTCGCGCCGCTCGTCCTTTAAGTGCGCGGGCAAGAGTCTGGATTGGCTCTACGGGGCCGAAGGCGGCAAACTCATCCGGCGCGCGGTGAAAGTGAAAGGCGGGGCGGCGTGGGCTCCAGCGAAGCTGCCCCGCCCGCCGCTTAAATCAGCCCCACCACGTCTCGCCCAGCGCCAGGTGCGCCTTGGCGACGTCCGGATTGATCTCGATGCCGTACCCGGGCTTGTCCTGAATTGTGAAGTAGCCGTTCTCCCAGAACGGGCCTTCCCGCACCACCAGGTCGGGCCACCAAGGCACCCAGTTGGCCAATTCGTGAATCCGGAACTCGCGCATGGCCGCAGCGGCGTGGCACGACGCAATGGTGCCCACCGGACTCGCGGGATTGTGGCACGCCGTCCAGATGTAATAAAGATCCGCGTGATCGGAGATCTTCTTGGATTCCAGCAGTCCGCCGGATTTCGGCACGTCGATGTGCACGCCGGAGCAGGCCTGCATCTCGATCAGCTTGCGGAAGCCCTGCCGCCCATAGAGGTTCTCGCCGGTGAGGACCGGTATGCCGATGGCGTGGGTGACCCTCGCCATGGCTTCGATATTGTCGGGCGGAACCGGATCTTCGAGCCACATGGGCTTGACCGGCTCCAGTTCGCGGGCCAGGCGGATGACGTCCTGGGTGTCGTAGCGCCAGTGGCATTCGATGCCGAAATCCGCATCCGGCCCCAAAGATTCGCGCACGGTTTCCATAGCCTTGACGATGCGCCGGTAGTCCCGATTGGTGAGTCCGCGTCCGTAGGGATCGTGACCGGGCTCGCGGAAGCCGGGGTCGGCTTTGACGGGCACGCCATCGCCTTGGAACTTGAAAGCGTTCCAGCCCCACTTTTCAGCGCGCACCTCGTCGCACTGGGCGCGCCAGGCGGCCGGGTCTTCCACATTGGCGACGGCCTGAAGCGTACGGTAGAAGCGCACGCGGTCGCGGAAACGGCCGCCCAACAGATTGCACACCGGGGTTTCGAGAATGCGCCCACAAAGATCCCACAGAGCGATTTCGATTCCGCTGGCGGCGCTGACCGTGACGCCGCCAATCGCGCCCGCCCCGGCGCTCTGCATGAGCATTTTGGTATAGAGCTTGTCGACGTTGAGCGGATCTTCGCCCACCAAAATGGGAGCCAGTTTGTTGAGGACCGTATCCTTCACGCCCCAACCCCAGTAGGCTTCGCCGATGCCGTAGAGGCCGGAATCGGTTTCAATCTTAATCAGGTTCCAGTCCCAGGTGCCGCGCACGATCATGCATTTGACGCCGGTGATTTTCACCTTCTTCCGCAACCCGGCGGCAGCACGTTGATAAGGGCCGGCAAAAGCCGACCCCATGCCCACGGCGCCGGCACAGGCGGCGCCGAGAAACTCACGACGGTGGATCATTGTTTAATCACTGTGCCATCCATGCGGTGGATCACTGTTTGATCACGGTGCCATCCATGCGGCGGATCTCGCCCCAACCGCCATTCAGGCCGTTAGCCGGGTTGGTGTACGGCGCTTTGGCTGCCGCTTTCTCATCGATCTCGATCCCCCAACCGGGCTTTTCGTTGGCGTACAGGTAGCCATCCTTCATCTCCGGGCAGCCCTGGAATATCTCCTGACTCCGCTGGTTGAAGGAGGAGTATTCCTGGATGCCGAAGTTATAGCTGACCAGATCCAGAGTTACATTCGCCATGTGTCCGATGGGAGATACGTCGCCGGGACCGTGCCACGCCGTCTTCACGCCGTGGAGTTCGCCCATGATGGCGATCTTCCGGCACGGAGTAAATCCGCCGGCTTGGGAGACGTGTACGCGGATGTAGTCAATCAGGCGCTCGCCCATCAGCGAAGTCCATTCGTGCGGGCTGTTGAAGAGTTCGCCCATCGCGATGGGCGTGGCGCATTGCTGCCGGATCTGGCGGAAATATGGTAGGTCTTCCGGCGAGAGCGGATCTTCCATAAAGAACAGTCTGAATTTCTCGGCGTCCTTGCAGAACTGCACGGCCTGATTCGGAGAAACACGCTCATGCACGTCGTGCAGCAGTTCGATGTCGTCGCCCAGTTCCTTACGGCAGACCTCCAGAAGCTTGAGCGCGCGGCGCGTGTATGCGGTGGGCTCGAACACCGGCTTGGTGTGCAGCGCCTTGACGGGGGCCGTGCCCCGCGAACTGCCGTAACCGGCCATGCCGGGAACGCCGACCTGCACGCGGACATGGCGGAACCCCTGCGCCATGAAACGGCGTGCCGATTCCACTACGTTGGGAAAATCCGCGCCATCGGCGTGAGCATAACAATCGACCGCTTCGCGGCATTTCCCGCCCACAAGCTGGTAAACCGGCATGCCTGCCTGACGGCCCTTGATGTCCCAGAGGGCCTGATCCACACCACTGATCGCGTTATTTAGAACCGGGCCGTTCTTCCAATAAGAGCTGTCGTAGCAGGATTGCCAGATGTCTTCGATCCGGTCTGTCGTCTTGCCCAGCAGAAACGGCTTGAGGTACTTCTCCACGGCGGGCTTGACCAGATCCGCGCGTTGCGTAAAGGTGGCGCAGCCGTACCCGTAGAGGCCGTCCTGGTCGGTGGTGATCTTGACCACCGTTAGCCGCACGCCGGCGGGCTGGCATTCAATGACGCTGATATCCTTGATCTTCGGGATGGGCATGGCGCGCGTGGCGCGAGCCACCTGTTCCTGCGCCTTCTGTTCACGGGGGCTGGCCAGGCCAAGCACGCCCGCAGCGCCGATTGACCTCAAAAAGTTCCTACGTTGGATTGACATGTTCTCCCACGAATGTTTTGGATTTGCAGACTACGTCCGAAGAAATTTGTATCACTAACACGGGGCAAATTGCAAGTGAACTCGCGAGGGTGGCACCATAGAGGCATGCGATTTTGCCCGTCGCTTCGCGCCTGTGTGCCCTTCCTGCTCTGCTGTGCGGTCGCCCCGGCACAGCAATCCCCGGCAGTTTCTTTCAGCGTTGCGCCCGCCGATGCGCCAGAGCTGGCCCCGCGAGGCCGCTGGTCCGTGGGCGTGCGGACGCTCGACCTGGTGAACCCCGGCCAGGTCGATATCCTCCACTTCGAAAAGGATGCCGGCAAGGCGCCGCTGTATGACCGCCCGTTGAAGATCGAGATCTGGTATCCGGCAGTAATCCCGGCGGGCAAGGAAGAACGGGTGGTTTACGAGAGCGCCATGCCCGGCACGCCCGCGCCCGATATGCCGAAGACGTTCCGCATTCCCGGCAAGGCATTGCGCGATGCGGCCCCGGCCAGCGGCGAGCGCTTTCCACTGGTGATTGTCTCGCACGGCTATCCGGGTTCGCGGACGTTTCTGACGTATCTTACCGAGAATCTGGCATCCAAAGGCTACGTGGTAGCGGCAATCGACCATACGGATTCGGTATTCGGCCAGCAGGCGGCCTTAATCAGCACGCTGCTCAATCGCGCCGCCGACCAGTGGTTCACCATCGACGCCCTGCAGGCGCGCGGCCTCCAGGCGGGAGATTTCCTGAACAGTGTGTTGGATGCCTCGCGCGTGGCCATCGTCGGCTACTCGATGGGCGGCTACGGGGCACTGGCCAGTGCAGGCGCGGGGTACAGCAAACAGGGCGCACCCGCCCGCGCCGTCCCCGGCGGCTACTTCGACGCGTGGACCGCGGGCAACGTGAAATTCGAAGCCCGCAAACGCGACAACCTCAAGGCGATGGTGGCCATCGCGCCGTGGGGCGCTCAGCCGCCGCACAATAGCTGGGACGCCCAGGGGCTGGCCGGAATTCGCATCCCCTCGTTATTCATCGTCGGGGATCAGGATGATGTTTCCGGGTACCAGCAGGGGGTCCGCAAGGCGTTCGAAGGCGCGGTCAATTCGGAACGCCGAATGCTGGTTTACGAAAACGCGCGCCACAACGTGGGCGGCAACCCGCCTCCGGGCGAAGCCATGGGAAGCTTCGCCGCGCGCGCTTTCTTCGATGAACCGGTGTGGCGGAAAGACCGGATCGCGGCCATCAACCAACATTTTGTAACCGCGTTTCTAGATCTCTACCTCAAAGGCGACAACACGCGGCGCGCCTATCTCGACCTGCCCGTCAAATCCACCGAGGGCAGCACCGTCTGGAAAGGCTTCCAACCCCGCTGGGCGCTGGGCCTTGAGATGTACCGCTACGCGGCGGGAGAACTCTTGGTCAAGTGAGGTTTGTGAAAAACCTCGCCAGGCCGGAGATGCATTAGTCGCCCCGCACTATTCCTTCGGCCCGATGCCCAGCGTTTTCATCTTGCGGTACAAATTGCTCCGCTCCAGGCCCAGCAGTTCGGCGGTGCGCGTCACATTCCCGTTGGTCTCTTCCAGCTTCTTGAGAATGTACTCACGTTCCGCCGCCTCGCGGACATCTTGCAGGCTGCCGAAGCGCTCCAGCGGAAGGGCGGGCTGCCGGCGCACCGTCTGTAGCGGAATGTGGCGCGCATCCACGCGCACCTGCGGATTGAGAATCACGATCCGCTCAATCAGGTTCTTCAACTCGCGCACGTTGCCCGGCCAGTGATATTCGGTCAGCACGCGGTAGGCTTCCGGGGTGAGTTCCTTGGGCTTACGCCCGTAGGCCGTGGTGAACTCGCGGAGGAAGTGATCGGCGAGCTGCGCGATATCCTCCCGCCGGTCGCGCAGCGGAGGTACGAAGAAGGGAATCACATTCAGCCGGTAGAAAAGATCCTCGCGAAAATTGCCGCGTTCGATCTCCTCCTCGAGATTTTTGTTGGTCGCCGCCACCACGCGCACGTCCACCTGGACGAATTCGGCGGCGCCCACCGGCTCAAAGCGCTGCTCGTCCAGCGAACGCAGCACCTTGGCCTGGGTGCGCAGGCTCATGTCTCCCACTTCGTCCAGGAACAGGGTGCCGCCGTCCGCCTTCTGGAACTTTCCGACCTTGTCCTCATGGGCGCTGGTGAAGCTGCCTTTGATGTGGCCGAACATCTCGCTTTCAATCAGCTCCTCGGGAATCGCCGCACAGTTGACCTCCACGAAGGGCTCTGCCGCGCGCGGGCTCATGGCATGCAATGCGCGCGCCACCAGTTCCTTGCCGGTGCCGCTCTCGCCATAGATCAGGACGCGCCCGTTGGTCCCGGCCATCAGGCCGAGCTGCTGGCGCAGCGCCTTGATGGGCACGCTGTCTCCGATGATCCGCCAGCGCGAACCGGTGTCTTCCTTAAGGCGCGTGTTCTCCAACTCCAGCTTGCGGCGCGCCAGGCCGTTCTTGGTGACCACGGCGACTTTTTCAATGGAGAGCGGTTTCTCCAGAAAATCGAAGGCGCCCAGCTTGGTGGCCTTCACCGCCGCCTCAATCGAGCCATGGCCGCTGATCACCACCACCACCGGCCGCTCGCCGAACGGCATTTCCTGGATCCGCGCCAGCACCTCCATGCCGTCAATGCCCGGCAGCCAGATATCCAGCAGCACCAGTTCGAAACCGCCGCCCGGCAAGGCCTCCAGGCACGCCTCGCCGCTTTCCGCGGTCTCCACCGCGTAGCCTTCGTCTTCCAGAACGCCGCTCAAGGACTGGCGGATCCCCGGCTCGTCATCCACCACCAGTACCCGTCTCGGTTTCATATTTTCACCACGGAAGGCTTTAGGTCCGCTTCTCCGGCGGCCACGGTCGCCGCTGGTTCATTCTCCAGCAGGGCGGGTAGTTCCACGGTGAAGCGTGCGCCCATCGGCTGGTTGTCCTCCACCCTTATGGTCCCATTGTGTTCGGCGACGATGTGGCTGACAATCGCCAGGCCCAATCCCGTTCCGCGGTTTTTGGTCGAAAAGTAAGGCAGGAAAAGTTTCTCCTTATCGTCGCTGCTCACGCCGGCGCCGGAATCGGCCACCACTACTTCCACGGTCTCGGCGACACCGGGTTGGGTAGCGATGTACAACGTCTTCACCAGCGAATCCTGCATGGCCTCGGCGGCGTTGTCCACCAGGTTCACCACCACGCGCTGGAACTGCTCGCGGTCCACGTTCACCGGGGGCAGGTTCGGCGCGTAGCTGGTGCGCATGGAAATGCCTTCCAGTCGCCCGTGAAATACCGCCAGAGCCTGGCTGACCATTTCATTGAGGTCGCAGCGCACCGGCTGCGCCGACGGGAAGCGCGCGAACTGGGAAAACTCGTCCACCAGCGTCTTCACCGATTCCACGGATTTAGTGATGGTGGCGGCGCATTCGTAAACGATCCGGGCGGTCCCGGGCGGCAGGTCCAGGCGGTCGAGGTGGCGGCCAATGCGCTCGGCGGAAAGTGCGATCGGCGTCAACGGGTTCTTGATCTCATGCGCCACCCGCCGCGCCACCTCGTGCCACGCCGCCGCCTTCTGCGCGCGCAGCAACTCGCTGGTATCTTCCAGCACCACCACGAAGCCCGAGGTGAGGTTAGATTCCAGCGCCGAGACGGTCACCGCCAAGTGGATCTTGCGGCTAGCGGTGCGCAATTCCAATTGCCGGGACGCCACGCCGGTGCGGCGCGCGCGCTTCATGAGGTATTTGATTTCGGTAGTGTCCTCGCGCGAGAAGAGGTCTTCCAGGCGCGTGGCTTTGGCGGCCTCCGCCGGAAAAATCTTGGACAGCGCCCGGTTCACGTGTTGGATGGAGCCATCGGAGCCGATCGAGATCACGCCCGTCGGAATGCTCTCCAGGATGGCCTCGGTGAAGCGCCGCCGGCGGTCCAGCTCGATGCCGCTGGATTCCAGCGCCTCGGTCATCTGATTGAAGCCAGTGACCAGCAGCGCCAGTTCGTCCTCGGCGCGCACCGTCACGCGATGTTGCAGGTTGCCGCGGCGGACCTCGCCGGCGGCTTCCAATATGGCCGTGATTGGGGTGCTGATCCGGTTGGCCAGGATGCGTGCCAGCCAGGTGGCGATGAACAGCACGAAGAGCGTGATCAAGACCATCAGCATGATGTACAGCGTGCGATAGTCCTTACGGTTGCCGACGATTTGCGCCCACTCGTCGCTGAATCTCTTGATTTCCAGCAGTTGCTGCCCGGTATCCAGGGAAATCCGCGCCGCCACCTCGACGGCGCCGTTCCTGAGGGGTACGTGGGCCATCGCGGTATGCCCGTCTTGTGCCCGCACCGGGTACGCTCCCCAAATCTCCAGCGGTGCGCCCGAAGGCGCCAGGATGGCGGCCGATTCGAGGCCCTGCTCTTTGGCGAATCGCTCTAACGCGCCCGGCGTCGCGCGGCCGCCGGCCAGAAGCTGGCTGGTCTCGGGCTGCGCGGCCAGCAGGGTGGCCTGAACGCGCAGCCGGTTCTGCATTTCGAGATCCAGCGCGCGCGCCACCTTTCTATAGACTTCCACCTTGTTATTGACGGGGTTGGTGAACCATGCTTTCAGGTTGAAGTTGAGCACCTCGTAACTCCACAGCACGAGGAAGAAGACTGGGACACAGCTCAAGAGCATGGCGCCGACCACGAGTTTTGTGCGGATGCGCGAACCCAGGCGTTTGGCCTGCCGCGCCACGTAGAGTTTGAAGAACTCGCGCGCCAGAATCCACCCCACGGTGACCATCAAAATGAAGATTAGGGTGGAGACCGCCCAGAAAATGAAGGTCTGTCCCGCGTTGGAAGGGCCGAAATTCCCGAGGCGGAAGGATCCCTGCCACACCACCAGCACCACGCTGATGACAAGCAGCACGCTCGCGGACCAGTAGAACAGGCGCTTTCGCATGGGTATCGGACCTACCTTCTAATTATACGTAGTCCGTGCCGCGGTCCCTACGCCATGGCGTCTGAAGCAATCTCGGGCTAATCTTTCCAGGTTATGTGCCGATATAAGAAGCATGAACATGTTACGCAGATTCCGTGTGTGCGGCTATTTGGGAACTGTGGCCCTGGCAGGGCTCTTCCTGATTACGGGTTTTGCCCAGGAGACACCCAAGAAGGTATCCAAGAGTGAAGGTTTGAACGCGGTGACCACGAAGGTGCCTTGCGAGTACCCGCCGATCGCCAAACAATTGAAAATCGAAGGGTACGTGGAGTTGGAAGCCCTGGTGACGGAGAGCGGTTTGGTGGAGAAGGTGAATATTCTCAGCGGCAATCCGGTGTTGACGCGGCCCGCCTCCGACGCGGTGAAGAA
Source organism: Candidatus Solibacter sp. (assembly GCA_025361425.1). Taxonomy (GTDB): domain Bacteria; phylum Acidobacteriota; class Terriglobia; order Bryobacterales; family Bryobacteraceae; genus Solibacter. The sequence goes on along the minus strand of JANYAH010000213.1, from coordinate 884 downwards.
GTGGAAATTTGCACCGTTCACCAGCGAGGGCAAGGCCGTCAAAGCACTGGTGCCGGTGAGCCTGAGCTTTAAGATGTAGCCCCTTTCCGGGAGACCAAGACAATGAGCTTAACCAAAAAACTTCTATGCAGCTTTGGGGCCATGCTGGGACTGGTGCTGCTGTTGGGCGCCGTCGGGGTACTGGTTACCCGCGACCTCAGTGCAGACCTCGAACGCGCGGCCAACGTGACGGCGCGCCAACAATACCTCGCCGGCCAGGTGAGCGCCGACGCGGCCGAACTCACCAGTCTGGAGCGGGGTAGCGTGTTGGCCACGATGCTGGCCGACGTCGCACACCACCAAGCGTACCAACAGGCGTTCAACCAGCATGCCGCGAGCCTGCGGAAATCCCTGTCGGAACTCCGCAAAACGGCCGATGCCCGCGAGGCGGCGGCGCGCTTGCAGAGTCTGGAGCAGCAGGCGTCGCTGGTGGCGCAGGCGCATGAGGAACTGCGCCAGGCCATGGCCAACCAGCAGATGGATGCGGCCATGGTGATTTTTGCGCAAAAAGTGCAGCCGAGCCTCGAGGAGATCGGTCGCCAGGCGGTGTCGCTGGTGGAACAGCAGAACCGCGACCTGGCATCTGCATCGGCCGCCTCCGCCGCCAAATCCGCGCGCAATACCATGGTGACCCTTTTGCTCTTGCTGATCGGTTTGGGTGTGGGAGCCGGTGTCCTATGGCTGGTCCTCCACGCCGGAGCCGCGCTTAAAGATCTAGCCGCGCGCATGAGCGAGAGTGCGGAAATGGTCTCAAACGCCGCAGCGCTGGTGTCGGGTTCGAGCCAGTCGCTGGCCGCCGGGGCGTCTCAACAGGCGGCCTCGTTGGAAGAGACTTCGGCTTCCAC
>JANYAH010000207.1 GCA_025361425.1 Candidatus Solibacter sp. | reverse complement strand
GACGTCGGAATTCACGGACGCGGTGATCCGTCACTTGTGACCAGCACCAGCCGCCCATTCTGAAAGTCGAAGACCGTCATCTTCGCCAGTTCTTCCGGCGACAGTGATGTCTTGCGTTGCAGATGAAACCGCAGGCTCTTGTCGCGGAACCATAGTTCGGCAATGAAGGCCATGTCCCAATCGTCGAAAGGGTCGTTCAGGAATGCGACATCGGAGCCAGATTTCACGCGCGGGTTCAGCGCCCGGAGTTGCTGGATTACATCCGCGGTCTGTTGCCCCAGAACCGCGATGGCATGGCGGGCGACCGCGCGTTGCATGTAATCATTCTCCTTCGCCCAGAAAAAGAAACTCGTGCAGAGGATGACGGCGGACAGTGCCGCATATCCGGCGCGGCGGAAGAAGGGCTCCTCCGTCAGAAAACCCGCTGCCGCACCGGCAACGTCTGTCAGGACCACGGCGGCGAAGACCGCCCAGCCGGCAAGCGAGATGTACAGACACGCGGCGCCGCGCCCCACCAGCACCGCCAGCGGCAGCGGCGTGAGCATCAAAAAGAACCAGGAGAAGCGCAGTACGGGACGCTGGCGCCGCCACGCCAGATAAGCAAGCGCAATCCACACTGCCACCACGCCGCGCCAAGTGAAAGTTCCCCACCCCAGCAACAGATCGCCCGTCGCCGTTGTCTCGAATGCAAAGAACCGTCCGAGCGACAACGCCGGACGGTAGCCGGGCGATTGCAGCAGGGCGTCCGGCCCGAACGCCTTGCCGTACAGGTAGACCAGGTTCAGCGCCACACAATACAGCATCACGCGCCCCGGGCCGCGCAGCCAACTGACGATATCCCTGGTCGTCCACGCCGTGGGCCGGCCGTTTCTAGAGTGATAAACCCACTCGTACGCCAGCAGCACCATGGGCAGGGTGAGGGCCATCTCTTTGGAATCGAGGGCAAAGAGGTACAAACCCATCACCAACGCCGTTTCGCTGGCGCGCAACAGGCGCCCCTGCGCGCGAACCCGCGCATAGCAGAGGAACGCAGACATGTAGAACGAGAAGCAGAGCACGTCGTAAATGAAAGTGGTGTTGTAGTACAGCATGTGCAACCCGGCGTGATAGGCCACGATCAGGGTGGCCAGCAGAGACTGTACTTCACCGCAGCCGATGCACAACGCAAACCGGTACATGAGGTACAGGTTGCCCAGCAGGATGGCCAGCATCACCACGTGGTAGGGAAGCGGATTCAAGCCGAAGCCGTCGAGCAGCGGCAGATAGAAGAGACCCGCCATGGGACGGTAGTCTCCGCGCCAGGGCATGAACAAATGGAGTACCATCCGGATCGGCTTCTGTCTCCAATAGATCGCCATGTTCATCATGTCATCGGGCGCGAACCGCGCCCACAGGCCGTTCCAGTTGAAGTAGAGAAAATAGGTGAGAGTCAGAAGCGCGAACGCGAACTTGCGCCAGGGGTGGCCAGTACACTGCTCACGCGCTATCTCGGCTGAGGCCATCTTTCCATGCTAACTGCTTGGCAGGCGACAGCGCCCAATGTCACTTGTTTATTCCCGAGACCGAACAACCTGTATTCGTTGTGGGGCGGGATCCCCTGGTCCGCGGCCGACGCCCCCGTCGGCCTACTGGCACCTTGCATGATCGCGATATCGCGGTTGCGACGGCGGGACGAGGGCGTCCCGCGCGGACCAGGGGGTCCGCCCCACAATCTCCGCCAGATTCCCAGGTTTGGGAAAACTGAGTGACAGTGGGCGAGGGCGCCCGCTCCACAATGCTACTCATACGCCATGATGATCGCGCTGTTATCCACGTCGCCATAACCTGCGGCCTCCAGGCGTTCCAGCAACTGCCGGTGGACCTGGGACAGCGGAGCTTTGGCGTTCTTCGCGTTGGCCGCGGCCAGAATCAGGCGGACGTCTTTCAGGTGCTGCGAGAGCTTGGCTTCCACCGTGAAATCATGGTCGAGCATCTTCTGGCCTTTGTCGTCCATCACCCGCGAATACGCGGCTCCGGCCTTGAGCACCTCGAGCGCGTCCGCCGGCGAGACCTCGCAGGCATGGGCGAAGGCGAGCGTCTCGGCCAGCACGGCGCGGTGCAAGCCGAGCGCAAGGTTGACCACCAACTTCATCCGCGCGCCAGCGCCGTAGGGTCCCAGATAGAACGCGCGCGCGGCGAAGGTGCGGAACAGCGGAGCGGCGGCGTCAAACACGGGGCGCCGGCCGCCGGCCATCACCACGGCGGCACCGTTGCGGACCACCCGGCTGGAGCCGAGCACGGTGGCGTCCAGATAGTCGATGGAGGCGTTCGCCAACTTCGCGCCCATCGCCGCCATGGCTTCCGGTTCGCCGGTGGTGCAATCGACGATCGTGGTGCCTGGAGTGAGTTCGATCGCGGCCAGCACTTCGGCCACCACCTCGGAGGTGGGCAGGCAGAGAATGATAGTGCGGCACTTGGCGGCAACCTCTTGGGCGGAGCCGGCGCCGCGACGGCGGTTGGGCAAGAGGTCGTAACCGAGAATCCCATAGCCGGCGGCGGCCAGGCGGGCGGCGATTGCCGACCCGAGAAGGCCAACGCCGATAATGCCGATGGTGTCCATATGCCCTACGTCCCCCTCGTCAGACCCAGCGCGCGAATCCGCTTGTGCAAATTCGTCCGCTCCATGCCAAGTGCCCGCGCCGCGCCCGACACGTTCCAGTTGGATTCATCCAGCGCGCGGAGAATGTGCTCCCGCTCCGCCGACTCGCGCGCCTCCTGAATGGTCGATTTCGGACCCGACTCGCGCTGCACCCGCACTTCCACCGGGATGGAATCGCGTGTCAGCCGCTCGCCCTGCGTCAGAATCGCCATACGCTCGATTACGTTGCGCAACTCGCGCGCGTTCCCCGGCCAGCCGTAGCTCTCCAGCAGCGGGAAGACACTTTCGTCCAGCACCTTGCGCTTGAAGTTATTGCGCCCGCAGAATTCCTCCAGGAAGTACTCCGCCAGCAGGCGGATATCGTGCGGCCGTTCACGCAGCCCCGGCACCCGGATGGGCACCACGCTGAGCCGGTAGTACAGATCTTCGCGGAACTTTTCCACCGCCACCATCGCGGCCAGATCGCGATTCGTCGCCGACACCACGCGCACGCTCACGTGGATGATCTGCTCCCCGCCGACGCGGTGGAACTCGCCCTCCTGCAATACGCGCAGCAGTTTGGCCTGCGACGCCCCGTGCAGGTCGCCGACTTCATCCAGAAAGATGGTGCCGCCGTCGGCCAGTTCGAACTTGCCGCGGCGCAGCGCGGTGGCGCCGGTGAACGAGCCCTTCTCGTGTCCGAAGAGTTCCGTTTCCAGCAGCTCGGTCGGAATCGCCGCACAGTTCACCTTCACGAACGGTCCAGCCGCAAAGGGGCTCGCATTGTGTATGTGCGCCGCCAGCAGCTCCTTCCCCGTGCCGGATTCGCCGATCAGCAGCACGCGCGCATCGCTGCGCGCCGCCATCGACGCCTGTTCTACCGCGCGCTGCCAGGCCGGCGAACTGCCGATCATCTTGGGTGAGGTGCCCACCAGTTCGCGCAGCCGCTCGTTCTCCTGGCGCAGCGTGGAGTGCTCCATGGCGTGCTTCACGGCCAGCAGCACGCGGTCGCGGCTCAACGGCTTCTCCAGGAAATCGAAGGCGCCGGCGCGCGTGGCTTCCACCGCATCGGCAATGGTCCCGTGGCCCGAGATCATGATGGCGGGCGCCGCCGTCCCGCTCTGCTTGACCGCCTTCAGCAGGTCGATCCCGCTGCCATCGGGCAGCTTCATATCCAACAGGTAGGCGTCGGCGCGCCCCGCGTCGGGGTGTTTGGTAAACTCCGCCACGCTGCGGCAGAAGTTCACCGCGTAGCCCTCGCGCTCCAGAATCATGCGCAGCGAGCGTCCGATATTCTCTTCATCATCCACGATCAGGATGCGTTTGGATGCCATGAGTAGCCACGGGCAGCAGCACGCGGAAACCTGCGCCGCCCAATTCTCCTTTCACCACAATAATGTCTCCGCCGTTCAAAAGCGCGCTCTTGCGCGCGATCGAAAGCCCCAACCCCATTCCCCGTTTCTTGAACGATATGCTGGGCTGGAACAAACTGGAGCGCGCCTGTTCGCTCAACCCCGGGCCGGAATCGTGCACCTCAATGGCGACGCGCCCCCCATCGGCCGCGGTCACTCCGAGGATCCTGCCGCCTTCGCCCGCCGCTTCGGCGGCGTTCTCCAGCAGATTGGTCAGAATGCCCTTCAGCAGGTCCTGATCTGCCACTACCGCCGGCGTACTCTCCGCCAGGCGGCAATCGTAGGCCACCTCGGGATGCGCCGTCTTGAGGAACGCGATGCGCTCCTGCAACAGCCCGTTGACGTCCACCGGACCGGGCTGCACCGGTGGCTCGGTGGCGAATTGCGAGAACGCGCGGATGCGCCGCTCCAGAGTCTCGATTTCTTCGACGACGATCTGCGTGGCCTGCTCCATGAAGCCGCGGTCGGCCTCGTCATAGCGTACCAGCATCTCTTCCACAGTCAGCCGGATGGGCGTCAGCGAGTTCTTCACCTCGTGCGCCATCTTGCGCGCCAGGGTCTGCCAGCTCGCCAGTTGGCGCAGGTAGACCAGGCGCTCCGTGCTCTCCTGCAGCTTCCCCGCCATGTTGTTGAAGGCCCCGATGGCGCGCCCGATTTCGTCGTCGCGCCGCGCCTGCACGCGGGCGTTGAGATCGCCCGCCGCCAGTTTGCCCAGCCCCGTGGTCAACTCCTGGATGGGCCGGCTGATGCGATGCGCCAGGTAGACCAACAGCGCCAGCGACACCAGCCAGATCCCCGCCGCCAGCAGTACGTACGCGCGCTTGATGCCGCGGCGCAGATCCCGCGCGTTGGCCTCTTCCACCGCGCGGCGCGCATCACGGATCTCGCGCGTCAGGCGATCCATGGCCACATCGCCCAGGCTCTCCGAGTACGCCCAGATTTCATTGCCGTGGCGCACCAGGTAGTCCAGGCGGTTGCCCTCCTGGCCGGCGCGCACCACACGCTCGCCCTCCAGCCCGCCGGAAAAAATCTTGATCGCGTCCGGCCACGACGCGCGGTCCAGCGGCTCGTATTTGTGCGGTTGAATCTCGCCGGCCTGCGCCTTACGCTTCAGATCTTCGCTGGCGCGGTCGTAAAGCCCGCGGGCGGTGCCTTTGAGCGATTTCGACAGCGTGTCCAGCCGGCTGGTGGAAGACGTGTCGACGCTCTCCTCCAGCAGCGAGGTGGTAATCCAAATGGTGGCAGCGAGTGGCGCCAGCGTGGCCGCCAGAAAGATGAGGATCAGCCTGTTGCGAAGGCGGTTCACCCGTTTCGCAACCCGCGGCCTGCCAAACGGGGCAGATCGGCCAGACGCACGCGCGTCTCCAGCGGTCCCCAATGCGTGACTTCAGTATTCTTGCGGCCCAGAAACTCGATCAGATCGTGAAGACTGATCCCGATCTTGGCCTCATCGGCAAAGTCGCGCGCGGTGCCGGTGCGCAGTTCCAGGCGGAGCCAATAGTACAGGTTGGGCGCGAGGCCCAACGTACTCATCGTCAGGTTGTCGAAACACCACGCCTCGGCGGCCGCCAACGAGAGCCCTTCGGCCGTGCGCGGCGCGCCCCCCGGTGTGCTCCCTAATTGGGTCACAGAGAACTTCTCCTCCCAGAGAGCATAGCTCACCACGAAGCGGCCTTTTTGCGGACGCACGATCGCCGTGCGCGCTTCGTTGAGCAGTTCGAGTTGCGCCACGTAAGCTACCACGCCGCCGTATTTCAGGCGTTCCAGCGGCTTGCCTGCGAGGAAGTGCAGCGTGGGGGCGGCGACGTGCAGGTTGTCGCCATCGTACAGCACCTTCATGGAATCGGCCGGCGGCGCGGAGAACAAAGGGACCGTAAGGCCGGCCAGAAGCCAGCTCCTACGGCTGATCTTTGTTTCCCGCGAGCGGGTTTCCATCAATAAATCATGCCTATCATAACGATCGGTTCGACGTGTCCGGACCTGACCGGGAACGCTACGGCGAGCGAAAAAATCGATTCCTTGAAGCCCACGCCCAGCGAATGCCTCGCCGTGGCCGGCTGGCCGCTGTCCCAGACTGCTCCGGCATCGTAAAACGCCTGGAAGGGCCCATACCGATACTCGACGGTATTGTGTACCAGGCGGTTTCCCCCAATTGGGTCGATATCGTACTTATTCCAGCCGCGCAGGTAGTAGCTATTGCCCGCCACGAAGCGATCCGCCAGGGGCGCGCGCCCGCTGACCGTGCCGGCCACCACCTGCTCCGTCAACTGGTGCTTGCCGTGCCCGGCGCGGTAGTGCAGTCCCGCCAGGTGCGAGGTATACACGAAGTCGCTGCCCAGAAGTTTGGTGGCCGCACGCAGGGTGTAGTCCGCATATACGTCTTGCTGATATTCCGATTCCGTCAGCCGCCGGTGATAGCGCAGAGTGGAGATCAGGGCGTTGGCGGCTTCGGTATGAGCGGCCGGAAATTGGCTCTGAAAGCGTTGAAAGCCCACGCCGATCTCGAGCGTCAGGGGTTTGGCCAGGCTGATGGTGGCGGTCGGCTGGAAATTCTGCCGCGTGCGGTAGGCATCCGAAGTCTGGCCGGGGAGCGCCGCCAGAGCGTCCAGCGTAGTCCGGTTCCATTGCTCGTGATAGCTCTCGAACTGGAATCGCAGGCCCACTCGATCGTTCCCCACGTGTTTATTTTCGTAGCGCGCGGAGATTCCCGCGAACCGCTCGTTGAGCGTGTCGCCGTCGCTCGCCAAGCCGAAAGCAAACGTGTTCTGTTGCACGGTGAACCCCACCGAGCCGGCCCCGCTCCATCCCTGCTTGGAATCGTATAGGAACTTGGTGACGGTGGCGTCGACGCCGAAGTGCGGCGGCCTGACCTCGAATTCCACGCGGACATGGTCCGGAGTATCGCCGCGCAGCACGTGGTGGCTCACTTCAATCGCTGAGAAATCCTTCTTGAGGCGGGCCGCCAGCCCGTCCAGAATGCCGGGATTCAGCTTCTGCCCGATCAGCGCTAGCAGATCTTTACGTAGGCCTGCGCTAAGCCGGTCATTCTGCTGATCGGCGACGTTGGTCTTCCAGCCCTTTCCAGCCACCATCACCGTATCCACCGTGTAGCGCCTGTTGACATTCAGATCGGAGTCTTGCGTTCCGGCGAAGAGCAGACTGCCCAGCAATAGACAGCCCAGCCAGGAGTATTTCATGCCGTGTCTAAAAGCACGCCTTAGGCCAATTGCAACGGATTGAAAATAGGAGGGATAAAAAAAACGGGTTGTGACTTGCGTTCACAGGTGTGGACCGCGTACCAGGGCTGGCTTGCGCCGCCCGGGCAGGCGAGGCCTGGCTTACAGGACCTTCGCCAGCTCGGTAGCAAACGCGCTACGCGGAGACTGCTCGCGATTTCGTCCACCGCGTTTCTTGCGGTCGGGACGTTGTTCGGTTCGGATGGCATTGGGTGCCGCGGTCTGCTGCTGCTGCGGCGGCGCCGCTCCGCGGGGAGCATCCTTGCCTTTCGGCGGCTGGGCGGGGTTGGCGCGCAACAGCCGGTCTTCCAGGGGGGCGCGGTCAAAACGGCGAATGATCGATTGCATTTCGTCGTTCGTGGGCGCTTCGACAAAGGCGAAGCCCTTGGATTCCTGCGTTTCGTGGTTTCGGATCACTTTGACGCCATCGGCCACGAGGTCTTCAGCGGCCAGCCATTGCTTAATATCGTCAGCGGTGACCCAGGTAGGGAGATTACCAAGAAATACGGTGAAGCTCATTCAGTTGATTTTGTTACTCCGTTGTGGATTTGCGGCACTTCAAGGGGAGGATTCCGATCTGCCATATAGATAGTATCAGAGTGGATTAGCGGATGCAAATGATTGATTTTTCGCGAGGTAACACCTTCTCCCCTCGCGCCCGGGAAAAGCGCCCCAGCACCATCGAGAGCCCGCACAGCAGCACTCCTCCCCCAAAGAGCAACCCCCCGGACCGGGGCTCCGGCACATCCAAACCGGTCGCGAAGCTTACCGGCGCCCTCAAATTTATCAATGACGCGGGCTTTACAGGGCTTTCCAGATCCACCCAACCGGGTACCGCGCCCACGGAGAGAGGTCCTCCCGACAGGCTGGTGTACAGATCTTGCCGCAGCAAGTAGGGCGCAAAGCCTAGCGTGACATCCGGCCCTTGGTTGCGCAGCGCGATGACCGCGGACCGAGCGCCAAATAGTGCTTCCGAAAGCGACGAGGACAGGTGCAGGTAGCCTTCCAGCGTCGAAACCTCTCCCGCATGCCCACCTTTCTGGAACTTGCCCGGGCTGAACGTCAGGTTGCCGAACGCCACCGACACTGCCCGGTCCGTCGATTCCAGCGTGGCGGCGAACCCTCCCGCCACACTCAGCGGAGCCGATACCAACGCGAAGCTCACATCCGCCGGATACACCGGCAGGCCGACAGCCGCGGCATTCACCCCGAAGTTCCAGGTGAACACGTGGAATACCAGCGTGTCACCCGTGCGCACCACGGCGCTAGTCTGCGCCGATACGTCGATGGTGGACGCGGCCAGTGCCGGCGCCACGAGAATCGCGAGATAGAGCCCCCATCGCAGTCTCATCCACGGCGATTGTAAACCGCCGAACCCCGCCTGAACAGAGTCTCCAGTACTAGTACAACGGGTTAAAAGCATTAGGTTCGGTTTACGCATGATCCTTAGGTGGGATACGATTGCGCCATGGACAAGCGCGGCCCGCTGAATCTTCACATCGCTCACGATGGCCCCATCGCCATCGTTACCCTGAACCGTCCCGAGCGCCGCAACGCTCTCTCGCTCGAACTGATGCTCGATCTCATCGCCGCCCTCGATGAAATCGGCCGCAATCGCGAGACCCGCGCCGTCATCCTCGCCGCCGCGGGCAAAGTCTTCTGCTCCGGCCACGATCTCGCCCAAATGGCCGGCCGCGACATCAATGAATACCGCCGCATCTTCGACGTCTGCACCCGTCTCATGCAGACGCTGCAATCCATTCCGCAGCCCGTAATCGCCGAGGTACAGGGGATCGCCACGGCCGCCGGATGCCAGTTGGTGGCCACCTGCGATCTCGCCATCGCCGCCGAGGAAGCTGCCTTCGCCACGCCCGGCGTGAAGATCGGGCTCTTCTGCACCACGCCGATGGTCGCCCTGACGCGCGCCATCGGCCGCAAGCGCGCCCTCCAAATGCTGCTCACCGGCGCATTGGTGCCTGCCCGTACAGCCGCTGAATGGGGCCTCGTCAACCAGGCCGTCCCCGCCGCCGACCTGCAATCCGCCACCCGCAGCCTGGCGGAAAAAGTGGCCGCCGCCAGTTCGCTGGTAGTCGCCATCGGCAAGCAGGCATTCTACACCCAGATCGATCTCGATCAGCAGAAGGCCTACGCCTACGCCAAGGAAGTCATGTCGATGAACGCCCTCGCCGCCGACGCGCAGGAAGGCATCGGGGCGTTTCTCGGCAAGCGCGCGCCGTGCTGGAGCGGCAAGTAAGCTGCGAAGTGCGGCAGTAAAGATTGCCTGCCCCACGGTTTGCTACTCCCGCCGGTAAATCACGCTTCCCGCGCTGCGCCCCACCTCGCGATACGCCGCCATCCAGGCCCGCAGGTCGACGAACTCCGTGAGCGCCAGCCGCCGATTGTATTCCCCCAGCCCATCCACCACAAACGTAGGACGCGACGCCGCCAACTCCGCTCGCCGCGTTCGCGACTCCGCCGTCTCCACCGGCGTCGATTGCGTCAGATGCCGGTCCGCCGGCACGCCCGTCAGCGGCTGCGAATCCAGGAACCGCGTTGCCGCCGGCAGATGCGAGTAAACATAAATCTCCGGCCGGTATCCCCATACGAAGAGCGTGTCCCCGGGCTTCGCCGCGGCGCTCACCATCAGAGCCGCCGCGCGGCTGTCCCGATCCATCGCCGTGTCCCGCCACCCCGCATCCCGCGCCGCCATAAAATACGTGGGCGCAAAGCGCGCCAGGGGAATCAGCAGCAGCAAAGCGACCACTCGACGCTGGGCGCGCATCTCCGCAAATCCGCGAGCCGCCAGCAGCACCACTACGGGCAAAAGCTGGAAATAATACCGTGGGAAGAAGCGTAATCCCGCCGCCACGCCGGCCAGCGAAATCAACAGCCACACCGCCCACCGCCGCCGCTCGTCAAAGCCAGGCCTGGATGCATGTCTCACATCTTTCCACGCCATCACCGCGGCGATCGCGATGGCGGCATGGAACCCGGCCCAATTCAGTGTGCGCAACAGCCCGTTCTTCACCGGCGCATCCACGAACGTGGTCCCCGCGTAGATCCGCCCCCACCGCCAGACCTCATCCCAATATCCCGCCAGCGCCCCCGCGCTCCACATCCACGCCGAGGCCGCCCCCGTCACTCCCACGAACCCCGCCAGCAAGGCCCACGATGGCGCCCACCAGGCGCACACCGCCAGCACCATCAGCCCCTTCGGGCTAATCGTGAACGCTACGCCCGCGAGTGCCCCGGCCCACAGTGGACGCCGCTTCCAAGCCATCCACACCGCGGCCAGGTGGGGAGCCAGCATCAATAAATCCGCCGCCAGAGGAATCACCGAGGAAGGGAAGTCGAAGATCAGAAAGAAGCCCAGCAGGCCAGCAGCCCACAGACCCTCGCGCCGGCCCCACAGATTCTGCGCAAAGCCCCACGCGATCCAGCAGCAGAGCAGGGCATAGAGCGCGCCTGCCACGCGCAGCGGCCACCCCGCCTCGCCACCCAGCGCGCGGTAGAACAAGGGCGCGAACGGCGGTTTATCGAACCAGATATCGCGGTACAGCAGGTGGCCCGCGCGCATCTGTTGCGCCGCCGCCAGCGGCAGCGTCTCTTCCGCCCACAGAATTTCGACGTGGCACAGCCGCGCCGCCAGCAGCAGCGCGAACAGCAGCAGAAAGAACAGCCGGGTCTTATGCAAACTTTTTGGGCTCAAACCTTGGCGGGCGTTTTCGCCAGCAGGCGCTCCAGTGCGATCCGAAAATCCGCGCCGTACAGCGGATCTGCCAGCGCGAACGCCACGAAACTTTCGAAGTAGCTCGGGAAGTTGCCGATGTCGTACCGCTTTTCCTCGGGCGTGAGCTTCACCGCCAGCACGCGGCGCCCTTCTTCGCACATGAACTGGATTGCGTCCGTCAGTTGGATCTCATTGCGTTTGTCGGGTTTCACACGGCGGATCATGTCGAAAATCACCGGCGAGAAAATGTATCGCCCAGCAATCGCCAGATTGCTCGGCGCATCCTTGGGCGCCGGCTTCTCCACCAGGTTCACCACGCGAAAAACGTCGTCCGCGGCCGCCTCGGGCTGCACGATCCCGTAGTGCGAAGTGTCTTCGCCTGGCACCTCTTCCACCGCGATCACGCAACTGGCGCGCTTGGAATCGAACACGTCCGCCATCCGGCTGACGGCCTGCGAAACCGCGTTCAACCCGAGAATCGAATCGCCCAACGCCACCAGGAACGGCTTCTCCCCGGCGAAATTCTCGGCGCACAGAATGGCATCGCCCAACCCACGCTGCAAGCGCTGCCGCGTGTAAAAAAAGTTCGCTTTCAGCGCCTCGAACTCCAGTTCCCGCAGCAGATCCTGCTTATTGGATAGCGTCAGCGCCTGGAACAGTTCCGGATCGTGGTCGAAATGGTTCTCGATTGAAGCCTTACTGCGTCCGGTCACGAACAGGATCTGCTGGATGCCGTTGGAAACCAGCTCTTCCACCACATACTGCACGATCGGTTTGCGTGCGACCGGCAGCATTTCCTTGGGCTGCGACTTGGTGGCCGGCAGCAGGCGGGTCCCCAGACCCGCAACGGGAACGACTGCGCTTTGAATCACCTTCTGAATATACCAACTGGCGCCGCCGCATCCCTCTTGCCATGGAATGCTATATTGGGCAAAGAAAAAGCGAATGGAGGATATCCAGCAACAACTCGCCGCTCTTCGCCAGCGCATCGCGCGCGTGGATCGCAAGTACGCGAACCCTGCGCCGCGTCCTCCGCCGAGCACTCCACTGCGACCCGACGGCGGGCAGTTCATCGAGGAACTGCTCTCCGGCGAAGTGGTCACCACTTCCCTGGGACAACACTTCGAGACCGAGAAGCTCTGGGAACCACACCGCCGCCACGGCAGCGTCTACATCGCCGATCTTGCCGAACTCCCCGCGGACCTGCTCCACTCGCTCTCCGCCGGCGCCGTCACTAGCGCGCATCCCACGCGGTGGGCCTTCCTCGATACCGAGACCACCGGCCTCGCGGGCGGCACCGGCACCTACGCCTTCCTCATCGGCGTCGGCTCTATCGATTCCGCGGGCTTCCGGCTGCGCCAGTTCTTTATGCGCGATTACGGCGAGGAAGCGTCGCTCCTTTATAGCCTCACCGAGTACCTCGCGCAGTTCGACGTTCTCATCACTTACAACGGAAAATCCTACGACCAGCCCCTGCTCGAAACCCGCTTCCGCATGGTCCGCGCGCGCCATCCCTTCGACCGCATGCAGCACCTCGATCTTCTTTTTGGAGCGCGCCGCCTGTGGAAACTGCGCCTGGAAAGCTGCCGCCTGGTGGATCTGGAAAACCGCATCCTCGGCGTAGAGCGCCAGGGCGATCTGCCCGGCGAAATGATCCCCTACGTCTACTTCGATTTTCTGCGCAGCCAGAAGGCTTTCCAGGTGGTCCCCATCTTCCACCACAACGCCCTCGATATCCTCTCCCTCGCCTGCCTCACGGCCATCGTGCCCTTCGCCTTCCGCTCTCCGGAGGAGGTCGATGTCCGCCACGGCGCAGACCTGATCGGCCTCGCCCGCTGGCTGCTGCAGGCCGAGCGCCAGGACGAGGCCCTGCGCCTCTTCCGCCGCGCCCTACAAATGGGACTGCCCGACGATTTGAACTTCCGCACGATGTGGGATGTCGCCGCGATCGAGCGGCGCGCCGGCCATGACGATGCCGCGCTCGCCCTGCTCACCGAACTCGCCGCCGCGCGCAACCCCTATCGCGTGCGCGCCTTCGAAGAGATTGCCAAACACTATGAGCATCGCGAGAAAAACTACGCCATGGCGCTAGAGATGACGCGCAACGCCCTGCTCTTCGAAGACACTCCGGAGATCCGGCGCCGCGAACATCGCCTCAAGGCGCGCCTGGCCCGTCCGCGCTCCCGCCTCCTGGCGCTGTAGCCAGCACCTCACCCGCCGCCGCGTGCGCAATCCATAGATTCCTGGGCATCTAGCGAACGACGGGCGTAGGGCCCACCTGACTGCCCAGTCCCGCGTAGGAATCCTTCACCGTGATCACTTTATCGCCGTTGAACGTCACGAACGTGATCTTCCCCGGCGGCGTGCCGTACACCCAGTCCTCCACGTCGAGCCCATCTTTCGTCTCGCGCGACTTGTGCTGTGGTTGGCCCAGCGTCATCCGCACCTGCTCGTGATCCATCCCCACCAGGACGCGCTTTTCCTTGATCGCCTTTTGGGTTTCCGGCGGCAGGCTCTCCGAATAGAGTTGCGTCACACTGTGTTTCTCGAAGTCCAGCACCGGCGCCAGCATCTTTTTGATCTCCGACGCCTTGATGGGTTCCAGCGGTTTGTGGAACAGAATCGCGATCGAGGTCCCGCCCGGCGCATTCGAATCGTTATTTGTCGATACCGGCGCCGTCGCTCCGCCTACGCCGATTTGCACGCCTTGATACCACTTGCGCCCACCCTTGTACCCGCCGTTGATCTGCAGCACCAGCTTATCGTCGCCGATCTCCACCTTGGTGATCTGCACCAGATCGCCGTTGCGCGCCGCGGGGCCACTCTCGCGTGCGATCTCCGTCCAGCGATTTTTGTCGTACCCGCTATTGGCGTCAAACTCCAGCGCCTTGCTCGAGCGCGGCAGCAGCGCCTTCACGGTGGCGTATTCCGCGGTCAGCCCGCGCATCAGTTCCACGCGGTCTTCCCAGGTCAGTTTGTTACCCGCCGGCCATAACGCCGGCGCGAGCATTAGGATGGCGATGACGGCGCAGCCTCGCATACTTCACTCCCCGCGGGCGGGTCCGTGAGCGGTGAAGCCTGCCGGCGAATCGGAGCCTTGCGGAGGTAGATGAACAACGCGACCAGCACCGCGGAAGTAAGAATGCTCGCTTCCGGGCCATACTCCCCGCCACTCCACAAATTGCCGGCGGTCCACGACATCTCGTAGCCCGTCACCTTCATTCTAAGCCCGCTGACGTTGACCCCGAACAGCGGCAATGTAAAGTTCCAGCCGCAATGCAGTCCTATGGGCAGCCACAAATCGTGGCTCCGCAAATACGCGTACCCGAACAGAATGCCGAAGCCCGCCGTATTCGCCGTGCTCAACCAGGTCGCCCCCGGATTGGAGCCGTGGAGCAGCGCGAAGACGATTCCCACCGGAACCACCGTCGCCCATGGGCCCACCGCCGCCAGCAGTTCCTGAAACCCGTAGCCGCGGAAAAACAGCTCCTCGCCCACCGACCCCGCCGCCAGCAGAATGCTCACGAAGATGATGGTGCCCACGGCTGGATGGTCCGCCGGCGTCGGCGTCAGATGCGCCGCCCCCACCAATAGTGCCGGAACCAGTACCAGTGCCGCCGTGCCGGCGCCCCCCGCCAACCCCAGCACCAGATTCTCCGCCGAACTCCGGTTCAGCCACAGGCCGATCTCCACCAGGTGCCGGTCTTCATAAATCCGCAGGGCCAGCCAGTTGGCGAACACCGCCGAGAGCAGCGTCGCCCCCGTCACGCCCGTCAAATACCCGCCCAGCCATACCAGCAGCCCGCTGAATAGGAACGCGGTCGCGTAGAAGAGCGCCACGTACACGCCCACGTGGATTGCCAGCCGCAGCGGATCTTTGCCCAAAGCCACCTCATCAATATAGCGAATGCAACCACATGGCCCCACCCAGCATCTATTAAGTGAGATGAATAGGCGTTGCATAGTTCGGGACTTCAAACGCCAGATTCTGCCCGCGCCCCATCGTCCCCATCCGCATTCCTGGCCAGATTCCGGCCTCCACGCCGCCTGGCTCGGCCATAGCAGCGTGCTGCTGAAGATCGACGGGGTCACCATCCTCACCGACCCGGTCTTCAGCGTGCGCGCCGGCATCGGCTTCGGCCCCCTCACGCTCGGATTGAAGCGTCTCGTTGAGCCCGCCCTCTGCCTCGCCGAGCTGCCGAAAATCGACCTCATCCTGCTCTCCCACGCCCACATGGATCACTTCGATATCCGCAGCCTCCGGCGTCTGGAAAGCCCCACCACTACGGTGGTCACGGCCGCCCGCACTGCCGACCTGCTGCGCGTCAACCGGTACGCCGCCGTCCAAGAGCTTGCGTGGGACGAACGCACCCGTGTGGGTCCGCTCGAAATCCGCGCTTTCCAGGTAAAGCACTGGGGCGCCCGCATGCGCAGCGACACCTACCGCGGCTATAACGGCTACACCATTGAGGCCGGACGCTATCGTGTCCTATTCGGCGGCGATACCGCCATGACCACTTCCTTCCGCGGGCTGAAATCTTCCCGCCCCTGGAACCTCGCCATCATGCCCGTGGGCGCCTACAACCCGTGGATCCACTCCCACTGCAGCCCTGAGCAGGCCTGGCAGATGGCCCAAGACGCCGGCGCGGAATTCTTCCTTCCGGTCCACCACCAGACTTTCACGCTGAGCCGCGAGCCCTATTTCGAACCCATCGAGCGAGTCTGCGAATCCGCCGCCCGCCACCCCGACCGCGTAGCCCTCCACCGGATCGGCCAGCAATTCCACCTCTGCTGACCGGCTGTACGCAGACGTCGGGAAGTCTCCTATCGGGCGGCCGAGGGTTCCAGTTCGCTATCCTGATTTGTGATGCGGATCGTCGTGCTGGTAGGGCTACCGGGTTCGGGCAAGTCCACCTACCTGGAGCAGATGAGCGTTCGGGGACTCTCGTCGGACGGCATCCGCAAACTGCTGGCGGACGATGAGACGGACCAGACGATCCACGCGCGGGTGTTCGAGACGCTGCGCTACTTGCTGGGGCAGCGGCTGGCGATCGGCCGGCCCGTCACGTATGTCGATGCCACCAATCTTACGCCGGAGGAGCGGCGGCCGTATCTGGAGATCGGCCGCGAGTGGGGATGCGGCGTAGAAGCGGTATTCTTCGATGTACCGCTCGAAATCTGCATGGATCGGAATACGCGGCGCGACCGCGTGGTACCGGCCGAGGCGCTGACAAAAATGGCGGCCAAGTTGACGCCGCCCAGCACGGAAGAGGGTTTCGCGCGGGTGACGGTTCTCAGTAGCGTATCGCCGCCCCGGCAGTGAGGCAGGCGCTTTCGCCTGCCGAAGAGTGGTCTTCGAATCCACAGGCTACCAAAAGCGCCACACTCGCCCGGGGGGGGGCCGCCCCATCGTGCCACGCTACACTGGGAAAGGAGGTGGAGATTCGATATGACGCGGATGGAAAACATTCAGGACTTCCTGGCACAAAAGCGCTTTGCGTTTATCGGCGTTTCCCGCCAGCCGAAAGACTTCTCGCGGGCGCTGTTCCGCGAATTCAAGACACGGAGTTACGAGCCGGTGCCGGTGCACCCCGAAGCTGCCGAAATTGAGGGCGCCCGCTGCTTCGCGCACTTGCGAGACATCCAGCCGCCCGTGGATAGCGCCCTGTTGATGACATCCCCAACCGTGACCAACCTGGTGGTCCAAGAGTGCGTGGAAGCGGGGATCAAGCGGATTTGGTTCTACCGCGGCGCCAGCCAGGGCGCGCTCAGCGACAGCGCCCTACAGATGTGCGAGGCCAACGGAATCCGCGCGATCCCAGGCGAGTGCCCCTTTATGTTCTTTGACGGCACACCCTGGTTTCACCGATTCCACGGACTGGTGAAAAAGATTGTCGGCGCGTATCCACGCTAAGGGCTATCGCGGGATCTCGTACTTCTTAATCTTCTCGTAGAGCGTGGAGCGGTCGATACCCAGTACCGAAGCAGCCTCTTTGATATTGCCCTGGGTGCGTTGGATGGTGGCGGTGATCAGCACCTTCTCCATGTCCTCGATGGTCATTCCGGCGGGAACCGCCCAGGCCGGGGCTGGCGCCGCTGTCTGTGCCAGGAACTCGAAGTCGCCCTCCGTCAGCACGGGCCCACGGCAAGTCACCATCGCGCGCTCCACGGCGTTCTCCAGTTCGCGCACGTTGCCGGGCCAGTTGTGATCCAGCAGCAGGCGCAGCGCTCCCTCGCCGACATCGCTCACGTCTTTGCCCAACTCGTGAGCGAGGCGCTCTACGAAATGATGGGCCAGCAACGGAATGTCCTCGCGGCGCTCACGCAGCGGGGGAATGCGAATTTCAATCACGTTCAAGCGGTAGTAGAGATCGTCACGGAATTTTCCATCCGCTACCGCCTGCTTGAGATTCACATGCGTTGCCGCCACCACCCGCGCATCCACGCTTACTTCAACGCTACCGCCCACGCGGTAAAAACTGCGATTCTGCAGGACGCGCAGCAGGTCCACTTGCAGTTTGGGCGAAATATCGCCGATCTCATCCAGGAAGATGGTGCCGGCGGCGGCCATCTCGAACTTGCCGCGCTTCTGCTGATTGGCGCCGGTGAAAGAGCCTTTCTCGTGGCCGAAGAACTCACTTTCCAGTAGCGTCTCCGCCAGCGCCGCGCAACTCACCGCCACGAAGGGCTTCGAGGCCCGGTCGCCGGCGTTGTGGATGGCCCGTGCCACCAATTCCTTGCCGGTGCCGCTCTCGCCCTGGATCAAGACCGTGCTGCGCAGGCTGGCGATCTCGCCGCACAGCGCCATGATCTTCTGCATCCGCGGATTCTTACTCACTACATCGTGCACGCAGTACTGCCGCGTCAGTTTCTTGCGCAGGATGGTGTTCTCGCGCTGCAGGTTCTTCACCTTGATAATGCGGTTGACCAGCAGCGAGATTTCCTCCGGATTGCACGGCTTGACGATGTACTCCTGCGCGCCTTCCTTCATGGCGGTGATCGCCGTGTCCACCGTGGCATAAGCCGTGATGATGATGATGGAGGCCTCCGGGTGCAGGCGCCGGATCTGCATCATGGTCTCGATGCCGTCCATGCCACCGGGCATTTTCAGGTCGACGAAATAGATGGCGTAGTCGCGCAGCCGTGCCTTCTCTACCGCATCGCGGCCGGAGGGAGCCGTGTCCACGACGTAACCGTCCTCGCGGAGCCATGCGGCGAGCGATTCGCACATGACTTCCTCGTCGTCCACAACCAGAATCTGCCAGTGAGTCTTCATACTTTTCTTCCCTCGGGGTTGCGCCGCAACCGCGCCGCGCAGGCAGCGCAGAATGCGTCATCCTTCAAATCGATCTGCCGGACCGTAGTGGCGAGCGACATCGCGCACAACCGTTCCGCGCAGTGTAACAGGCCGAACAAGTGGCCGGTCTCGTGGAGCGCTTCTTTGTGAGCGCGCTCCAGAAAAATCTCGCGGTTGGCGGCGAGCCCATAGAACTCCTGCCGCAGCCGGGCGAAGGAAACC
This sequence comes from Candidatus Solibacter sp., assembly GCA_025361425.1. Lineage (GTDB taxonomy): Bacteria > Acidobacteriota > Terriglobia > Bryobacterales > Bryobacteraceae > Solibacter. The sequence continues at coordinate 13,479 of JANYAH010000207.1, read as the reverse complement.
ACCCCCACCCGGCCGCCCAGTTGCGCCTGTCCGAAGACGAAGGTGAGCACCGGGATGAACAGATCGCGCTCCGTCACCGCCAGCAGCTTGGCGGCGTCCCGGGGGTACCGCCGGAGCAGCATATCCAGCACCGGGATGGAGCCGTATTGTCCGCGCTCCGCGTCGAACGCGAAATCCACACTGCCCAGTTCCATGCTGCGTACCGGACCTCCGAATTCGGCCGCCACCCGAGCGGTCACCGCCGCGAGCGCCGCGTGCTCCACCTCTTCGGTAGCGGCCACATACAGGTACTTCATTCCCCACGCGCCAGAACCGCCGGCAGCGACTCCGCCCGCGCGGCCGGCGGCACCAGCGGCAGTGACACGGTAAACGTGGTGCCCTCTCCCACCGTGCTTTTGACCTCGAGATCGCCACCGTGGGCTTGGATAATTCCGTACGACACCGCCAGGCCCAACCCTACGCCCTTGCCCTCCGGCTTGGTGGTGAAAAACGGGTCAAAGATTTTGGCCAGATTCTCCGGCAGGATGCCATCGCCGTTATCGGAGACATGAAGCAATACCACGCCCTCGCCCCTGCCTGTCGATACGGTCACGCGCCGTTCCGTCTTGCTCTGCGTCGCCTCCGCCGCGTTCAGCATCAGGTTGAGCACCACCTGCTGGATCTGCGAGGGGTCGCACTGTGCCGCCGGGAGGTCCTCGCACATCGTGGTCTCCACCGCCACGTTGCTCAGCTTCATTTTGTGTTCCACCAGGGAGAGCGTCGCGCGCAGGATCCGGTTGAGATCTGCCGGTGCGCGCTGCGGCTTGCCGCGCCGGGAAAATGCCAGGAGGTCGCTCACAATACGCCCCACGCGGGCGGTCTCACTGGTTACCTGGCCGAGATACTTGCGGAATTCGGGGATGCGATCCCGCGGGATGCCATCGTCTTTCAGCATGCGCTGCAGCAGCATGGAAAGGTTCAGCACACCCGAGACCGGGTTGTTGATTTCGTGCGCCACGCTGGCCGATAGTTGGCCGAGCGAGGCCAGGCGGTCGCTCTGCAATAGCTTTTTCTGCGCGGCCTTGAGTTGCTGGGTGCGCTCTTCGACCTTGGTCTCCAGGTTTTGGGTGAACTGGTTGATCTCGCCCAGCGCCGTCCGCAGGCGGTCGCGCATCACGTCGAAGGAGCGCGCCAGTTCGTCGAGTTCCTCACTGCTGCCCACGATGTCCAACGGCTGGTCGAGTTCCATCTGGCTCACTGCCTTGGTGCCTTCGATCAGTTTGTCGATCGGCCGGCTGAGGAATCGGCGCGTGAAATAGATGATGAACAGGCTGATCAGTGTGATTTCCACCGCGGTCACCACCAGGACGCGGAACTTCATGGCGGCCACTTCGTGGTCCACGCTTTCCAGGTTCAGCCGCACGTCTAGTACGCCGAGCACCTTCACCTCCGCCGGGTGTGCGTGGCACTCCGCCTGGCTGCACGAGGGCTCGTTGTAGATCGGTGTGGCCATCGCCAGGCGGCGGCCGCCATTCGCGCCGCGGAAGATGCGCACGCGCGAAGGCAGGTCGGAATGACTGCTTTCCGGCAGTGCCTCCTTGGCGCTGGTTTTGTCCTCCGGATTCGTGGAAAACATCACCTGCCCCGCGCGATTGAACATGCGGATGCGGTCGATCCCCTGTTTGAGCGCGATGGTCTCCATCACCTGGTAGGCGGCCTCGCGATGGTCGTCCAACATGGCGAACCACGTCGCACCCGTGATGGCCTTGGACAACTGATCCGCGCCAAGGAAAATGGTGTTCAGGAGTTGCTGCTCTTCGGTTGTAACATTGACGAGTCCGGAAACCGCCGCCACAATGATCACGATGACGGTGATCGAGAGCATCAGCTTCCGGGCGAGGCGCCGCGGCATAATTGCTATTCAGACCTGGAAGTATTGTAGCTTGTGGCCGTGGTGTGTGGGATAAAGGCTACACGGGTGGGGGGATTACCGGCACGTACACGCGAAACCTGGCTTCGTCGCGTGGATACCTGGCGTCCGAGGTCTGCATCAATCGTCTATACTGATGCATATGAGGACTACCTTGAATCTGGATGAGGAGTTGATCCGCCAGGCTCGCGAAATCACCGGCCTCCAGGAGAAGACCGCCCTGATTCACGCGGGGCTGCGCGAGCTGATTTCTCGGGGAGCCGCTCGCCGCCTCGCAGCCCTGGGCGGTACCATGCCCAACTTTCAGGCCGGCCGCCGGCGCCGGCCGTCGGACGCGCGATGACGTTGGTCGACACCTCGGTTTGGGTAAATCACTTCCGTTTGCCGCAACCCGGCTTGGTCCAATTGCTCAACGATGGGCTGGCGGGTATCCATCCGTTTGTCATGGGGGAGATTGCGGTGGGGAATCTCGGGAATCGCGCGGTGACGCTCGCCGATCTCGCGGCTTTGCCGCGCGCGAAGGTGGCTAGCGAGGACGAAGTCCATCATCTACTGGAGAGCCACCGCCTGTGGGGCACGGGCCTGGGCTGGATCGACCTCCATCTGCTGGCGGCGGCAGCTCTATCCGGGTGGACGTTGCTCACGGCCGATCGCGTCATGAGCCAGACGGCCTGGGCCCTGGGGCTCGACCGGTAGCTTATTTCTCCAGCGCCAGCCCGGATTCCTTCAGCGCGCGCCATCCGCCATCCAGCGAGATCGCCTGTGTGTACCCCATCAACCGCAGATTATCGGCCACCAGTGCGGAGCGGAATCCGCCGCCGCAATACAACACCAGCTTGGTGTCCTTGTCCGGTACCTTGGTCTCGATGTCGCGCTCGATGATGCCCTTGCTGAGGTGCAGCGCGCCCGCAACGTGCCCCGCGGCCCACTCGCTCTCCTCCCGCGTATCCACCAGCACGTGCGCCTCGCCGGCTTCGCGCATCTTCTGGTACCCCGCGAGATCCGTCTCTTGGACGCGTGCCTTAGCGTCGTTTACCAGCTTCAGAAATCCAGGATTATGTGCCATTGCTCCTTACACCACGCGCCGGATTTTGGCTCCCACGCCGGCCAGTTTCGTCTCGATTTTCTCATAGCCCCGGTCGATGTGGTAAACGCGATCGATCACCGTTTCACCCTTCGCCACCAAGGCGCCCAGCACCAGCGACGCGCTCGCCCGCAAATCGCTCGCGATCACGCCGGCGCCCGTCAGCGCATGCGGTCCGGCGACAATCGCCTGTTTGCCGTCGAGCCGTATATTGGCGCCCATGCGCGCCAGTTCCTGGGCGTGCATGAAACGGTTCTCGAAAATCGTCTCCACGATAATCGCAATGCCCTCCGCCTGCGTCATCAGCGCCATGTACTGTGCCTGCAAGTCGGTGGCGAAGCCAGGATATTCTTCCGTGGTCATATCGACGCTGCGCAGCCGTCCCGTTCCCCGCACGCGCAAGGATGTGGCATCCGGCTGTGTCACTTCCACCCCGCATTGTTGCAACTTGGACACGAGCGCGCCCACGTGCTCCGGATTGCACCGCGTCACCGTGAGGTCGCCGCCTGTAATCGCGCCCGCCACCAGAAACGTGCCCGCCTCAATGCGGTCGGCGATAATCGTGTGCTCCGCGCCGTGCAGCCGCTCCACGCCCTGTATGCGGATGGTGGACGTGCCTGCGCCCTCGATATTGGCGCCCATCTTGATCAGCAGGTCCGCCAGATCCACCACTTCCGGTTCGCGGGCGGCATTGCGCAGAACGGTTTCGCCCCTGGCCAGCACCGCCGCCATCATCAAGTCTTCGGTGCCGGTGACCGTGATGCGGTCGAAGTGTACCACCGCGCCGCGCAGCCCATCCGGCGCTACGGCCTCAATATATCCGTGCGCCTGGTTGATGGTGGCACCCAACTGCTCCAGGCCAAAGATGTGCAGATTAATGGGCCGCGCGCCGATGGCGCAGCCGCCCGGGAGGGAGACCCTCGCCCGGCCGGAACGGGCCACCAGGGGTCCCAGTACCAGGCTGGACGCGCGCATGGTCTTGACCAGTTCGTAGGGCGCCTCCGGGCTCAAAATGCGCTCCGTCCGCAAGCGCACGGTTTCGCCCTCCACGTCCACCGTGGTCCCGATATCCACCAGCAGGCGCTCCATGGTGCGGATATCGCGCACGCGGGGCACGCGGTGGAGGGTGACGGCCTCATCGGTCAACAGCCCCGCCGCCAGCGCCGGCAGCGCCGAGTTCTTCGAGCCGTTAGTTGGAATTTCTCCCCGGAGCGCGGCCCCACCGGTAATCACGAATTTATCCATGGAACCCTTTCATCCTTTGAAGTGGGTCCAGGGGACCCGCGCGGACGGACCCAGAGGGTGCGCCGTCCGCCCCACAATTGCACTCATTCGCCCAGCGCCTGTCGAACCCGTCCGCGCGAGGCGGCCAGGCGCCGCTCCGCCTCTTCCCGCGCGATGCCACTCTTGCCCATCACGATGGCCGTTCGCACGCTGATTCCACTCTCCGCCAGCAGTTCGACGGCGCGCTCTGGCGAAACACCCGCCGCCTGCGCGATGATGCGCCGGGCGCGATCCACGAGTTTCTCATTCTTCGGCTGGACGTTGACCATCAAGTTGCCGTAAATGTAGCCCAACCGGATGAACGTCCCGGTGGAGAGCATGTTCAATACCAGTTTCTGCGCCGTGCCCGCCTTCATGCGAGTGCTGCCGGCGACGATCTCCGGCCCCACCAGCGGCGCGATCGGAAAATCCACCGCGCGCGACAGCTCCGCACCGGGCGTACAGCAGATTCCCACCGTGACCGCGCCCAGCCTCCTGGCTGCCGCCAGCGCTCCCAGCACGTAAGGTGTTCTCCCGCTCGCCGCGATTCCTACCAGCACGTCCTTTGCCGTGAAACCGCGTGCGGAGAGATCGCGCACGCCGATGGCGGGATCGTCCTCGGTGGTCTCAGTTGCGCGGCTCAGTGCCGCTTCCCCGCCGGCCATGATTCCCTGCACCATTTCGGGCGGCGCGCTGAAGGTCGGCGGGATCTCCGACGCGTCCAGCACGCCGAGGCGGCCGCTGGTTCCGGCGCCGAGATAGAACAACCGCCCACCCTTTTCCAGAGCCGCGACAATCGCATCCACCGCGCGCGCGATCGCCGGGATCTCGCGCGCCACCGCCGCCGCCACTTTTTGGTCCTCCGCGTTGATGATGCGAAGAGCCTGCTCCGTGGGCATTGTGTCGATGGACGCAGAGGCCGGATTGGGCTGTTCGGTTAGTAATTTATCCAGCACATTTCAGGCTAGCATCACGGGAGCTTAAACGTTCTCGGGAATTGCGAAGCCGGGGATGTCTGAAGCTCCGAGGGAGGCGGATTGTCAAGCCGCCGCGGAGTGGCAATCTGCCCCACAAAGGGTGGGGTCTGCGAGCTAGACTCATAGGGATGCCCCTCGCCATTCAGGCTGACGATGTGCGCGCCGCCGCCGTGCGGATCCGCCCGTTGGCGCGCAAGACGCCCGTGTTCACTTCCGCCGGGTTCAACGCCGAAGCCGGTACCCGCGTGTTCTTCAAGTGCGAAAACCTACAGCGTGGCGGAGCCTTCAAGATCCGCGGCGCCGCCAACCTGGTGCTGTCCCTTTCCAGGGAATCGCTGGCTCGGGGCGTGGTGGCCTACTCCTCCGGCAATCACGCGCAGGCCACCGCCATCGCCGCAAAATATGTCGGCGTGCCTTCGACCATCGTGATGCCGGAGGACGCACCGAAATCCAAAATGGAAGCCACGCGCGCGCAGGGAGCGCGCATCGTCACTTACAACCGGTTTAAGGATAGCCGCGAAGCCATCGCCCAAAGCATTCTCAAGGAGACGGGCGCCACTCTTGTGCCGCCCTTCGACCACCCCATGATCATGGCCGGCCAGGGCACTGCCGCCATGGAGCTGCTGGACGAAACCGGCCCGCTGGACGCCCTGATCGCTCCGGTGGGCGGCGGCGGGCTGCTGGCCGGCTGCGCCACCATTGCCAAAGCGCAGTACCCCGCGATCCGCGTGTTCGGCGCCGAGCCGGAATCCGCCAACGATACTTTTCTTTCGATGCTGGCCGGCGAGCGGGTCTCCGTGCACTCCGACACCATCGCCGACGGGCTCCGCGCGCCCAAACCCGGCGAGTTGACGTTTCCCGTGATGCAGCAACTGGTAGAACGAATCGTGCTGGTGAGCGAAGACGAGATTCGCGCCGCCGTCAAATTCGTGCTGCTGCGCCTCAAGATCCTGGTCGAGCCCAGCGGTGCCGTACCGGTCGCCGCGGTCCTGTTCCGCAAGCTGCCCCCGGAGGTCCAATCGGTAGGCGTGGTCATCTCCGGCGGTAATGTGGATTTCGCGGACCTCGCAAAGATGTAAGGGGCTAGCGCCGCCTGAGAAGCCGTGAAAAGACGCGCGCGCAACCACAGGCCAGGTGGCCTTTCCCGCTAGTGGTCCGCGGCAAGCGGAATCGCGAGTATGCACTTGAACGTGAGGCAGCCAACCCTGGCAGCAGCCGGCCTTCAGCCGGCACTTGCGGCGCACGCAGGCGCGCGCTCGGCCCGAAAAAACCGCCCGAAAGGCGGCTGCGGGCAAGATTGCCCGCCCCACAAAACCGGCAGGATTTCACCGCACTACCCTAGCGCTGGTTGGCCTTTAACACTTTCTTGCGCAGGCGGATGCTGAGCGGCGTGACTTCGACGAACTCGTCTTCACGGATGAATTCGATGGCCTGTTCCAGATTGAGAACCCTTGGCGGCACCAGGCGGATGCCTTCGTCGGAGGTGGAAGCGCGCATGTTGGTGAGCTTCTTTTCCTTAACGATGTTGACGTCGAGATCGGCATCGCGGGCGTTCTCGCCGACGATCTGGCCGCCATACACCTCGGTACCGGGGGCGACGAAAATCTCACCGCGTTCCTGGAGGTTGAAAATGGCGTAGCCGGTGGTTTTCCCCGTACGGTCCGCCACCAGCGAGCCGGTGGGGCGGGACGAAATATCACCCTGCCACTCGATGTAGCCGTAGAAGAGCGAGTTCATCAGGGCGGTGCCGCGCGTGTCCGTGAGGATTTCGCTGCGCAGGCCGATCAGCCCGCGAGAAGGCACGTGAAATTCGAGCCGCACACGGCCGGAGCCGTGGTTGATCATCTTGACCATTTTGCCCTTGCGGGTGCCGATTTTCTCGATCACCACGCCCAGAAAGCCTTCCGGGCAATCGATAATCAAGTGTTCCAGCGGCTCGTGGAGTTTGTGGTCGATGGTGCGCGTCAAAATCTCGGGCTTGCCCACCGCCAGTTCGTAGCCTTCGCGCCGCATCATTTCGATCAGGATGGCGAGCTGTAATTCGCCGCGGCCCATCACCTTGAAGGTGTCATGCCCCAGCTCCTCGACGCGGATGGAAACGTTGGTCAGCAGTTCCTTATCGAGCCGTTCGCGCAGGTTGCGCGAGGTCACCCACTGTCCCTCGCGCCCGGCGAACGGCGAGGTATTGATGGTGAACGCCATGGCGATGGTGGGCTCGTCGATTTGGATGGGCGGCAGCGGTTCCGGAGTTTCCGCGCTGGTGACGGTCTCCCCGATGGTGATGCCTTCCACCCCGGCGATGGCCAGGATGTCGCCCTGCCGGCCGATGGTTTCATCCACGCGCTTCAGCCCCTCGAACGAATAGAGCTTGGTGATCTTGGTGGTGTGCAGCGAGCCGTCGCGCTTGGCGATGGCCACGTTGTCGCCGTACTTGAGGGTGCCGTTGACCACGCGGCCGATGCCGAGGCGGCCAAGGTAGTCGCTGTAATCCAGGTTGGCGATCAGCATCTGGAGTACGCCGTCCGGGTCGCCCACGGGGGGCGGAATGTGCTTCACGATAGCGTCGAACAGAGGCCGCAGATCGGTGGCCTCATCCTCCATGTTGCACTTGGCGACGCCGGTTTTGGCGATGGTGTAAAGTACCGGAAAATCGAGCTGATCTTCGGTGGCGTCGAGGTCGATGAAGAGATCGTAGATCTCATCGAGGACCTCCGCGATGCGGGCATCCGGCCGGTCGATTTTGTTAATGACCACGATGGGGGGGAGCTTGCCTTCGAGGGCCTTGCTGAGCACGTACCGGGTCTGCGGGAGGGGCCCTTCGCTGGCATCCACTAGCAGCATGACGCCATCCACTATCTTGAGCGCGCGCTCCACTTCTCCGCCGAAATCGCTGTGGCCGGGCGTGTCGACGATGTTGATCTTCACGCCGTGGTAACGCACGCCGGTGATCTTGGCGAGGATGGTGATGCCGCGCTCGCGTTCCAAGTCGTTGGAATCCATCACGCGGTCCACGTGTTCCTCATGAGAGCCGAAGATGCCGCTTTGGTTGAGCATGGCGTCCACGAGAGTGGTCTTGCCATGATCTACGTGCGCGATGATGGCGATGTTACGAATATTTGGGTTGCTGCTTTTCATGTTGTTATAGATACTCAGGGCTCACAGCCCTAACAGGATACGTAAACGGTCTTCCACTTGCTGCATAACCGGCGGCGATACTCTGCCGCGCCGCCGCTTCAGTCTCTGCTTGGAAACCGAGCGGACGTTCTCACACTGGATAAATTTCTCGGAACCCAGGCCGCCTTCCGGCGGGGCCACCGATACATGCCAGCGGATCTTTCTCTGCGTCCGCGTAATCGGCGCGACTACCACCATTTCCGCCGGACCTTCGTTGAAAATATCTTCCGAGAGGATCAACGCGGGTCGTGTGCCCGCCTGCTCGTGTCCCGTGGTGGGGTCAAAATGCACTTCCCACACTTCTCCGCGTGACGGCTCGGGGATGCTCACTTCTTATCGAGCCCGTCCGCCAGAGTCTGCTCCCACGGTTGACCTTCTTGCCCTTCGTGCTTCCACGCCCGCGGATCGCCCTTCAGCGCCTGAAAATCGCTATTGGCCGCGCGCAGGAAGCTCTCCCGGCGGTAGAGTTCGATTGCCCTATCCAGAACCGCCTGCATCGACGCCTGTTCCTCTTCCGCAAGCTGCCGCAGCAGTTCATGCGCGTGGGGACTGATGCGGACGTTCGGCGTGCGGCTTTCGAGCTTCAATTAGGGATTATAGCATGTGTGCGGTGGCGTATACAGTTTTGTATACACAATAGGATGCGCGCGAAAGAACTGCTGAGCCAACCCTCGGGCGCACTGCCGCGCTACTGCCCGGCAGACGTCAAGGTGCAATTCAAAAACGGCGCTCCCGTGGAGAGCGTACGTCCCGCACCCGGTGTTAAAGGTGTACGGCCATAATAGACGCCAAAGTAGGCGGCAATTCCCCTCCGGCCGGGACGCGCCGCGTGTTTTCTGCAAAAAACAATTTGCATTAAAAATGTTTTCTGGTATCCTGGGAACGCTCTGGTAACTCAAACAACCGCGCGAAACCATGGACACAGCCGCACAAGGCCTTCTGAGTCGCGATGAAATGGAGAGCAGGCGCCTGTTAGCCGCACAGGACCTGCAAACGGGGCTCTCGCAGTCCCAAATCGCCCGCAAATTCGGGGTCAGCCGCACCACGGCGTCTCGATGGAACCGCACGTTGAGCGGAACCGGGGTGGAGTCACTCCGCAAACGCCGCGCGCCGGGCCGTCCCAGCCGCCTCACCGCGGATCAACTCAAAGTCCTGACGGAAATGTATCAGGCAGGGCCGCGCGCAGCGGGCTTCGAGACCGGCCGCTGGACCACGGCACGCTTCGCCGATGCGATTTTCGCGCGTTTCGGCGTGCGCTACGATCCCGATCACGCGGGGCGCATCATGCACCGCCTGGGTCTGCGCGAGCGTCGCCGTTCGCGCAAGGTCGCGCCGGACGTGCTTTACACGTTCACGCCTCCCGTGGCGGACCTGCCGGACGTTCGGGCAGACGTGGCATAAGTTGCTCATGACGCCCAGAGGGCGCTAAAAGTATTCTTCTCGGTGCGGAGGAAGTGGCCCCGGCGGCCGACTTTCCTGTTTTCCGCATTCGCGTTGTGAGTGGCAGCCCCAGGCGTTGTTCCGAACTATTTTCCAACGCGCCCCGGGTTACTGCCCAGGGCGGTTGGTAGGAATAGCGGTAGACGACACATTCCACCATGGACGTCGTCCGTGGCAAGGGGCTCCGCGCCCCTGCGCAGACTTGGCTTCTCCACTCACTTCGGAAAGTCGTTGAAGTGCAGAATCGAGTTAGCGAGCATGTTGAACTCACCCAGATTCTGCCAGCGATAGGCCGGGTTGGTGGAGAAGATCACGACTCTTCCCCTACCCACCGGTTCATCCAAGATCGCGGGGCGCCCGCGAGTTTCGGCCACGCCGCGCATCAGGCCGCTCAGGATGCTGCTGTCATTGCCGGGGAAGCGCATCAGGACGCTGCGGCGCGCTTCCTCGGTAGGAACGCGCAGTAACGGTCCGCCCGCCCAGCGGACCGGGACCACGCGCTCCGTATAGCCGTAGAAGATGGGATGCTCGGGCAGCAGGATCTCGGCTTCGACTATGGGCCCGGGGGCGTAAAAGGCCGCCGTGGTGCGGGCGGCATCCACTGTCCTGGTGAGGAAAGTCTCCGGCGCGAAGTAGCTGGCGGCACCCAGGGTGATCAGCACGCCGCCGGCGTTGACGAATTTGTCCAGTTCGGCGACACCGGGCAGCCCCATGCCACCCGTGATATCCTCGCTCTCGCCGTAAGCGCCGAGCGTGGGGAAAGCGGGATCCTTGGTGTAGGCGAAACTCTTGCCGGGGCGGGGCTCGATATCGAAAATAAGACCCTTGGCGCCGCCGCGGCCACCCTGGCTGGGAATCACGATCACGTCGTAGGCGGCGCGCAGGTTGCCCTGCTTGATGCGCTCTTTGTAAATCAGGTCGTAATCGATCTCGAACTTGTCGAACGCGTAGCGTACCCAGCCGAGATCCTGCGTACTGCCCCAGGTGGTAAACATGGCGAGGCGCGGCAGGTCGACGGGATGCTTTTTGACATCGGGCGCGGTGGTGAGAGAGACCGCCTGTAGACCGAGCTTTTCCACCTCGGCTTTGACGCGTGGACTGGAAGCCACCAGTAGGGTGCCCGCTGGCAGATCGGCATTGCCGGCCTTGGCGGGCTTCTCAATGGCATCGAACGGCAGATCCTTGAGGCGGTAGCGGAGCGTGATGAGATTATTGGAACCGTTGTGCAGGATGGCGGTGACGGCGCCGCTACCCTTGACTGCGCCGGCAGGTTCGTACATGCCGGCGATGTTCTTCACCGGGACATCCAGCACGGCCTTATCGTTGATCTCGTCGATCTTGGCCTGCGACATCAGTCCCATACTCCATCCGGTGTCGTCATAAGTGATCTGCGTATCGGCGGGGAGGTTCTGTTTTTCGAGTAGAATTTTGGCCAGGCGTCCGTAGGGCTGGTTGCGCTTCAGCACCAGCGATCCGGCGGGATAAGTGACCGCTCCGAGTTTGAATTCGCCGGTGGCCTCGCCCACTTCGATGCCCTGTTTGCGCATCACGTTGACCACGAAAGCGACCCGCGTCAGATCCTTCTGGCTGGCGGGGAAGACGTATCCGTAGGGCGCGTCTTTGGAACCCGAATCGACGGAATTGCGGCTCTTGAGGTAGAAATTCTCCAGCACGGTTTTGGGGATGCTGGCAGTCAGTTCCAGGGCGGAGAGGACTCCGGTCTCCATGTAGTTCGTGTTATTGCGCATGCTCCAGGTGAGGGTGCGCGGCGGAGGCAGCGGACGGTACCATTCGCGCGCGGTCATGCCGCCGCCGCGCCCGGCGGGGGTTGCGGCCGCCATGTCCCCGGCGGCGGAACCACCACGCCCGCCGCGCCCGCCCGTGGCGGCGCCATTAGGAGTCGCGGCAGCGGGTGCAGCCGCGGTAGGCGCTTCCGCCACTCCGTCGGCGCCCCCGCGACCGCCGCCGATCGTGCGGCGCATGGTGTTGGCGCCACCGTTGCCGAAGGTCTCATACATGCGGAGCATGCCGTTGTGGTTGGAACTCATGAAGCCGAGATAGCCCGGCGACCACATGTCGACGAAGGCGTGGGTCCAGACGCCGGGCATGCCGTAGCTGATCATCTTGGTCATTTCGAAATTGGCGAAGATGGGCATTTCGGCGTAAAGGATGGGGTCGAGAGTGGGGTTCTGCGGCGATTGCCCGCTAAAGGTGTAGAGCAGCGGCTGCGACTCGTGCAGGTCGTGCATGATCGGCGGATGCCATTCCAGGTAGAACTTCAACCAGTTGGACGTAGTCACCTGCGAGTAATTGATATCGCGGTTGTTGTCGTGGAAGATGTATTTGCCCCAGTAGGGAGGGCCGGGGGTGCGATCGGTCTCGCTTTCTTCGCCTAACTTGTACTTGTAATACCAATCGACGTAGCGGTCCCGCCCATCCGGTTCGGCGACGGCGGAAAGCATGACGATCACGTTCTTGCGGATGGAATCGTAGAGCGGACTCTCCTCGGCAACCAGCCGGTAGGCCAGCTCCATCAGCATCTCCGGCGGACCGGTCTCGGCAGAGTGCAGTCCGCCGGTGAGCATGTAGATGGGCTTGGCCTGGGCGATGATTTGTTTGGCCTGATCGGCGGAGAGGCCGCGCGGATCGGCTAGCTTGGCGAGATATCCCTTGTAGGTATCCAGATTGCGAATGGTCTCTTCGTCGGCGATGGCCACCACCACACATTCACGGCCTTCATCGGTGGCGCCGATAGTCAGTAACTTGACGCGCTTGGACGCGGCGGCGAGCGCGCGGTAATACTTGCCAAGATCGGCGACCCGGGTGAGTTTCTTTGGAGCGCCGGCGTAGTAGCCCAGCACGTCCTTGGTGGTCGGCACGCCCGGCGCCTTGGGGAGGTGGTCCACCAGCGGGCTCATGAATTCTGGGGCCGTGGTCCATTCCTTGACTAGGCGGGCGTACTCCTCGTCCATAGCCTGTTTGGTCTGGGACAGCGCCAGGGCTGCGGCGAGGATGGCAAGCGCAATCGCGCGGGGTAGTCTCATGGGTACACTCCCGTATACGATAACCCTCCACGCCGCGCCGCGGGGATTCGTCATGTCTGCGGGAGGTTCATACGAAATGGGAATTTCAGCGTGGATGATGGCCGCGGCCCTATTGGGCCCGGGATTGGCACTGCATGCGCAGGACAGCAGAGAGAACTCGACCTACAAGGTGGACTTCACGATTCGCGACAGCGGCGATGCGGGCGGGAAGGCCGGACGGAAGTACTCGCTGCTGGTGAACCGCGCGCAGAAGACCGCGTTCAAGGTGGGCAACCGGGTGCCGGTTATAAGCGGTGGAACGGGCGGTGTGGGCGGGAATGCCCAGTTCACCTTCATCGACGTCGGGGTGAATATCGATTGCGTGGTCGCCGAAGCCGGATCGAAGTTCGCGATGCACGCGGATCTGGATATCAGCACGGCGGTGATGCCGGAAAAAGGCGCAAACGCGGCCCCTGCTCCCACCATCTCGCAGATCCGTCTGAATCTGGACACGACGGTGGTGCCGGGAAAACCGACGGTAGTAGCGTCGTTCGACGACCCCGTCACGTCCAGAAAGTTCGATGTGGACGTGGCGATTACTAAAATGTA
>JANYAH010000194.1 GCA_025361425.1 Candidatus Solibacter sp. | reverse complement strand
GTGGAAGCGCTCACCGGGATGGAGAAGAAGATCACGGTCAAAATGGCGGCCACGGGTACGGCGGTGGAATTGATCCACGAGGTGCGCAACGCCGGCGCCGAGCCCTACCATCTAGCGCCCTGGATTCTGACTATGTTCGCCCAGGGCGGCACGGGCATCCACGGGTTCCCGCCGCGCGGCACCCACCCGGAAATGCTGGAACCCACCAACCCGCTGGTGATGTGGGCGTTCACCCATCTCGACGATCCGCGCTGGCGGCTCTCGCGCAAGTACCTGGTGCTGCGCCAGGATCCGAGCAACGCAAACCCGCAAAAGCTGGGCACTTACAACCAGCACACATGGGGCGCGTATCTGCTCAACGGCGAACTGTTCGTGAAGCGCTATAAGGCGGTCGCCGCTCCGGCAGCCTACCCGGATTTCGGCTGCACGTTCGAAATCTTCAGCAACGCGGAGATCCTGGAACTGGAGACGCTGGGCCCCTTGACCAGACTCGCGCCCGGCGAGAGCGTGTCGCACACCGAGCGCTGGACGGCGCACCGAGATGTGAAGCTGGATACGTGGACCGACGAGGAGCTGGACGCGGTCGTACTCCCGCTGGTGTGAAGGTGCGGAAGTAGACATAGGCAGGGCAGATGCAGTAGGCAATGCGATGCTGGCTTGGCGCATACCGCGATGGGTTCTTCAGGCGGCACTCGGCGGAGTGCTGGCGATTGCAGTGACTGATGCGGTACTGATGTGGCGTCACCCGATAGCCGTGCGGCCGCAGGCGATCCCAGAAAAGATCCGCTTACACGCCGACGCTGAGGGCGAGGGACTGCGTGTGCAATGGGACCGCGTTTCCCGGCCGATCCGCAATGCCGACCATGCAAGGCTGTACATACGGGACGGTCCGCTCCAGAGCCAACTGGAGTTGACCGGCCGGCAACTGGATACCTCCACGGTCATGTACTGGCCAGAGTCGGAACGGGTTACCTTCCGCCTGGAGGTTTATTGCGGTACCCAGAGCAGCAGCGATTCGGCTACCTTCGGGATGCCGGAAAACCGGAACGTGCGGCGACACGCGGGACCGGCGCGCGCCACGGTGGAACAGGCGCGGCCTTCACCGTTCGAGCATGTCGCGCCGGAAATCGTGGTGACTCAGACGCGGCCGGCGCCGCTGCTTGAACCTGAGGCGGCAGCACCTGAGGCCGTGCCACCTGACGCGACAGCACCGCAGGCGGTGGCCGGGGCCGAACCAGCAAGGGAAGGCCGGCTGGGCAGGATGATCAGTAAAATTCCCCTACTGCGGCGTTTGCGGGAGCATCCGCCAGCGGATGAAACCCAACCGCGTTAGCCAGCTCAGGCTGCGCCACCGGGTAAATGTGGTCCGTCTTGTGCCAAGCCAATCCCCGGCCCTGGGTGTGCGCACTCCAAAACTGCCATAACGCGGTGGCGGTAGCGGCAAAATTTACCAGGTTCCCCCAGAACATGCGGATGGGTACGGCTGTGGCGAAGCGCCAACCGTAGATGCGCGCGCCGGAATGGGCGCGCACGGCGGCCTGTAGCAGCGCGATGCCGAAGGTGAGTTGGCAGGTGTCCGAAATCCAGGTTGGGATGTGGCTGCCGAAATGCCAGGGTGCGGATTGCCCGAGGCTGGCCAGGTAACTGGCCGTGCCGTACACGAAGACCAGGTTGGCCACCGGGGAGAGAAGGTTTCCCACGAGTCCCTTGCGGTCGCGCCAGAACCAGTAGAGCTGGGGCCAGGGGGCGCGCCAGCCGTGGCGCTGCCAGCTTTGCAGCGCGATCCCGGTGACCCATCGCGTGCGCTGGGAAATGGCGGGGCGGAAGCGGCGCGGGAAGTACTCGCGGGTGGCCATGGGGCCGGCGGCCCCGGTGCGGACGGGGAGGAAGAGCTGGCGGTAGCCGAGCGCGTGAAGAAGGTAGCCGGTTTCGTAATCCTCGGTGAGGCAGGCGGGGTCGAAGGGACGGCCGTAGCGGGTGGCAGCGAGGCGTTCGAGGGCTGCCCGGTCGAAGCCTGTGCCTACTCCATTGGAGGGCAGGAAGCCCCCCAAATGCTGGCGGACGGGAATATCCTTCTGCTGATATTCGGCGAATTCGTCGCAATACAGGCCGTGGGTCCATTCGCCAAGGGCGGTGGGCAGCGGCAGCACGGGCACCTGCACCATGGCGTAGCGCCGCGAGAACCAGTTGATCAGCCGGAGGGACTCGGGGTGGATCAGATCTTCGGCGTCGTGCATGACCACGATGCGGAAGCGCATATTGTGCCGCGCCTCGTGATCTTTCATGCGCTGGTAGATCCAGTTGAGGCAATCGCCCTTGGATGTGGGTCCGTCATGCGGGCAGGTGGCGATGTGGACTCGCGGGTGGCGGCGCGCCTGCTCGGCGACGGCGCGGATGGTGGGGATGTCGTTGGGGTAGACGCCGACGAAGAAGTGGTAATTCCGGTACTGGATAGCCGCCAGATTGTGCTCCAGCATGCGGCCGATGACAGAGTGCTCGCTCCACAGCGGCACGAAGACCGCGATGGGACGCTGGGCGGCACGGCGCACGGTGGCGGGCGAGGGCCAAGGGAAGCGGAGGCGACAGGTCGCAAACCCGACCAGGGTAATAAACAGGTCATCCAGCCCGCTGATCACGATCCATACCGCGACCGGCACCAGGAACGCAGCAACCCAGTGATCCAGCCACTCGAATGATAATGTCGTAAATACCGGAGTGGGGACGACGGTTGCGAAATCTCACAAAAATGTGCGACAAACTTCACGACGCGGAGTTAGCGCCGCTTCAGGCCACCAGGGTGATGCGCGTGTAGACTACGGCGAAGCCCATGCGTTCATAGTTGCGCTGGGAGCCGCTGCCGGGGAGAGTGGCGGCGGTGGCCAGATCGCAGCCTTGGGCGAGCCCTTCATTAAGGCGCGCGGCGATGAGTTCGCGGTGCAGACCGCCGCGGCGGTGACGCGCAATCGTGCTGTCCGCAAAGAGCGTGACGAGCCCGTGGTAGGCGGCGGCGGCGGCGCCAGCGGCCAGTTCTCCGCTCCCGGTCACTGCCAGATAACACAGGGCGCCGGGCATGGCACAGATGGCGCGGCCGACGTCCATCTCTTCGGTGGTTAGCTCGTGCTCGTCGAAGAAGCCGCGGCCAACCGTGTGGCTCCACTTGTCGGTCTCGTCGGGGAGGGCGCGGCGCACCCGCGGCGTGAGCACAATCGGCGTGCCGGCCAGCCGTTTCACCAGCACGTTGTTGAATTCCGTGACACGGTACCCGCGGTCGCCAAGGGTGGCGAGAATCCCGGGGTCGGCCAGCGGGCAGAGGTCAACGGAGACCTTGCCGCCACGGCTGCGGAAGAACGCCTCCAGCAAATCGATCTGCGGCTCGGTGACCGGGCCGCTGAGCCCTATGCCCACCGCGTGGCTGAGGGGCGACCCGGCGCCGACAAACACGGCGCAGCCGCCGGCTACATCGAGCGTGGCGGCTTCCGGATGGATGGCGGTGCAGCCGCGCGCGTTGGCCGCTTCGGCTGCTTCAATACGTCGCGCCAACAGTAGATCGGAAAAAACCAAGAATTGCCTCTAAGCCAGTATGCCGCATGGCGCATCATATAAATATGGCAGCACAAACTTTGAAAATGAACGTCAACGGAATGACTTGCGGCAATTGCGCGGGGAGCGTGGAGAGGAAGCTCTCCGCGACACCCGGCGTGACCAAGGCGACGGTAGACCTGCTCAATGCCAAAGCGACCGTGGAATACGACGCGGATGTGGTCAAGCCGGAGGCCCTGGCAAACGCGGTTCGGCAACTCGGTTTCGAAGTGCCGGCATGAAAACGACGGCACCGGAACGCGTGGATCTGCCGGTCTCCGGAATGACGTGTGCCTCCTGCGCGCGGAGCATCGAGCGGACCTTGGCGAGTACTCCGGGGGTGGATCGCGCCAATGTGAATCTGGCCACCAATACGGCGACCGTGGAGTTCGACCCCGCCATCGTGCAGGTGCGCGATTTCGTGAGCGCGATCGAGGGACTGGGGTACGGGGTGCCGGAGAAGGAAGCGCCGCCTGACGCGGCGGAGGAGGGGTACCGGCGGCGTCTCATTGTCGCAACCATCTTCGCGGTGCCGGTGCTGGTTCTCGGCATGTCTCACGGCATGCTGCAAGTCCCCTACTCGCCGTGGATTCAACTGGCGCTCACGCTTCCGGTGATTCTGTACGCGGGCGCGCCGTTCTATCTGGCGGCGTGGAGCGCGCTACGCCACGGCGCGGCCAACATGAACTCCCTGATCGCGCTTGGCACCGGCGCGGCCTTCCTCTATTCGCTGGTGGAGACAGTGCGCGGGCGGCACGACGTTTACTACGAGGCTGCCGCCGTAATCATTGCGCTGATTCTTCTTGGCCGGACGCTGGAGGCGCGGGCGCGCGGCAAAGCCGGCGAGGCCATCCGCAAGCTGATGGATCTGCAACCGCCGGTGGCGCGCGTGCTCTCTGCCGGTGTGGAGGTGGAGACCCCCGTGGAGCAAGTGCACGTGGGCGACATCGTGGTGGTGCGCCCGGGCGAGCGCATTCCAGTGGACGGGGAAGTGACGGAGGGCGAATCGGCGGTGGACGAATCGCTGCTCACCGGCGAGAGCATGCCGGTGGACAAGCGCGCGGGCGCCACGGTGTTCGCCGGGACCATCAATCGCGCGGGCGCGTTCCGCTACCGGGCCACCAAGGTGGGACGCGGCACGGTCTTGCAGCAAATGGTGGAATTGGTGAAGCAGGCGCAGGGCTCGCGCGCGCCGGTGGCCCGACTGGCCGACGTGGTCAGCGGATATTTCACCGTCACCGTGCTGGTGCTGGCGTTTGTGACCTTCGGCGCGTGGCTGTTCTTCGCGCCGTTCGGCGTGGCTATGGTGAACGCGGTGGCGGTGCTGATCATCGCCTGCCCCTGCGCGCTCGGCTTGGCCACGCCGACCGCGATCATGGTGGGCACGGGCCGCGGCGCCGAACGCGGCATCCTGATCAAGGGCGGCGAGGCGCTAGAGATGGCGCACAAGATCGACACCGTCGTGCTGGATAAGACAGGCACCGTCACCACCGGCAAGCCTCGCGTGACGCGCGTGACGGCGCAGGGCGCGTTCCCGGAGGACGAAGTGCTACGCCTGGCGGCATCGGCGGAACGCTATTCGGAACATCCGCTGGGCAAGGCCATCGTGGAAGCGGCGCGCGAGCGGGGGTTGGCGCTGGACCCGGCGGAGGAGTTCTCCGCCCAGGTAGGCCACGGAGTTCGGGCGCGCGTGGCGGGGCACGAAGTGCTGGTGGGGCGGCCGGGCGCCACCGTGACCATCGATGGCGCGGCGGCGGGCAGCATCGAGATTGCGGACACTATTAAGCCGGAGGCGGCGGAGGCGGTACGCCATTTGCGCGCCATGGGAATCGAAGTCTGGATGATCACCGGCGACCGCGCCGCGACGGCCGAAGCGGTGGCGCGCGAGGCGGGAATCGATCGCGTGCTGGCCGAGGTGCTGCCCGCGGGCAAAGTAGCGGAGATCCGTAAACTACAGGCCGCCGGACGCCGCGTGGCGATGGTGGGCGATGGCGTCAACGACGCGCCCGCCCTGGCGCAGGCGGATCTGGGGATCGCGATGGGCAGCGGCACGGATGTCGCCATGGAAGCCGGCGGTGTGACCCTGATGCGCGACAATCTGCTCGGCGTGGTGGAGGCCCTGGAGCTTTCGCGGCGGACCATGCGGATCATCCGGCAGAATCTCTTCTGGGCATTCGCCTACAACGTCATCGGGATTCCGGTGGCGGCCCTGGGGCTGCTCTCGCCCATGCTGGCATCGGCGGCCATGGCGCTATCCAGCGTCACGGTAGTGACCAACAGCTTGCGGTTGAAGTAGGTGGCAGCTTAGTGGTGTGCGGCAAGCAGAAGAGCGAGTATGCACTTGACCGTAAGGCAGCCCACGCAGGCGGCAGCCGGCCTTCAGCCGGCGCTTGCGGAGCACGTAGGGGCGCCCTGGGTCCGAAAAGCCGCGTGAAAGGCGGCTGCGGGCAAGATTGCCCGCCGGGCCGGACGGGAGAGGCTTTCGGGTGCGTCTCCTGGCATTTAACGATATCTCTCTCAGCGTGCGATCACTTAGCCTTGATGCCGAAATCCCAGACCTGCATATTCAGCTTGCTTTCGCTATATTCCACCACCGCATACTCGCCGGGCTCCAGCTTTTCCTTGGGCCAGATTTTGTAAAGGCCGCTATCCAGTTCCTTTTTCAGGATCTCCACCATGGTCGGCTCCTGGACGATTTCGTTGATCACCGGTATCGTGGTCACGTTCTCCACGATGCGCACCGCGCCCTTGGTGGTTAGTTTGGCGATGCCGAAACGTTGCGGCTCGGAGAGTTGGAGGTAGAACTCCTGCTCGGGGTTGGTGAACACGTTGAGGGAATGCGCCCCCTGGATCTCCAGCGTGGCTTTTCCGGTGATCACCGGCAGCGGCGAGAGCTTCTTCAAAATCGCCCGGCCCTTGTTGGTGTGGACCGTGGATTCGGCCAGCTTCAGCACTTGCACTTCGTTGCCCAGCATCCAGTAGGCGCCGGGGTCCTGCGGGATGCGCCGCATCTCCTTTTCCAGATCGCGCTCGGCCTTTTCCTCCTGGGCCATCGCCTTGGTGTCTTCCTCCAACTTGGCCTGGCGCTCGGCGGCCTCGCTGGCGGTGCGTTTCAGGTCCACCAGATCCAGCGGGACATCCTCCCAGCCGCTCCGTTCCACACTGTAAAAATGCACCCGGTCAGGCTGCACCTGATATTCGCGGACAATCTGATAGCTGCCATCCTTCATGTACAGCCTAAGGTTTGCCGCCCAGGCGGCGCAGGCCAGAATCGCGAGTGCCAGGAGGTACTTGCGCATATCACTGTAGACTACTCTACCGCTGCGCCGGTTTCGTCGCTAAGAATTGGCGAACTTGCGCGTCTTCTCATACGTATAAGGGTACAAGACGCCATAATAGTGGCTTGAGGTCTCATTTAATCTATGTCGCGATTTAAGTCGATGCTCTCGGTCATGCTTTGCGGCACGATGTCGCTGCCGGTGTTTGCCCAGACGCCGGAAATCATGGGCAGTTCGGGCAAGGGCTTCTTTTATCGCCTTACCAAGAACTACCAGCCGACCACGGTGGCCAAGATCAGCTTCGAGGATTCGGCGCGGATTGAGCGCCTGATCCGCGCCGGCAGCATCTATCTGTCCCTGCGGGATGCCATCGCGCTGGCGCTGGAGAACAACCTGGACCTCGAGGGGGCGCGCATCAATCCTAAGCTTCAGCAATCCAATTTTCAGCGCGCCAGCGCGGGCGCGCTGCTACGCAACGTGAACAACAGCATTTCCTCCGGGCCGTCGTCGGCCTCCCTGGGCGTGCTGGCGGGTGCCAATTCGCTGGGTTCCACGGGCGGCGGTTCCGGCAGCGGCAGCACGGGTGGCGTGCTCAGCGGCCTCAGCGTCCAGTTGGCCGGTTCCGCCATCCCCAACCTGGACCCCACGGTGTTCGTCAACGCTCAATTCCAACACCAGACCTCGCCTTTGACCAGCACGTTTACCACCGGCACCAACTTCCTGGTGACCTCCTTTAAGAATGCGAATTTCGGCGTCCAGCAAGGCTTCCTCACCGGCACCAGCGTCTCGCTTGGCATGGGCAACACGTTGGGTTATAAGCAGAATTCGCCCAACAGCGATTTCAACCCGGTGGACCAGGGCAGCCTGAGCTTCTCCATCACGCAGAACCTGCTCAACGGCTTTGGCCTCAAGGTCAACAACCGCGCCATCCGGATCGCTAAGAACCAGTTGCACATCTCCGACCTTACTTTTAAGCAACAGGTGATCTCCACTGTGAATAATGTGGTTAACCTGTATTGGGACCTGGTGAGTTTCAACGACAGCTTGAAGGTAAAGCAGCAGACGATGGGTCTCAACCAGCAGCTTTATACCGACAACAAGCGGCGCGCCGAACTGGGCGCGCTGGCGGAGATCGACATCATCCAGGCCGAAGCCGAATGGAAGAGCAGCCAGCAGGATGTGGTGACCGCGGAAACCCAGGTATTGCAGCAGGAAATGATCCTCAAGAGCGTGCTGACGCGGGGCGGCTTCAACAATGCGGCGGTGATCAGCGCGCGCATCACCCCCACGGACCACTTCGACATGCCCACGCAGGATGCCATCCAACCGACCCAGGACATGGTCAGCGAGGCGTTCCAGAAGCGTCCGGAAATCGAACAGAGCCAGATCAGCCTGGAAGATGCGCGCATCAACATGTTGGGGACCCGGAACAACCTGCTGCCCTCGCTGAGCGTCTTTGCCAACCTCTCCAACAGCGGCCTCTCCGGCAACGTCAACAGCCTGCCGGTGCCGATCACCTCGGGCGGCCAGATCGTAGGTTACCGGCAGCGCACAGCGAACGATGTGAATGCTTTTTTCCTAGGAGGTTACGGATCATTCTTGAGTCAATTATTGAACCGCAATTTCCCCAACTACAGCGCCGGTTTCAATCTCAACATTCCGATTCGCAATCGCGCCAATCAGGCCGACCTGATCACCGACGAGCTGAACTACCGCCAGTCGCAGATTCAGGACAAACAATTGCAGAACAATATCAAGCTGAACGTGATCAACGCACAGATCGCGTTGCGTCAGGCGCGCGCCGTTTACGAAACTGCCGTGCAGGCTCGCAAACTTCAGGAGCAGGCGTTGGCCGGGGAACGGCGGAAATACGAGTTGGGCACGTCGAGCATCCTGAATGTGGTGATTGTGCAGCGCGACACGACCACGCGCGGGCTGGCCGAAGTGGAAGCGCGCAGCCAGTACTTGAAGGCGCGCAACGCGCTCGACAACGTCCTCGGGCGAACGCTCGAGGTTCAGAACGTGGATATCGGCGAGGCCAAGAACGGCATCGTGACGCGCGAACCGGATATGGTCCCGGCGGTGGGACAGAACAGGTAAGGTGGGGCAGGCGCTTCCGTCAGGCGCTTTCGCCGGCCAAGTCCGGATTCGTGCCGCGCCACATTTATAATGGTTCTTGGCTAACATATTCGCTTTCCAACCCTACCGCTATGCTGCGCAGGCGGGACCTTTAAAAAACCTTGTCACCCAGCCGTACGACAAGATCTCGCCGGCCATGCAGCGCCACTACCT
>JANYAH010000183.1 GCA_025361425.1 Candidatus Solibacter sp. | reverse complement strand
CCAGCGCCACACGCCGTAATCTGTTTGATAGGTCTCCATGTCCCAAGTGTCGCCCGGCGGGCAGCAGCACGCAAGATCCAGGAGTTTCCCGCGGAACGAAAGTACGGGGCATAGGTTGCGGACAGACCCAAAGCGTACTTACTTAAGGAGAGGCGATCCTTCCGCCGCGTCCTCCCCGAGTTCGAGGTCGCGGTCCGGTCGAATCCCTGCGGCCCGGTGATCATCACACGCACTGCACCCCGAGGGAGATCCGCGGCAAGGGCTGGGACAGGTTCCGGCCGGCTGCAACCACGGCCCCCTCGATCTGGGGGCGCCGGGAAGCTGGGATTCCTTTGCAGTCGAAAACGGTCAGAGGCATTTGAAAGCGCTGCTGTCGGCACCCAGTCTGGCGGCCGGGCAGAGTTCATTGTAGCGGATGACACCAGCGACGACGTGCCTTACCGGGCCCGAAGGTCCACTCCTCGGGGTAGAGCGTCCAACTGACGTGGACACAATTGGAGTGATCTCCCTGAAGGCCGTTCCCGGGAGAGTCCTGGACCCCTGGACCTGCTGCACTTCTACAAACGACCATGCCGCCGAGGAGACCACTCCGTCCGGCGAGTCGGAGCGTTCGTGGGACCTGTGCGGGCCGCGCCTTCCTGTACAATTCTTCGGGAAGTGCATGCTACTCGCGGACACCCTATTAGAAGTCGTCCCTCAGGGACTACTCCACTTTCCGCATGAGATTCAGGCAGAATTCATTCTCCGGATCGAGGCGGAGACCTACCTGAACTGTCTCACGAGCTTGTCGTTTGTTTCCGTCCTGCAAGTATAACCACGCCAGCCGCGAACAATCTGTTGCGTCGCCGTCGATAAGTTTCTGCCCCATCGCCGCTATTAGACGTCTTACAAAATCGCGTTTTTGCGTGGGGCCCAGTTCAGTCTTGACAGAGTTTAGAGTATTTGCCGCTCCGCTCACGGTAATGATGTCAGCGTCACGCAACTCGGCGATACGAACTGTCGAATCGATGTACCCGAGCCAATCACCCCGACGACGATATATCCTTGCTATCAGTTCCCAGGTCTTTCGCTGTTCGTCGTCCACGGGACCGGTCTCCAGGTAGCGATTCAAGACCTCGAGAGTCCGCTCGCCCGATTGGTCGGCTCCTGCCTCTTCTATCAAGTGTGCCAGAAGCAACCATGCAGGTGGATGTTGGCGGGCGATCAATTCGAGAATTGGGTACTCCTCCTCGAACTCTGAGGTCTTCCTAGTCAAACTATCGGACACCGCCGCAAAGAATCGCTTCACGCGCGGCGCGAGGCCATGCTTCAGATCTACCGGTTGCATTGCACCAAATCGGTGCAAAAAGCGCGTATCATCTTCTATCTGAAGGCGGCCGTCTGCCGTCAAAAGCTTCTTCCGGCAGAACTCCGATGCGGCTAGCGGTACACTCACGAAAGCAGGGCGGTCCTTAGCGGATTCGTAGTAACTGTCAATGAACGACACCTTTCGCAATTCCTCTATCGCCGCGCGAACGTCGATCCGGTCTTCGTTACACGGCCGCAGCAGGGCTGCCTGTAATGCGACAACAGGCACCAGTGATTTCCAATTGCCCAGGGTAAGAAACACGCGTCTTGCCGCTGGCGGTAGTCGAGCGTACGTGCGTTCAAACAGTGCGTTGAGGATATCGTCTCGCGTTGCGACAATTCGCTCTACGCGAGAGAATCCGTTCTGCTCGGCGGCCTCCCCAACGAGCACCTTGACGACGTACGGGTGGCCTTCGGATTCATGGTAGACCGCGCGCCTAAACTCAGGGGTCACGAAGGCTCTCATCCCTATTGCGGTTGCGGCGGTGTCGGTCAGCGCATGACACTGTCCTTCGGTCATCCCGAGGACCTCAACCTCATAGTCGCCCCGAAAGTCGCTGTGTCTGGTCGTGATGAGCACTTTGTTTGGCGACCGAACGTTTGTGTCGATCCAGTTGTAGACATCCACCGGCTGTCGAACCGTTTCGAAATTATCGAAGACGAACAGAATTGGTCCCTGCTCGCTGTGGTGGAGGAGTTGGGCGACTATGGCTTCTGAACCCAGCGCCGGATCTACTAAACCCCATGGCTCCAAGAGGCTTGAAACTTGCTTTGCAATATCGCCAATACTCAATACTCCGGGGCGAACGATCTTAGGGCCATCCGGCAACAGATCTATGTCGCGCGCGCTGAGCCAGACCATGATGAGGAAACGCCTATCACTTGCCGCACCAACTTCGTCGGCCACCTGGTGTAGGACTTCGAGCGCCAGCGACGTCTTTCCGATCCCTCCGCGCCCAACCAGTGTGACTACCGGATGACGATCATTCATTAGTGCGGTACGAAGGTCCGTTTCCAACTCGTCTCGTTTGACGTAATCTGAAGTCTTCGGAGGTAGATTCGCGAGACAGCCGCCGATCAACCGGAGGTCTTTGTATCCTTGCGTCTCACTGGGCGGCAGCGCGGATGCCGGAATAAGGTAGGTCGTCGCGCCAACGGCTCTTCTAGCACCGGAAATGTATGAGATCCACTCTGATGCGGTGACCCGAAACCCCCCATTTGGGTACTGAAACTCGACGATGTCAACAGTGGAATCGATCAGTTCAACAAAACACGCACAACCGTAGTCCACATAGACTCCGTCGGCAAGGCTACTACTTCGGTCGCCTTTGAGTCTTTCGA
Organism: Candidatus Solibacter sp.; assembly: GCA_025361425.1. Lineage (GTDB taxonomy): Bacteria > Acidobacteriota > Terriglobia > Bryobacterales > Bryobacteraceae > Solibacter. The sequence goes on along the minus strand of JANYAH010000183.1, from coordinate 10,668 downwards.
AGGTCGAGGATTGATCACCGAGCGGAACAACGTTGTACTTGCCTGATAAGTTTCGCCTCAAGAACGCCCATGGGCGCTTGAGGACGGTAGTATTGTCGGCCACGAGACGAAGGGATTTCTCAAGATCCGGCGCGATCTCGCGTAGCACTTCGTCGGTCGTAGCCCCATGGGCACGTTCCTTATTGCGCAGGGCCGCGAACTTCGAGTACCAGAGGCGGCCTTCGATCTTTGATGGCACCTTCTCTGCTCCGGGCATTACACGCTCAAGACACCCCTGGAGTAAGATGGTCGCGTCATGCAAATACGATGATTTCCCGTGCCTTGCTGTGAATTCCTGCTGTGCTTCGAGTGCACCAGGGCGCAGGTGCTGGAGGGCCGGCCCGGAGACGACATTGGCTAACACGTCGTCCCATTCGCCAAGGCCGTTGGCCCGAATCAGTCGATGACAGAGGCTATAGCGGTGGCGATCCTTATCATCATCAACAGCGGCAATCATTCCGGCAGTTACCGTTTTCAGGAGTGCCTCGCCGAAGACCATCAAGTTCCGGCAAACCGCGATCGGTGAATCGCCTCGGGCCGCTTCGACGCGGTCCCAAACGAGCTTCAAGGGGGTCAACATTCGCTCGATACACTTAACACCAAGCCAATTCCCACGCATCCCTGTTCGGAGCCGGGCCGCATAATTGCTGACCGACGCCCCCGAAGTCCTTATGGGAAGCTTGGGAGGCCGTCCGTGAGATTCCCCCAGTGACACGCCACCCCTGGGGCGTTCGGCGCGTCTATGGTGTGAATCCCAAAACGGAATTGGCGATGATAAAGTATGCCAACCGCCGATGGATCCAGGCCGGCTGATCGTGCCGATAGTCCGGGAGTCCAGCCTGCGTAGGTTCGTCTGCTGGGGGGCGCCTAGCCAGCAAGGGCAGGCAGTGGATCAGGGAGCCTGAGCGGGATATCAACGGACCCCGGGCCCGCAACCCAGAAACTGCATCATGCCCGAAGTCGGCTTATCTTCACACGGACCCGGTCTAGGAAGACCTTTCGCAGTGTGCCAGAGCGAGCCCGCCATCCGCGGCGTCCCCGAGGTTCGCTGAATCAACGTTCCTTCCGAGCCCTGGCACCAGAAACGTGGTGGCGGGGTCTTTTCTTGTGCCCGAGACTCCTAACGCTTTAGGAGGCAGTTTCATCCCGCACAATTCCCGCAAAATGCCCCGTGTCTCGCAACTGCCCCGCAAACTCCAGGCGCGTCTTAAACTCATGCTCCTTGTGGACTCAGTGAGTTACGAGGAGGGAAGACAATAAAAGGCCCTCTTTACAATACGGGCCAGGATGTCTGGAACAGTGTCGATCAAGGGTGGTGATTCAATGGTATCAGACACCCTACGGGGGAGTGGGAACAGGGAGTGGGCAGGTGGGGTCTTGACCGGATTGGGGAAGCCGGCGGGAGGCAAGAATTGGTTGGCAGGCGAAAGCGCCTACCCCACAAGAGGGGCCGGGGGCGTTGTGACGCAAACGGGAAGATCACCCGGACGCCTCTGGGGAGGCGGCGGAATTGGACGCTGACGCGGGCGTCGGCCAGCGTTGAGCGGGCCCGCGGGGTCTGACAGAGCGGCAGGAGCTTGAGCAGTTCGGTGGCGGCCGGCGTGGCGGGTCCCGGATGGGGTGTGTTGCGGTGGGCAAGCTAAAGCTTGGCTGACGGCGGTGCAGAGAGCGGCGCAATGGCTTGCTGCCGGGCGTCGCATTTGACGGTTTCGTAATTGGCGTCGAGGGCGGGACCCATGAGTAGGAGGGCCGCGATACGGCGCGCCATATCGGTGACGTGGCGGGCTTCCTTGTTGGTGAGGCCGCGGCCCAGCAAGGCCTTTTCGCGGTAGCTGAGCCACTTCTTGATCACCTGATATCCGCCGAGGGTGTACTCCCAGACGGCGGACGGAATGTTACTCCAAAAGGCTTTGGGGTTGAGATAGACATCGTAGGCGGATTCGCCGGGCCGCAAAACGGCCTTACCTTTGCCGGGCATGGTGACGCCGCCTTTGCCGCCATGTCCCCACCCGGCGGTGAGATCGAGATCGCCGTCATCGGGATTGAGTTGGCCGGAGACGGCGGTGAGCACGCCGATGACGCGCAGTGGGGGACCGATGGGCGATACGGTGACGCCGGGTACGTCCTGTTCGATATCGAGCAGCGCGGCGACTTGCCGTCCGAGTGCGGCGGAGGCTTGGAGCACGGGTGCGCTGGCCGGGAGCGGAATGCGGGGCCAGTCCTGGCGCAATGCGCCGGAGTTCTCGCGAGCGTAGGCCGGTGCGTGCATCGCGGCAAGCGCGTTGAAGAAGACTTGGGCCGGTTCCACGCCGAGCGCATCGCAGTATTGAAGCTCTCGCCGACGACGGCGGCTTTTTTGGCGGGGTGGCGGGCATCGGACCAGAACTCGTCTTCAGTGTGCGCCAGGCAGTAGGTTTCGAGCTTGATCTGACGGCCTTCAGGGTCTCGGCCCACCAGGACGAAATCGCGGTAGTTGGTGACCAGGACCTGGTTGTAGCGGTCCCAGTATTTGGTGACCTGCGGGCCATCGGCGGTGAGCCAGGCGTCCTCGGAAGTGGACTTGACTTCGATTACGCCGCGCGAAGGGATGCCGGCGCCGGCGGGTTCGGCGCTGCCCTTGGGAAACTGATCGGCGGTGAAGAGGCCGCCATCGGGATTGCCCGCGCCGCGGTTCTGCAACTGGAGGATGCAGCGGACCCTGGGTTTGAGGGTCTTGCCGACATCATCGAGCAGGTTTACAATCCGGTGAGCGCGGGGCTGGCAGCAAGTCCATGCGAGTGGCGCTGGTCCAGCGCACGGTTGGCAGGCGAAAGCGCCTGCCCCACCTTGGGCTAGAAGCCAACGGTGCGGTTGGGGGGGTGGCAGGCGGCAGCGCCTGCCCCACCTTGGGCACGAAAGCGTGCGGTTGGCAGGCGAAAGCGCCTGCCCTACTTTAGAAGCCGACGACCCGGGCGAGCAGGCCGGCCACTGCTCCGCCGACGAAGGGGCCGATGACGGGGACGGGGGCGTAGCTCCAGTTGGTGGCGCCTTTTTTTGCAATCGGGAGAATGGCGTGCATGATGCGCGGGCCCAGATCGCGGGCGGGGTTGATGGCGTAGCCGGTGGTGCCGCCGAGCGAGATACCGATGGCCCACACCAACATGCCGACCAGGTAGGGTCCGAGGCCCGGTGGCAGCGTACCGGTGGCCTTGGAGCCCATGGCCGACACCACCAGGATCAGAACGAACGCACCGAGGGCTTCGGTGACCAGGTTGGAGCCGCGGCTGTCGATGGCGGGCGAAGTGCCGAAGCAGGCGAATTTCGTGTCGGGATCTGGCGTGACCTCCCAATGGGGCAGGAAATTCAGCCAGACCAACACGGCGCCGGCCATGGCGCCGAGCAATTGCGCGACGACGAAGGGCGCGAGATTCGAGAAATCGCCGGTCTTCACGGCGACCCCCAGCGTGACGGCCGGGTTGAGGTGGGCGTCGGGACTGCCGCAGGCGATGGCGGTGAACACGCCCGTCATCACGGCGAAGGCCCATCCGGCGGTGATCGCGAGCCATCCGGCGCCCTCAGCTTTGCTGCGCTTCAGGAGCATGTTGGCCACGGCCCCGTTGCCCATCAGAATGAGGATCATCGTCCCCATGAACTCACCAAAGAATTTGGATGCCATTGGCTCCTCGTGTGTAGTTACACCTGTAGTTACAGCCAGTCGAACGACCGGGTGACGGCCTTCTTCCAAAACGCGTACAATTCCTGGCGCCGGGCCGATTCCATTTGCGGCTTCCAAGTATGATCGACGCTCCAGCGGGCGCGCAGATCGCCGGTATCCTTGAAAAATCCGACCGCGAGACCGGCGGCGTAGGCGGCGCCCAAGGCGGTAGTTTCCTGCACGGCGGGGCGCACTACCGGCCGATCCAGAATGTCGGCCTGGAACTGCATGAGCAGATCGTTGGACACCATGCCGCCATCGGTGCGCAAAACGTCGAGTAGGATGCCGGAGTCCTTTTCCATGGCCTCCACCACCTCGAGCGTCTGAAAGGCTGTGGCTTCGAGGACGGCGCGCGCCAGGTGCCCTTTGTTGGTGTAGCGCGTGAGGCCGACGATGACGCCGCGCGCATTATCCTTCCAATAGGGGGCGTAGAGGCCGCTGAAGGCGGGCACGAAATAGACGCCGCCGTTATCCTTCACGGTGCGCGCCAGCACCTCGATATCGCTGCTTTTTTCGATGAGCCCGAAGTTGTCGCGGACCCACTGTACGAGGGCGCCGGTGATGGCCACGCTGCCTTCGAGCGCGTACACGGCGGGCTGGCCCGCGAACTTGTACGCGACGGTGGTCAACATGCCGTGCTGGGAGTGCACCGGTTTGGGGCCGGTATTCATGAGCAGGAAACAGCCGGTGCCGTAGGTATTCTTGGCCTCGCCGGGGTGGAAGCAGGTCTGGCCCACCAAGGCCGCTTGTTGATCGCCGAGGATGCCGGAGACCGGCACTCCCTTGACGCAATCGAGGGTGGCCTCGCCGTACACCTGGCTGCTAGAGACGATGCGCGGGAGGATGGCGCGCGGAATGCGGAAGGCGTCGAGCAGTTCATCGTCCCAGTCCAACGTTTCGAGGTTCATCAACTGGGTGCGGCTGGCATTGGTGCAATCGGTGAGATGCAGGCCGGCGGTGAGATTCCATAAGAGGAAGGAGTCGATGTTGCCGAAGAGGAGGTCGCCGGCTTCGGCGCGGGCGCGGGCTCCAGGGACGTTGTCCAGAATCCAGCGGATTTTGAGGGCGCTGAAATAGGTGGCCAGGGGCAGGCCGGTCTTGGAACGGAAGCGGTCTGGACCGCCGTGGCGGGTGAGTTCGGCGACGGCTTCGGCGGTGCGGGTATCCTGCCAGACGAGGGCGTTGTAGACGGGTGCGCCGCTGTGGCGATCCCACACGACGGTGGTTTCGCGCTGGTTGGTGATGCCGATGGCGGCCAGGTCACTGGCAACGAGCGCGCGCTGCCCGAGCGCATCGGCAATGACCTCACGACAGCGGCGCCAGATCTCATTGGCATCGTGCTCCACCCACCCGGGCTGGGGAAAGATCTGCTCATGTTCCTTCTGGGCGACCGAAACGATGCGGCCGGAGCGGTCGAAGACGATGAATCGCGTGCTGGTGGTGCCTTGGTCGATGGCGCCGATGTAGTTGGCCATGCAGTAGATCCTCCGACTGACGATGATTTTCCAAGATAACACCCCCCATGGGTCCGCGCCGGAATACCGGCTGCATTCCCCGGACGCATGTAACTATTGGTTTTTCATTGGTAGAATCGAGTGTATGCGCCACACGGTAGCACTCCTGCTAATGGCGGCCTCCGTACCGTTATGGGCCGGCCAGCCGGTGCGCGCGCGCCACGGAATGGTGGTCTCCCGCGAGCGCCACGCCACCGAAACCGGGCTTGCAGTTCTGAAGAACGGCGGCAACGCAATTGACGCCGCGGCGGCCGTGGGACTGGCGCTGGCGGTGACCCACCCCAGTGCGGGCAACATTGGGGGCGGCGGCTTCATGCTGATCCTGCTGGCCGATGGGCGCACCACATTTATCGACTTCCGCGAGCGCGCGCCGCTGGCGGCATCGCGCAACATGTACCTGGACGGCGCGGGCAGGGCCACCGAGGACTCGGTGACGGGTTACCGCGCGGTGGGCGTGCCGGGCACGGTGCGCGGCCTGGAGTACGCCAACAAAAAGTACGGCAGGAAGCCGTGGGCGGAACTGGTGCATCCGGCGGTGGAACTGGCGGCGAAGGGCTTTCCGGTGTCGTATGCTCTGGCGCAATCGCTACGCGGCACACACGGTCTGAGCGGCTTCCCGGAATCCAACCGCATTTTTCTGAAAGGCGGAAAATATTACGAGGCCGGGGAACTTCTAGTGCAGCCCGAACTGGCGAGCACGCTGGAGCGCGTGGAGAAGCTGGGCTCGAAGGATTTCTACGAGGGCGAGACGGCGCGCCTGCTGGCCAAGGACATGGCGGCGCACGGCGGCCTGGTCACCGAAGCCGATATGAAGAAGTACACGGTGTATGAGCGCGCGCCGCTGATTGGCGCGTATCGCGGCTACACCATCGTCACCGCGCCGCCGCCGAGTTCGGGCGGGGTGGGCATTCTGCAAATGCTGGGCATGCTGGACGGCACCGGGTACGAAAAGGGCGGCGCCGGTTCGGCCACCGTGGTCCACTACATGACGGAGGCGATGCGCCGCTACTTCGCGGACCGCTCGGAACACCTGGGCGATCCCGATTTCGTAAAGGTGCCGATGACGTCGCTGCTCTCCCCCAAGTACCTGGCCCGGCAGCGCGCGTCGATTGACCCGGAGCGCGCCACGCCCAGCAGCCAGATCAAGGCCACGGCATTCGACGGGCGTGAAGCGGTGGAGACCACGCACTACACGGTGGCGGACGCGGAGGGCAACGTGGCGGCAGTGACCTACACGTTGAACGGCGGGTACGGCAGCAAGGTGACGGCGACCGGCCTGGGATTCCTGTTGAACAACGAGATGGACGATTTCGCGCCCAAGCCGGGCGAAGCCAATATGTACGGCCTGATTCAGGGCGAGGCGAACGCCATCGCACCGGGCAAGACGCCGCTCTCTTCGATGACGCCCACCATCGTGCTGAAGGATGGCAAACCGGTGCTGGCCGTGGGATCGCCGGGCGGGCCGACGATCATCAACACGGTGCTCGAAGTGATCGTCAACGTGCTGGATTTCGGCATGAACGTGCAGGACGCGGTCGACTGGCCGCGCTTCCACCATCAGTGGCTGCCGGATATACTCAGCATGGAACCGGGCTTCTCGCCGGACACGGTGGCGCTGCTGGAAAAGCGCGGCTATATCGTGAAGCGCGTCAACGCGCAAGGCGAGGCCGCGGCGATCCGCTGGAACAACGGATGGCTGGAAGGCGCGCCCGATCCCCGCACTGAGGGTACGGCGGAAGGACACTAGTGGGACAGACGATCGCCTTTTGCCGTCTGTCACGCAACCCAGCGGGGGAGGTGTCCGCAGGAGAAGGAAACCGTGGTCTGGCGAGGCATGACAGACTACGAAAGGCGATGGTCTGTCCCACATGAAACACGTACTATCTACGCATCTGTTTGTCAATCACCGGCTGACCACGGCGCTGCTCGGCAAGATTCAGCAGGCGGGAACGCCCGCGGTAGAACTTTTCTGCGCGCGGCAGCACCTGGATTATCGGGATAAGGCGCAGATCGCCGAACTCGGCGGCTGGTTCCGCGATTCCGAGTTGCAGCTACACTCGCTGCACTCGCCCATGTACACCGACGAGATCTGGGGCCGCTCCGGACCGCACGCCGTGGTCAATATCACCGAACCGGTGAAGGGCACGCGCCTGCACATGGTGGATGAGATCAAGCGCGCGCTGGAGATCTCGGAAATCATCCCCTTCCGGTACCTGATCCAGCACATTGGGGTGGGTGGGGAAGAGTTCGACATGCATAAGTTCGACGCCGCCTGGAGCGCGCTGGAAGAGCTCAACTTGTTCGCGCGCGGGCGCGGTGTGGAGATTCTGCTGGAGAACATTCCCAACGAGCTTTCCAGCGCGGAGAGGCTGGTCCAGTTCGAAGAACTGACCCACGTGGGTATGAACTACGTGTTCGATACGGGTCACGCCAACATGGGCGCGGGCGTAGAGCATGAATTCCAGCTAATGAAGGGGCGCATACGCTCCACCCACGTACACGACAACAACGGCGAGGACGACAACCACCTCTTCCCGCTGGTCTCTGAAGGCGGCACCATCGATTGGAAGAAGACGATGGAACTGCTGCGCAGCGGTGAAGACCAGTATCCGCTGGTGCTGGAACTGAAGGATCGCGGCGAGAGCGCGCACCCGCTGGAGGTCGCCTGCCAGGTTTTCGACCGATTAGAAGAGCAGTAAAGTGAAACGACGATCGCCATGATTCAACCAGATAGCTACGTACGGAGCCTGCTGAAACGCTCCCCCGGAGAACGCGTGACGGCTAGGGGTTGGGTGAAAACCCGGCGCGACAGCAAGAACGTCCACTTCATCCAGCTCAACGACGGGTCTTCGCCCGTTGACCTGCAAATCGTCCTTGACGCGGGCGTGGTGGCGGAGGACACGATCGCCAAAATCACGACCGGCGCCTGCATCAGCGTGGAGGGCGAACTGGTGGCGTCGATGGGCAAAGGGCAGGCGGTAGAGTTGAAGGCGCTGGCGCTGACCATCCACGGCACGGCGGACGCGGAGCACTACCCGCTGCAAAAGAAGAAGCACACGCTGGAGACACTGCGCGAGTTGGGACACCTGCGCACGCGCTCCAACACGTTCGGCGCGGTGTTCCGGGTACGCAACGCGCTGGCCGTCGCGATCCACAAATTCTTCCAGGATCGCGGTTTTTTGTACGTACACACGCCGGTGATTTCGGCGTCGGATGCGGAGGGCGCGGGCAGCATGTTCCAGGTGACCATGCTGGACCTGGAAGGGCTCGGCAAAAGCGGCAAGGCTCCGGATTTCACGCAGGATTTCTTCGGCAAGCGCACGTTCCTGACGGTCAGCGGGCAGCTTGAAGCGGAGATTTTCGCACACGCCTTCGCCAATGTTTACACCTTTGGCCCCACGTTCCGCGCCGAGAATTCGAACACACCGCGACATTTGGCCGAGTTCTACATGATTGAGCCGGAGATGGCGTTCTGCGACCTCAACGACAATCAGGATCTGGCCGAGGCATTCCTCAAGAGCCAGGTGGAGCAGGTGGTGAACGCGTGCGGCGCAGACCTGGACTTTCTGGCCAAGTGGTACGACCCGGAGTTGCGCAAGACGCTCGACGGGCTGATGAATGCGAGCTTCGAGCGCATCACGTATACCGAAGCCATCGCGCTGCTGAATAAATCCGGCAAGAACTTCGAATTTGGCACCGCATGGGGCGTGGATATGCAGAGCGAACATGAACGCTACCTGACGGAGGAAGTGTTCCACAAGCCGGTGATTGTGACCGGGTATCCGAAGGACATCAAGGCGTTCTACATGCGCGGCAACGACGATGGGCGGACGGTGGCGGCGATGGACGTGCTGGCGCCGCGGATCGGCGAAATCATCGGCGGCAGCCAGCGCGAGGAGCGCCACGACGTGCTGTTGCAGCGCATCCGCGACATGGCGGCTCACGGATTGAAGGAAGAGGCCTACTGGTGGTACCTGGATCTGCGCCGGTTCGGCGGCGTACACCACGCGGGCTTCGGCATGGGCTTCGAGCGGATGCTGATGTATCTGACGGGCATGAAGAACATTCGAGACGTCATTCCGTTCCCGAGAACGCCGGGGAACGCGGAGTTTTAGCAGGGTGGGGCCGGCCCTTTGGCCTGCCTAAGGGTGCCTTAGTTTCGAGAGCGGCAGGCGGGAGCGCCTGCCGCGCCACAATATCCCGCCATTCAAGCCCGCCACGTGCCATACAACCAATAATTTCAACATTTTAATAACAATCGGTAGTCCGCCTCCTCAACCCTTCCCTATACTCTGTTAAGCGCACTAGTATGTATATCTTGGCTGTCGTAGGGAACCGCGTCACCCAGGAGGAGTCCGAACAACATGCACAAGCCGATTAAATACGCTGAGAAAGCACTGACATATGCCGCCGGCGCGGCTTGGTTCGTATTCGACAAATTCAATCAGATCGGCCAGAACCCGTCGTTCGTGCCGAAGTGGAGCGACAAGCCGCTTCTGAAGAGCTGGGAGAAGACCAAACCGCCGCTCGGCTGGCCGCGTGAAACCGATTCCTTGTGCCCACGCTGCGTGCCGGAAATCCGCCAACAGATTCTGGATGGCAAGACCCCTCTCGAAGTTCTGTACACCGATAAACCGGGCGAGATCAAGGCGCAAGTGATCGAGCGCGACGGCAAGATCCTGATGGTGAAGGATTGCCCGATCCACGGCCACTTCGAAGACGTGATGGCGATGGATCCCGCGTTCTTCAAGCACCTGGAAGCGGTGTTCCCGGGCCGCGACATCCGCGCGCACAACGATGCCGCGCTTCACCATCACGGCAGCAGCACGGTCACCCACGGACGCGGTTCGGTGCTGACGGTGGATCTGACGAATCGCTGCAACATGATGTGCGACCCGTGCTTCATGGACGCCAACCAGGTGGGGTTCGTCCATGAGTTGAGTTGGGAAGACATTAAGACGCTGCTGGACAACGCGGTGACGATCAAGCCGAAACGCCAGATGAGCGTGCAGTTCTCTGGCGGCGAACCGACTATCTCACCATACTTTTTGAAAGCCGTGGCGTACGCCCGCGAAGTGGGCTACACCAGCGTGCAGGCGGCCACCAACGGAATCGAGTTCGCCAAGAGCCCGGAGTTCTGCCGCCAGGCAGCCGAGGCCGGTCTGCGCTACGCGTATTTGCAATTCGACGGAATCGGCAACGCGGCCAACGAGCATCGCAAGGTGGGCAACCTCTTCGATGTGAAACTTCGCGCCATCGAAAACCTCTATACCAACGGCGTGGATATCATCCCCGTTATCACCATCATCAATGGCATCAATAACGAACAGGTGGGGCGCATCGTACAGTTCGCGCTCGATAACCCGAAGCGCATTCCTTTCCTCTCGTTCCAGCCCGTATCGTTCACCGGCCGCGATGAAG
>JANYAH010000181.1 GCA_025361425.1 Candidatus Solibacter sp. | reverse complement strand
TGGTGGTGACGCCAATAGCTCCGCGCTCAAGCCCCAACCGCAGTTCAGACGGGTCGGCTGAATCGTGCCACCATTCCGTCTTCGTGTTCGCAAGAACCCACTCCAAATACGTACCGATGCTCACCGATTACTCCTTAGCTTCGAAACTAGATTATCGAATGTGAAACTAGATTATAGAATACGTGCGCCTAAGGCCGCTTGACTTCCACCCCCGCCATGTCCTCAATGAAGGTGGCGATGGCGGAATGGTCCAGATCCCCGCAGCCCTTGTTCATCAGCGCGATGAGTACCTGCTGCGCCAGACTGGTGAAGGGCAGGCTGACCTTCATGGCTTCGGCGGCGGACAAGGCGTTGCGTAGGTCCTTCTGATGCAGCCGGATGCGGAAGCCCGGTTTGAAGTTCCGGCCGATCACCATGGGCGCCTTGGCGTTCAGCACCGTGCTGCCCGCGAGGCCGCCCTTGACAGCGTTGAACACCACTTCCGGATCGATGCCCGCTTTGGTGGCCAGCACCAGAGCCTCGCTCATGCCGGCTATATTGACAGCCACCATGATCTGGTTGGCGAGTTTGGTGACGTTGCCCGCACCGGCAGGACCGGTGAGCGTGGCGCTGGAACCCATGCACTGCAACAGCGGCAGCACCTTGTCGAAGACTTCCTGCTTGCCGCCGACCATGATGGCGAGGCTGCCATCGATGGCCTTGGGCTCGCCGCCGCTCACCGGCGCGTCCACGAACTCAACGCCTTTAGCTGCGCACGCGGCGGCTACTTTTTGAGCCACCAGGGGGCTGATGGAGCTCATGTCGACAACGATTGAGCCTGCTATCGCGCCTCCCAGCACACCGCCCGGCCCAGTCACCGCCGCTTCCACCTCCGGTCCGTCCGGCAGCATGGTGATGGTGATTTCGGAGCGCGCAGCCACATCGGCGGCGGACTCTCCTCTGGCCGCGCCGGCGGCGACAATTTCATCGACGGCGGTCTTGACGACGTCGTAGACGACCAACTCGTGACCCGCCTTCAGCAGGTTGCGTGACATGGGTTTCCCCATGATTCCCAAACCGACAAATCCGACTTTCAAGCGATACTCCTTTTTTCAATTGGCGAACTCTATGAGGCGGTGTCGAAGCTAGGTGCGCAGCCCCAGCTCATCGCGCGCGTAAGCCACGCACTGGTTGAGGTTGTCCATCTCCATGCGGAGCTGGGCCTCGCGGTCCAGACCAGTGACGCGCGGCAACGCTTTCGGCGATTTGTGCTTCTTGACCATCGCCAGCGCGCGCGCCAGGTACTTGCCATTCCGCTCAGGGAAAGTCACCCAATACTTATCGGTCAGGCAGGTGATCTTCAGCGGATCGCGGGTCAGCATATCGAGCGAGAATTTCGCGCTCGGCCGCGCCTTCAACACCACGGCCACCATGCGTTTGAGATCCAGGATGCCTTTGCCCATGGGCACTTCCGCCAACAGGAATCCGTCTTCATACTCTTCGACGGCCATGTCCTTGATGTGGTTGTTGATGACGTACGGCGCCAAGGATTCCACCACTTCCATGGGGTCGTCCAGCAGCGACATGTTGTTGCCGAAATCGATGCATACGCCCAGGTACTCGCTGGAGTATTTCTTGAGCATGACCACGTACTCTTCCGCGGTCCAGTCCTTGTGGTTCTCAATGCCGATGGCAATCTTATGCTTGTTGGCGAGCGGCAGGGCGCGTTCAATCTTTTCAATGGAGGCGGCCTTGAAGGTATTCCACTCCGCCAGCGTGTTGAAGGTCTCGTAGCGCCGCCCGGAGAGGCAAGCGGTTCGAATGCTCTCCGCTCCGGCTTCCTTGGCCGCTTGCAAGGTTTTCTCAAATTGGGTGGTGTCTGGACCGGGCAGGGAAGTGAGCACCTCCAGGTACATGCCAAGCTCGTCCTTTTTTGCCCGGACCTTTTTCAGGTATTCCGGCTCGAAGGAAGCGAGCGATGCCTGCACGCCGCCCGCGCCCACCGAATGAGCCTTCTCGAGGAACTCGAGGGCCGTGCGCGGCGGGCGCAGGATGGCGAAGGAATCGGGCGTAAAGCCCATCTTGCACCGGGCGGGGGGCGGCATGGCGGCCGCGACGGCGGTGGCAGCGGTGGTAGCGAAGAAATTTCGACGGGTCACAGTTTGAAGCTCCTTAGTACGTCGTCCCAGGGTCTGCGATAGGGCCGCACCAGAAGCGCATTGGCTTCGCGGTCGCCGATCACTTCCTCTTTTTCGGCATCCCATTTCAGCGCCCGGCCCAGTTTCATGGACAGGTTCGCCAGATGGCAGGACACCGACACGTAATGGCCGTCTTCGACGTCGGAAATGGGCCGCTGACGCGATTTGATGCAAGCCAGGAAATGCCGAGCGTGGTGGATCATCGGCTCGGGCTCATCTCCGGCACCCTTCTTGGCCTCGGCATACGGTACGGCCTTGAAATCCGGAATCTTAGGATGGCCGGGAGGCTTGGACCACGCGGGAATCGCGCTTTCCGGCGCTATTTTCATGTCGGGCGCGAACTCATAGCCGCCGCGCGAAGCTGCAAGAACGCCCTTCGTCCCGCAGAACTGCACGCCCGCCAAACTGCTGGCCGTGCCGCCACCGCGGATTCTGCCGCTCGACGCCTCGCGCAGGGAGCCTTCCACGGTGAATCCCGGATATTCCCAAATCGCATCCTGCGTGTCCGGCGTCTCGCCGTTGTCTTGGAGCGCATACCGGCCGCCGGCGGAGTACACCGACTTGGGCGCCTGCACCTTCATGAGGAAATGCACCAGATCCATATCGTGCGCGCCGAGGTTGGTCATCTGGCCGCCCGAATAATCCCAGAACCAGCGGAAATGGTAGAGCACGCGGTTGGGGTTGTAAGGCCGCAGCGGGGCCGGGCCCAGCCACAGGTCGTAGTCCAGGCCCGCCAGCGGTGGGCAATCCGCCGGTTTGCCGAAGCCTGGCATGATGTTGCGGTAAGAGCTGAAGCGTACCGTGTGAATTTTGCCCGCATAGTTCTGGGCCATCAGCGCCTGCACTTCCTTCATGTGGGTGCCGGAGCGCCCTTGGGTGCCGGTGATGCAGATGCGCTTGTACTTGCGGGCGGCGGCCGTCATCCAGCGGCCCTCTTTGATGAAGACGGTCATGGGTTTTTCGACGTACACGTCCTTGCCGGCGGCGCAAGCCATGATGGTGGTGAGCGCGTGCCAGTGGTCGGGCGTCGAGATAATCACCGCATCGACATTTTTATCGTCGAGCAGCTTACGGAAATCCTGGTAGCCCTTGGGGCTGCTTCCGCACAGGGCCTGGGCGTTTTCGACGCGCGGTTGGTACACGTCGCTGACCGCGGTAAGTGCGGCGTCTGGCAGCGTCTTGAAGTCCGCGATGTGGCGCAGCCCGATCAGGCCGCAGCCGATGAACCCTATGTTGACACGGTCGTTGGCGCCCAGAATGCGACTGTAGGAAGCGGCGGTCATAGCACCCAGAAACAGGCGGCGGGACGATGGCAGATCAAACGAACTCTCACTCATTAGTTTGCGCTCCTCGATTGGGGGGGGCGTGGTGGTGGCAAGCCGCGCCCCTCGTGGTTATAAAAAAATCAGATTAAGAACTCAGAATACCAGCTTGAGGCCGCCCTGCAACTGCCGCATGGTGCCCATGCTGCGGATTTGTCCGAAGCTGGGTCCAGGCAATGCGGGGTCGCGGCTGCCCCACGACAATGTGGGGTCGCCCAACCTCGGGTGGTTCGGGAAGTTGAAGGCTTCGAAACGGAACTGGAGGTTGACTTGTTCCCGGATTGGGAAGTTCTTGAGCGTGGAGAAATCCCAGGTGAAGGTGCTTGGCCCGAGCATGCGGTTGCGGCTGATGTTGCCAAACGTGCCTGGGGCGGACAACGTGAAACCGGCTGGATCGAACCACTGGTTGGAGTTCTGGGTCGCAGCGTACGGCTCCTTCCCCGTGGCGCTTAAGCGGATCTCACCGTAGTGGTTTGTGCCGGACACGTCGTAGCCGGCCTGCATGTTGAGCGGGCGTCCGGACTGTGCCGTGACGATGGAGGAGATCTGCCATCCGCCAGCCACCTGGTTGACGATGCCGCCGCGGTTGGCGAATCGCTTGCCCTTGCCGAAAGGCAGTTCATAGAGTACCGATGTAACGAAGCGGTGTGGAGTATTGAACGCGGAGTAGCCCTTGTCGCAGGCAAGACAATAGCTATCCTGCGGGAAAATGTCCACGTTGGTGCCACGTATGGAGCTGGAGCTATCGAGAGATTTCGACCAGGTATAGCTGGCCAGATAGGTAACTCCGGCAGTCATGCGGCGGGTCAGTTTGACGCCCAGCCCGTTATAGGTGCCGTTGCCTTCGGAGTGGGTAGTCTGGACATAGCCGAATTCGGGGAACGGGGCACGCGCATTCTGGTTCCCGACGGTTCCGGGCACAGATTGATTGGTGTCCTGCAGACCTTGCAGATGCCGGCTCTGCGAGCCGCTATAGCCCACCTCGATCACCGTGCTCTTGTCGAGCTGCCCCTGCAGGTTGATCAGGTACATCATCGAGTAGGTGTTCTTAATGCCGGCCTTCACACTCCACAGGGCCGGCGATGCGGGCAGGATCCAAGGGCTGGCCGCTCCCGTGAGGAAGTTGCCGAAGCCGAGATCGGGAATGTCCGAATTGGAGAGCCTTCTCACTCTTCCGGCCATGCCGCGGTTGAGGTCAAAGCGTGAATTGCCGGATTCCACCGAGTAGAAGATTCCGAAACCCGTGCGTACCGTCCATTTCGAACTGGGGCTGTAGGCGATGCCGAGCCGGGGCGCCCAATTGCCATAGTCGGTCGAGACTAGCCGGTCACCCAACCGGCCGTCACGCGCCACGGGGACATTGGGATAGCGGAAGCCCTTGCCCTCATAGAAATCTCCCATACCGGTGCGGATCAGCGTCGGGTGGAGGCTTTTGTCCTGCACGTTGGCGGCGTTGATGATGTGAGGCGTGTCCACACTAACCATGTTTTGCGAACGGTCGAACCATGGCGGCGTCAATTCATAGCGCAAACCGATATTCATCGTCAGCCTGGGGCTGATGCGGTAGGTATCGTCGACGTAGCCGTAGACGCTGGTGGCGCGGAACTGGGCAAAGGCCAGCCAGATGGCGGCTTCGCCGACGGTCATGTTGCCCATCAGCAGATCGGCGGTGGAATCGCCGCCCTTCCTGGTAGTGGGGTTGCTGGTGTAGGTTCCGTTGAATTCGAAGGAGCCGCGGGCGAACTCGTTGCCTTTCTGGTTGTAGCGATCGCGGCGCAACTCGCCGCCGAACCGCAGGGAGTGCTTGCCTCTGATCCAGGAGAAGTTGTCGGTCGCCTGGAACACGGCGTCGTAAATGGCGAATGGCCCACTGGAGTCGTTGCCAAATCCGCTGACGCCCACCAGGCTGGTGATGCGCGGGATGCCCCAGGTGATGGGGTCGGGCGTGCTCAGCCCCGGGATGGCCAACTCTTTCATCACGTCGCGCTGGCTACTGAGTTCCAGACCGACCAGATTGTAGAAGTGATTCACGCCAAAACGGAATTCGTTCACTTTGGTAGAGCCGATCACCCGTGTATTGGAGAGCATGGCCTGCCAAGCGTTGGTGTACAAAGTGGTTCCATTCTGTGCCCAGCCCTTGTTGAGCACCGTCTCCTCAGTCCTGCTGTAGCGGCCAAACCACTGGGACGACGGGCCCTCGTTGAAGTCCGAGCGTAGGGTGAACTGATCTTTGTCGGTGAGGCCCGGTACGCCAACCTGGTAGTTGTTGTTCACAGAGGCGGTTGCCACATTCGGGACCGGCCAGAACTCCAGCAGCTTCAGTGACGTCGGATTGAAACGGCTCTTGGGAATCTGATTATTCGCGAAGGGAGTGCCGGTCAGGACGCCGTTGACGAATGCTTTTGTCGCCGGATCGTACAACTGGTTGTTCGGGAGCGCGTAGGAGAAATCGCCGCCGCGCATGGCCGCGGTCGGAGTGGTGTAAAGGCCATAGCCGAGGGTGCGTTGGCGGAAGCCCTCGTAATTGGACATGAAAAATAGCTTGTCCTTGCCGTTGAAGATTTTCGGCAGCCTCACCGGACCGGACAGGGTGAAACCATACTGGTTGTACTTGAAGGGGCTCTTTTTCGGCTTGGTCCCGATGAAGTCGTACTGCTTGGCATCCAGTTTGTCGTTGCGTAAGAATTCGAACATCGAGCCGTGAAAAGCGTTTCCGCCGGCCTTGGTGGAAACGTTGATCTGGCTGGCCGCGCGGCCGAATTCCGCCGGGTAGATGCCGCTCTGTACCTTGAACTCCTGCAAGGCGTCAATGGAGGGCAACACCACGTACAGGTTGAAATTCACGTCCGTGTTCTCCACGCCGTCCAGCGTGTAGCGGTTCCAGGTGCCGCGCATGCCCATCAGCGAGATGTTCTGGCCGGTGCGGTCACCGCCTTGCCGTCCTCCGGCTTGCCCCGGGGTGGCGAAACCATATGTCACGTTCGGCGACAGCGAAACCAGTTGCAGGAAGTTGCGGCCGTTCAGCGGCAATTCCACGATGCGGCGATTGTCGATCACCGTGCCCACCGTGGCATTTTCGGTGGCCAGCATGGCGGCGCTGGCACTCACCTCTACGGACTCATTTACCTGCCCCACGTCCAACGCGAAATTAACGCGTGCCGACTGCTGCACCTCCAGTTCGATGCCGGTGCGTGTGACGGTCTTGAATCCATTCACCTCCACCCGCACCCGGTATGCGCCGGGCACAAGCGAAGGAAACGAGTACAGGCCTGCGCCGTTGGTTTTAACGGATCGCGTGGCGTTGTTAGCCACGTTGGTCACCGTCACGGTAGCGTTCGGGACGACAGCCCCCGACGCATCCGCTACCTCGCCGACAATCTCGCCGAAAGTCTGCCCGCACAGCGGCAAGCAGAAGCCGACCAACAAAACGAACACGAGTGAATACATCCACCTTTGCATGTTTAGTCTCCAGATCCCTGCATTGTTAGGCGGATGAATCCTGCCTATCCGATTCCTGCACATAAGACCAAAAAGTCCGAATGCGCTACGTGCATTATATGCGCATTGCACATGGTTGTCACGCGAACTTACAGACCTGTGCGGCGTGCATGTTTCCAGTCTGACCAGTTATTCGACGGCACGCGCCTGAATTTTTGAACGTGAATGCCGGCTTCTTCGCCGGTGGCCGCGGCACTCCGGCGCCGACCCCGAGCGAGCGGCCAAGACGCTACTATAGTGGTCGCATGGTTGCCCGCGCCATACTCGCCACCCTCGGCATTCTCCTGGGAGCCGCCGTCGCGTTGGCCGACCCCTCGCCGCTGGTCTCCGGCGATCCGCTTGCCTGCTTCAACCTCACCAACGGCGCGGGCGCCTTCTCCACGGTCGAAGTCAGCGGCATGCCCTTCGCCCGCGCGCTGCATGTAAAGACGGGGGCCGTGGCCGCTACCGCCAACGCCTGGGACATCCGCCCGCGCTGCTTCTCCACGCGGGCCGCGCGGAAGGACGATGTGGTTGCCGTCACGTTCTGGATGCGTGCCATCGCGGCGCCGGACGGCCGGGGACTCACTAGCTTCGTCCTGGAGCGCAACGATTCGCCATACACCAAATCCGTCACGTACACCGCGGCCGCGGGCTCCGATTGGAAGAAGTTCGAGGTTCCCTTCACCATGGCGGAGACCTACGCGGCCAACGCCTACAATCTCAGTTTCTGGGCCACCTTCGCCAACCAGGAAATCGAGATCGGCGGGATCGGCATTCTGGACTACGGCCCAGGTATTGCGTTCTCCCAACTGGGACTTTCCACCTGGCCTTACGCCGAACGGGCCGCCGATGCCCCGTGGCGCGCCGCCGCCGCCGCGCGCATCGACCGCTACCGGAAGGGCGATCTCGCCGTCGTCGTCAGGGATGACAGCGGCAAACCCATTCCCGGCGCCCAAGTGCACGTGAAGATGAAGCGCCACGCGTTTGGCTTCGGCACCGCAGTGGCCGGCGACATCCTGCAGAACGCCGGCACCGACGGCCAGAATTACCGCAAGGGCCTGAAGCAGCTGTTCAACAAAGTGGTCACCGAGAACGTCTTGAAGTGGCCGCCCTTCGAAAGCTGGGGACGCGCGCAGGCTGACTTCATGCTGCCCTGGTTCAAAAACAACAAATTCGCCATGGTGCGCGGGCATAACGTCATCTGGCCCGGGGCGACATACCTGCCCGCCGACGTGAAGACCATGCTGAAGGCCAAGCCCGTGGATGCCGACGCCCTGCGCGCGCGCGTCAATAAGCACATCGCCGACGTCATGACCTATAGCAAAGGCCAGGTCACCGAATGGGACGTGCTCAACGAGGCCTACAATAACAAGGATCTCCAGGCCGTACTGGGCGATGACGAGATGACCGCCTGGTTCCGCCAGGCCCGCGCCGCCGACCCCGCCGCCAAGCTCTACATCAACGACTACAGCATTTTGGAAGCCGGCGGCTACGACCTGCAGCACATCAACGGTTACGCGCGCATCATCCAGAACCTGCTCGCCAGTGGAGCGCCCATCGACGGCATCGGCCTGCAATCGCACTTCGATTCCAACCTGACGCCGCCTTCGCGCGTGCTCGAACTGCTGGATCAATTTGCCGGCTTCGGCAAAGACCTCCAGGTCACCGAATTCGATATCTCGCTGGCCGATGAGCAAGTGCAGGCCGACTACACCCGCGACTTTCTGACGGTTTGCTTCAGCCATCCCGCCATGAAAGGTTTCATGATCTGGGGATTCTGGGAGGGCGCGCACTGGAAGCCGGCCGCCGCCATGATTCGCCTCGACTGGTCCACCAAGCCGAACTACGTTGCCTGGAGCGACCTGATCTATGGCCAGTGGTGGACCGACACGCGCGGCGTCACCGCCTCCGATGGCGCGTTCCGTACGCGCGGCTTTCTGGGCGACTACGACATCGAGGTCACCATCGGCGACGAGACTAAGACTTATCCGGACATCACCCTCTGGTCGAACACCGAGCCGGCATTCGTCAACATCGGCAAAACGGCTCCCGGCGCGATTGCGCCCAATGGCGTGGTCAACGCCGCCAGCTTTCACGGCGGTGCGTTGGCGCCGGGAGAGATCGTCACCATTTTCGGTTCGGGGTTCGGCCCGGCCGCCCTGGCCGCGGCGCAGTACACGGAGGGACAGCTTCCCACCAGCGTAGGCGAAACCCGCGTGCTGTTCGACGGCACAGCCGCCCCCATGATCTACTCTGCCGTTGGCCAGGTGAGCGCCATCGTGCCGTACTCGGCGAGCGGGAGTGTGCAAGTGCAGGTGGAATACCAGGGCAGGGCGACGGCGCAGGTCGGGATGCCGGTGGCGGCAGCGGCGCCGGGCCTCTTCACGTGCCCCAATAAGCCGGCTGTCGCGCTGGCGATCAATGCCAGCGCCGGCGGGGGCCTCTCCTGCAACGACGATTTCGTCCCACCCGGCCCCGGCTCCGTGGTGACGTTCTTTCTCACCGGCGACGGCGTTTCCACGCCGCCAATTGCCGATGGCCGCCTGCCCGCCGGTCCATCGTACCCCGCTCCCGCCGCGCAGTGGACCGTGAATATCGGAGGCATCGATGCGCCGCGATGCGCCGCCACGTTCGCCGGCCTGGTCTACGCCGGCGTGACGCAAGTCAACGTCTGTATCCCGGATGGCGTACCACGGACCGCGTCCGTACCCATCACGTTCCGCTCCGGCGCCGCTTCTAGCGCGGTCGCCACGATCGACCTCCAGCCCTGGAAGCTCGTCTGGAGCGATGAGTTCAATGGCCCCGCCGGCGCGCCGGTGGATGGCGCGAGTGGGGCTTTCGACCTGGGCGGTGGAGTCTGGGGCAACAGCGAACTCGAGGTCTACACCAACGGCACGGACAACGTCTGGTAGATTGGGTACGCGTTTCCCAGCGCCAGTGACCGCTTGAACCGGCAGAACACCCTAAAGTCTTCCGCCGGTTCCGCCGATCAATGGTTCATGCCAACTGAACCAATCATCATCATCATCGACGGCAGCTTCCTCGCGTGGCTCTTCTGGGCCTTGTCGTAAGGCTCCGCCTGGCGCAGCAGAGCGCAGCGCGGACTTCGGCCGGGCACTTATACTACCAAGTGTGAGCTCGGCCGCTCCCTACAAGTACATTCTCTCTATGCCCGAGCGGGCCATCCGGTCGCTGGGCGCGCTTTCCGGTGGATTGCTGCGCGAGATGGGCAACGTTGCGCTGCCTGCCAGCGTACGCCGGACCACCCTGTATCGAACCATGGTCGAAGTCGCCCTGCGCTTCCTGATTGAGGAGGTCGGACAGGTGGAAGGCGTGTACCCGTCGGAGGGGCGCCTGTCCGAAAACTTCCTCCTCAAACGCACCGCCAGTCACGGCATCGAACTGCTCGGCATTCTCGCCTTCCACGCTTCGCCAATCTGGGTGCTGGCAGCGCTTGCCGATGTCAGCGGAGGCGGACGCAAACTGATTCTGGAAATCGCCGAAGCTCTCAAGGAAGAGGGCTTGCTCCCACCCGGTGTCCGTTTCGAAACCATGGAGCAGGTGTTGCACGGGCTGGAAAAGATCAGCGGCCATATGGCCACCACCCTGAACCTGCCTCCCGTGAACGTTGCCGGCCTGCGCCAGGAATGGGACCAGCTCAAGCAAGAACTGGCGACCATCCCGCCCAAGAAGATCCCGGCGATGGAGCGCATTGAGCGCGTGTGGGAAGACCTGCAAGCCGCCGCGAAACAGCAGGGTAGATCGGTCTTCGGTATGTCGTCGCTGCTGGCCGTCTCCAGCGTGGCCCATGTCCCCGCCAACGTGCTGTGGCTGTCGCGCGCCGCCCGTTCCGCGGTGCGTCGTACCGGGCGCGTGCTCGGCGACACCGTTCTGGACCACTACACCGCCGCGCTGGTGGAAATCGCCCGAACCGGCTTCTTCGAGTACTGGTCGCGCGAATTCCGCCCCTACCTGCGGGGCGCCGCCGAGCAGTTCGCCCCCGCCCACGAATCGCTGACCGAGCGTCTGCTGAAAAAGAAAATAAAGGACGGGTGAGGCTCGGCCTGTTGCCACCGCATCCTCACGCCCGCGCGATCACTTCAAAGTTACTGCCCCGCCGCGCCAGGGCCGGCATCCGTAGGATGGCATCGTCCAATTTCCGCGCCATCCGGTAGCCCGCGGCCCATCCCGGAAACAGCCCCGCCAGCGGCGAAGACCCGAAGTCGTACATCGCCACCCGCGTTTCCCAACCCGCTCCCCGGAAAAGTTCCGCCGTCGCCTCCGGCTCCAGTTCGCGCTCGTCCGCCGTCTGGTAGCGCTTCATCAACTGCGGAATCAGCAGGCGCCCGATTGCGCCGGCGAGGCGCCGCCGGCTCGGGTCGAGCGAATAGAATATCCCTCCGAGCGTGAGTTGTTCCCGCAGCCGGTGTGGCAGCGCCGCTAGTTCGGCGTCCGGCAGGTGATGCAGAAAGAAGATCGCGATCGCTACGTCGAAGCGCCCTTCGGCCCCGGTGCCCGGCTCAAAACGTGCGTTGTGGATGCCAAGCGCCGCGGCGTCGGCGCGCGCCTGGCGGATCGCAGCCGGCGAGAGATCGATCCCCGTCACCTCGCCCACATGCGGCGCCAGCAGCAGTTCCGTATCGCCGATCCCGCACCCCAAACTGAGCACCCGCGACGCCTTGTTCGCACCCGTTACGGCTAAGATGCGCCGCACCATGTGGACGCGCAGGGCGCGCACCGCCGGCCGCGCGAAATGGCTCTGCGCAAAACCGGAGTACAACTTCTCGTGATATTCCAGCTCCCGTTGTTGCGCGTCGCTCACGCCGGCTTCCGGCGGTGGCGGAACGCGATCGCGGTGAGAAACAGCGAGACCGCCAGCATCGCCCCGTCGCGAACCAGCGTCTTCCAAGAGATCAGCTCATTGGGGCCGAAGCAGCCGCAGTTGATTTCCTTGCCCCCGGCGAACGCGCGCACCATCAGGCCGACAAACACCAGCAGCAGCAACGACGTACTCACTGTGCAGGTGCGCAACCAACGCCCCGCGATCAACAAAAGGCCGACCAACACCTCAAACCAGGGCAGCGTATGCGCCAGAAGCTTGGCCGCCCACATGGGCACCACCTCATAGTCGGCGATACCCGCGGCAAAGAGCTGCCACGGCTCCACCAGCTTTACGTATCCGGCATAAATGAAGATGCCGCCCAGCGCAACACGCAGAAACACAACTGCGATTTGCAGAATTCTATTTTTTGAGGAGACCATCGATATAACCGCGGAACAAGCTGTAGTCGCCGAATTGCGTCCAGGGCTGTTGTTTCAGCTTATAGGTGATCATCACGGTCGGGGTCTGGGTAAGCGCGGCCTTCGTCCCCCGATCCACATCGCGCTGCACTTCGGCCAGCACCGCGGGGTCAGTGGCCAGAGCCCGCACCATTTTCTGCTCCTCGGGGGTGAGCACGCTGGCCACAGTTTCCCAAACCTTGCCGCTGAGACCCCAGGATTGCTGGTTCCGGAACAGTGCGTCGCTCACCGTCCGATACTTGCCGATGTGCGCGGCGGCCACGGCGAAGGCCGCCGCCGGGCGCGCATACACGTGCGCCGGAATGTTGAGCGGAAACTCGCGGAAAACCAGGTACGCCTTGCCCGTCTTCGCGTAGTCCAGGATAATCGCGGGCAGCACATTCTCGTGCAGGTGCTTGCAGCCGGGGCAGACGAAGTCACTGTACAGCTCAAACAGCATGGGGGCGGCCGGGTCGCCCATGGTTCTGCCCTTGCCCACGTCGGGGCCGGCTGCCAGACACGGCAGCAGCGCGGCTAGAAAGAGCGCGAGAATCTTCATACGAAGTTATTGTACGTTCACTTGCTGAGCAGCATATCCACCGTACTCTTGAATAGGCCGTAGTCGTTCCAAAAGCTCCACAGGGTCTGCTTGCCCTTGCGTGTCATCACCAGGGTGGGTGTTTGGTTCACGTGCGCGGCCATGCCCAGATCCAGATCGCGCTGCACATCGGCGGCCACCGTCGGGTCGTTCATCAGTGCCTGCACCTTCTTCTGCTCCACCGAAGTGAGTGCCGGGGACACGGTTTCCCAAACCTTGCCGCTCATGGCCCACGAGGACTGGGTCAGGAACAGGGCGTCGCAAACCTGCTGGTATTTGCCCACGCGCGCCGCGGCGGCGGCGTACATTGAAGCTGCCCTGGAATGCTCGTGTCCCGGCCCGGTCAGCGTGAATTCATGGAAAACCAGGTACGCCTTGCCAGGCGTCACATAGTCCGCGATGATCCTGGGAAGAATCTGCTCGTGGAGCATCTTGCAGTGCCCGCAGGTGAAATCGCCGTAAAGATCCATCCGCATCGGCGCGGCCGGGTTACCCACGCTTTTGCCCTCCGGTCCGGCGGCCAGGCAAGGAAGCATCACAGCGAGTGCCAGTGCAAACATCTTCATACTTTTATGCTACACCATCCCTTTTAACAGATACGTCGAGAGGGGATTAGGAGGTAAGCCGCCGGCCTCACCGCCGGTTAACGGGGAGGGACTGTGTCCATCGCCCCCATCGGACCTGAAATCGTGATTTAATCGATTGGAAGCCTTTTCAGGTGGGATAGCGCGGAGCGTGAGGCGCGAGTGCGCCAGGCACTTTGCGGAAATGGAGATTGTATGTTGGTGCGATTATTCCTAACGGCAGTACTGGCCGCCGGCATGGCCTCCGCGCAACGCGGCGGTGGCGGTGGTGGCGGTGGCGACGAAGGTGGCGGTGCCGGCATGGGCGGTGGAATGCCCCAGGTGCGGCGCCTGACCAAGGCGGAAATGCTCTTCGACAAGCTCAAGCTCAACAAGGAACAGAAGGAAGACGCGGTCAAGATTCTCTCGGCGGCGATGGAGAAGGCGGCTCCGGTGCGCGATCACCTCAACAAAGGCCGCGCCGTGATCGCCAACACCATCACCGGCAAGGGAAGCGAGGCCGACCTCAAGAAACTCTGGGGCGAGTACACCACCGTCAGCGCCGTGATGACGAGCATTGAGGCCGACGCCTTCGGCAAGTTGTATGCGCTGCTCAAGCCCAACCAGCAGTCCAAAGCGCCGCAGGCGTTTGAACTGCTGGCCGGAATGTTCGCCGGTGGCGGCATGCCGGGCGGAGCGGGCCGCGGCAGAGGCGGCCAAGGTAGAGGCGAGGGGAGGCAATAGATGCTGAGTCGAATTTTGTTGGCGGGATTCCTGGCGTCGACGCTTCTGTTTGCCCAACGCGGCGGAGGCGGTGGACGCGGCGGCGGGGACATCGCGCCCAGTATGGCATTCGGCGGAGGAACCCGGTTAGACCGCATGTCCGAAGCACTCAAGCTCAGTAAGGACCAGAAGAAGGACATCAAGGCGGCCATGGACGAGGCGCAGAAGGAAGCCACCCCGATCCACGACCAGATGAACAAGAGCCGGTTGGCGATCGCCGAGGCCATCGCCGCGGGCAAGAACCAGCAAGAAGTCGATAAGGCGATCCTTAGCGAAGCCGAACTGGAAACGCAAATGGCCTCCCTCGAATTGCACACTTTCGCGAAGACCATCTCTTTCCTGGAGGTCGACCAGAAACAGAGCGGTGTACCCATTGTTTTCGCCATGGTAAAGGGCGCGTTCATGGGCAAGAACTGGAACTCAGACTAATTGCCTCAAAAAGGGGACAGACGCCTTTTTCGCCAACCTCGCGGAAGGTGTCTGCCCGTTTCAAAACCACAGCATGGGCGGGTGGACCGGAAGATTGCGCAGCACTTCTTTCACCGTCAGACCGGCATCCAGCTTCTTGCATAGGGCGAGGTATTCCGGTTTGTCCAGGGCCACCCCGGCGAACACCAGGCAGGGCTGCCGCACCGGCCAATCAGCTACCCGCTCGAACTGGCGCGCACCAAACCTACGGATACTTACCAAGGCCAGTTTAGCTCTCACGTCGCGAGGGAGGAAAGCGGGGGCCGGCGCGGAAGACTCCGCGATGTGTCAAAATCACGCCATGGGAATCAAGCGCTGCCCGGATTGCGCCGGCGGCTTTTTTACCGCGAACGGCAAGTGCAAACAGTGTGAGGGAACGGGCGTCAATACTCAATTGGATTCGGAGCAGCCGAAGTGTCCCTACTGCAAAGGCACCGGCGTCTGTGCGACGTGCGAGGGCGCCGGGACCGTAGGTCTCTAGGCCGGGACTTGCAGCCTGCAGCAACTGCTAGCCTTCGAACAAGCGCGGCAAATTCTCTCCGATAATCAGGCGAGCGTCCGCGGTGCTGATCCCCAGATCCAGCATCGCGCGCGTCTGCGCCTCGAAGATGGCGTAGTTCCAACCGCGCGGGAAATACGAGGAGTCCGTGCCGAAGAGCAGCCGGGTCGCGCCCACTACATCCAGCGCGCGCCGGAACACGGTCTTGAGATCCAGCCCTTCATAGCGCATCCACGAATTACCGCTCGATGTGTCCAGGAAAACGTTGGGGCAAAGGTCGGCCAACATCAGCGCCTCCCGCAGGTAGCCGGCGCCGAAATGCGGCACTACGAACTTCAGCCGCGGGTAGCGCAGCGCCGGTCCGTGCAGTTCCAGCGGGTTGGAAAATAGCATATCGAAGGGGGAGGGCAGCCCCAGCTTCTTGCGGATCCCCACCGTCAGCACGCCGCAATGTACGAACACGGCGCGGCCGGCGAAGCCTGCCGCCGCTTTCATCACCGCTTCGGCGCGAGGGTCCGACAGTGAGTAGCGGTGCATCCCCGGGAACAGGCAAACCGCATGCAAACCGCAGCGCAGCGCGATCTGCACCCGTTCCACCGCGCCTTCCTCCAGGGGGTTCACCATGAAGAACCCGAAGAACCGGTCCGGGCACTCCGCCACGGCGCTCTCCACCGAGGCCTCATCGCCGGGGACGCTAGAGATCAGCGCGGCGCGCCCCACGCCCTGCGCGTCGAGTTCGGCCGCCCAGCAGCGCGCCAGTTCCGCCGGATCTTCCGCCGGCAGCACCCAGCCCGCGGTCTCGGCCAGGTGCTCGACCGACTTGCCCGCCTGCGAACCCAGAGCGGAAAAGAACTTTCGGGAAAAAAAGTGGACGTGCGCGTCGGCGACCGCAAAGTCACCCCAGGGAGTTAGCATCGGGTTTGTTCCAGTGGGTAATGCCGGCGGCCAGCGCAAGCTGCGTCAGCCCGGCCACATTATTGACGGCGAGTTTCTTCATCATCGTCTTTCGGTAACTGCGTACGGTTTGCAGGCCGAGATCCAGCAGCACCGCGATATCCTTGCTGGTCTTGCCCTCCGCCACCAGGCGTAGCACTTGTAGCTCGCGCGGCGACAGCGATTCCAGCGGGCTGCGCTGATGCGTATCCAGGTCGCCGCGTTGGATGCGTTGTAGCAACCGGTCGGAAACCTGCGCACTCAGGTAAGACCCGCCGCGCGCCACCGTGCGCAGCGCGTCCAGCAGTTCGGCCGACGACGCCTTCTTCAGCACGAACGCGCGGGCGCCGCTGCGGATCGCGCTGACTACCGAGTTCTCATCATCGTACATGGAGAGAATCACAATCTTGACGCCGGGGCAGTGGCGCAGCAACTCCGTCGTCGCCTCAATGCCGTTCATCCCGGGCAGCCCGATATCCATCAGCACCAGATCCGGCGCGGCCTTCTTGCAGAGTTGCACGGCGTCGGCGCCATTCTCGGCCTCGCCGACCACGTGAAACTCACCCCCGCGTTCCAAAATCGTTCGAACTCCATCGCGAACCAGTTTGTGATCATCGACAAGAACAATGTCGAACGGCATAGTTATCTCTCAGCGGCTTCCGGCGTCGCGGCCCGCACCGTCGTTCCTGTTTCCCGCGTACTCGCAATAGTTAGTTCAAGACCGGCCTGCGCGGCATAGTGCTCCATGCTCAACAGCCCCAGGCCCCTCCGTCCGGATAGCAGGTCCGCCGGATCGAAGCCCCGCCCATTATCGCGCACTTCCAAAACCGTACCGGCACGTGTGGACTTTACCGCGATTTCGATTGCGGAGCAACCGGAATGTTGCACCGCGTTCTCCACGCCCTCCTGCAAAATCTGGTAGAGGGCGCTGGCCAGTTTCGGGTCCAGCTTCAACGAAGGGTCCACATTCAGCCGCAACGTGCCTGGAAAGCGCGACCGAATCCGCCCTGCCAGGCGGTCCAGCGCCGGTCGCAGTCCGGCCCGTTCCACCGTAGAGGGATTCAACTCGTAGCTGTATTCCCGCACGCTCTCCATCATTTCTTCCAGCAGCTTCTGGATTTCGCCGATGCGCTGGCAGGTGTCCGGCGAGACGTTCTCCAAATCCATGCGGATCAAATCCAGTTGCAGCCCGAGCGCGGTGAGATTCTGTCCCACCGAATCGTGCAGGAACTTGGAAACCATGGCGCGCTCGAACTCCTGCGCCTTCAGCGCACCCAGGACGGTGTGGCGCAACTCCTCTTCGGCCGCGGCCCAGGGGGTGACTTCCCGCGCGCTGCCGCCGGCGAACTGGATCTCGCCCTCAATCCGCAGAGGGAATACGGTCACGTACCACGTGCCTTTGGCTCGCCGCTCCCGCAGCAGCATCGTCTCGCCGCGCAGCGCACGCGCGAAACGTCCCCGCCAGGCGGTGGCTTCATCGGGCCCCAGCACGTCACCGGGAACGCGCCCCACAAGTTCCGCTGCCGTACAGCCAAACAGAGCCAGCGGGTCGCCGTAGAAACGCGCAAATGCGCCGTCCGTGGAAACCATCCACTGGCAGGCCGGACTCTGTTGAAGAAATATCTCCGCTAGCAATCCGGCATCCCGCATGGGCCGGCTAGCGCTTGCGCGCCAGAGCCTTTCGTGCGGCCGCCGCGATGTCGCGCGCCACCAGACCGTATTTCTCCAGCATCTCGTCGGGGTTCCCGCTCTCCGCATAGCGGTCGTGAATCCCCACAAACTCCATCACGCACGGATTGGTTTCCGCTACCGCCTGCGCCACGCGCACGCCCAACCCGCCGTCCACCAGGTGTTCTTCGGCCACCACGATGGCGCCCGTCTCCGCCGCCGCGCGGCCGATGGCCTCGCGGTCCAGCGGCTTCACGGTGTGCATATCGATCACCCGCGCCGATACGCCCTCGGCTTCCAGCACGTCCGCCGCCAGCAATGCCTGTGCCACCAGCAGGCCGTTGGCGATTAGCGTGATATCCCTCCCGGCCGCCACCTCGATCGCTTTGCCGATCTTGAACTTCTGGTCCGCCCCGTACACCACGGGCGCCTTGGGCCGGCCAGTGCGGATGAACACCGGCCCATCGTAGGCCGCCGCGGCTCGCACCAGCGCCTTGGTCGAGTTCTCGTCGGCCGGCGCCATTACCACAAACCCCGCCAGCGAACACGCCAGGCCAATCTCTTCCACGCTCATCTGCGACGGCCCGTCTTCGCCGATCGAGATGCCGCTATGCGTCCCCACCACCTTCAGGTTCGAGCGCCCGTAGGCCGCGCCGATCCGCATCTGCTCGAAGCCCTTATTCACCACGAACACGCTGAAGCTGGCGACGAACGGAATTTTGCCCACCATGGCCAAGCCGGCTCCGACGCCTACCATGTTCGACTCGGCGATGCCGCAGGAGAAAAACCGGTCGGGAAATTCCTTGGCAAAATACGTCGTCATGGTGGATTTCGAAAGATCGGCGTCCACAACCACCACGTCCTTGTTCTCACGCCCCAGTTCCACCAGCGTGCGCCCGAAGGCTTCGCGCGTGGCAGCGCCCAGCTTGATTTCAAATTTGGTGTTTTTGGTTTTGGCAGGCATGGTTACTTGAGCTCCTGTAGGGCCAGCTTCAATTCGTCTTGCGTCGGCGCCACGCCGTGGAATTTGGGATTGTTCTCCATGAAGGAGACGCCCTTGCCCTTGACGGTGTGCGCCACGATGCACGTGGGCTTGCCCTTGGTGGCCGCAGCCTCCGCCAGCGCACCCTCGATGGCCGCGAAATCGTGCCCGTCGATCTCCAGCGTGTGCCACCCGAACTGCCGCCACTTTTCGGCCACCGGCGCAATCTCCATGATGTCGCTCACGAAACCATCCAGTTGAATCCGGTTGTAATCGACGATGGCCACCAGGTTGTCCACCTTGTGGAACGCCGCCGCCATGGCCGCTTCCCAGATCTGCCCTTCCTGGATTTCGCCATCGCCCATCATGACGAAGAATCGCGAGGGCCGCGCGTCCAGCCGTGCCCCCAGCGCCATTCCCAGGCCGAGCGACAGCCCCTGCCCCAGCGAGCCCGTGGAGGCTTCCAGGCTGGGGATGAACCGCCTATCCGGATGACCCTGGAACACACTGCCGAACTGCCGCAGCGTATTCAGTTTGTCCTTCGGCGTATCGGCATAGCCGCGCTCCGCCATCACGCTGTAAAGCACCGGCGCCGCATGCCCCTTGGACAATAGGAAGCGGTCCCGATCCGCCCACTTCGGGTTCGCCGGATCGATTCGCATGTGATTGAAATAGAGTTCGACTACGATTTCGACCGCCGAAAGCGAACCACCGGGATGCCCCGATTTAGCGGCAGCGATCATCTCGACGATGTCGCGCCGTACACGCTTGGCTATGTCTTGCAGTTCAGCTATGGATTTGGCCATATGAAAGAACGATTCTAGCATTCAGACGGCTCAACGGTCTGCCGCAACCGATAGCGTCGTGGTGTTCGCCGCCACGCCCCCTACTGTAACTTCGAGCGGCTGTTCGCCCCCCGGGGTATCGGGGACCAGTAGATTCAGTTGCAGCAGACCCACAAACCCGGGAGCCAGACCCGCGAAAGCCACCACCGCCGGTTTGCCTCCCAGCTTTGCCCGCACCGTGGCCAGGGGCAGGGAAAGTGGGTCTGCCGGCGATTCCGCACCGTTCGCCACCGGGTGATCCACCAAGCCTTGTCCCGTCAGGTACAGCACCACGTACTCACCCGGGTGGACCGGGTCCTGCGACCCATTCAGAGCGCCGCCCGGATAATTCACCGCCAGCGCGTGGCTGCCTCCGGGGAGCGCGAGAATCCCCGGAGCGACCGCTGTTACCTCTACCTTCGCTGGCTCGCTTTGGAGCGCACCGTTCTGGACGATCAAGGCCGCCGTTCCAAGCGCAGTTTCCAACGGCGCCTGCGCATTGATCTGCGTGGCACTGACAAACAAGAGCGGCGCCGGTGTCCCGTTGATGCTGACCGACGTGCCGTTCAGCGAGGTCGGCAGCGGTGTGGCCGTGGCGTGCCCGTCGCGCGCCGCGAGGTTCGTGCCGTAGATAGAGATCAGCGTCCCCGGCGCAACGGAGGGTAGCGAACTGAAGGCGTTCACCACGCCGCCGGATGTGACGGCGGGTACGGGAGGCGCGGGCGGCGGCGCAGTGGCGACCAAGAAGCCGACCGCTTGCGAGACGAGGCCGCCGGGGTTGGACACCGTGATGCCCACGCTGCCTGCCGCGGCCACCAGGTTTGCCGGTACCAGGGCGGTCAATTGCGCCGTGCTCGCGAATGTGGTGGCCAGCGCCAAACTGTTCCACCGCACCGTGGAAACGGGAGTGAAGTACGCCCCGTTTACCGTCAGTGTAAATGCCGGCGTGCCTTCCGTCACCGATGCCGGGGTGACGCCGCTGGCCGCGGGCGTTGACGGAATCACCGTGAATGTCATCGGACTCGCGACCAGTCCGCTCGGGTTGGTCACGGTGATCGCGACCAGGCCGGCGTTCACCAGCAGGCTGGCCGGCACCGACGCGCCGACATGCCCGGCATCGGCGAATGTGGCTTCCACGGCAGTGCCATTCCAACGCACCACGCAGTTGGCAGCGAAGTTGGTTCCCGCGATGACCATCGCCAGTGCCGCGGTGCCGGCTCCGGCGAAAGCGGGGGTGAGCGAGAGGATGGTGGGGCGTGGCGGATCGAGCGCCAGGGTGACGCTGTTGGACACGGCGCCGCCCGGATTCAAGACGGTCAGGCTGGCGCTGATTCCCGCATAAATGCTCACCAGGTCCGCCGTTACGAACCCCGTCACCTGCGTGCCGCTGGTATAGCTGGTCGAGAGGCCCGAGCCGTTCCACAACACGATCGAACCGGCTACGAAGCCGGTCCCGTATACCGTCAAGGGGAACGCGGCGGAACCAGCCACGACCGAACCGGGGTTCAGGCCGGTGAGAAAAGCGGCGGCCGGGTTGATGGTGAATGTGGCTATGTAGGACGCGCCTCCGTACTGGTTGACCAGTTGGATGCTGGCGGCGCCGACGGCCGTCAGCAGGTTCCCAGGCACGGATGCCGTCACCGTGGTGTCCGAAAGCTGCGTGGTGGCGAGCGGCGCGCCGTTCCACTGCACTGTGCATCCCGCGGGACAGTTAGCGCTGGTAACAATCAGAGTGAAGGACGGCGAACCGGCGGTCGTCGAAGTGGGAGCAATCGTGGTAATCGCCGGAGGGGCGATGATGGAAAACGGTTGCGGCAGTGAGCGGCCCGCACCGGTGGAATCGCTGACTTGCACGGTCGCGGCGCCGGGCGTGCGCAACAGGAAGGCGGGAATCACGGCCGTGAGTGTAGTGGAACTGACGTAAGTAGTGGAGAGGGCTGCCGCGCTGAAGGTGAGCACGCTGTTGCGCGTGAACCCCACCCCGGAAGCCGTGAGGTTGACCGCCGGACCCCTGCCGGCCGCCAGGGCTGGGCTGACCGTGAAAAGCACCGGCGACACGGTGAACGGCGCAACGCTGGAAGTGGCCACACCTGGGTTAGTGACGGTGATCAGGAACGTCCCTGAGAGCGCGCGCAGTTCGGGAGTGATTGCCGCCTGAAGTTGGGTGGAACTCACATAGGTCGTGCCGAGCGGGGTGCCGGCCCAATTCACCACGGAGCGGGGAACAAAGCCGGTTCCCGTCACGGTCACCTGGAAGTACACTCCGCCCGCATCCACCGGGTTGGGGGAGAGCGACGCGACGGCAGGCACGGCCAGGACGTTGAAGACCACGGAAAGAGCGGAGGTGACCCCGTAGAGGGGTTCCGCGATCTGGATGCTGGCGGATTGGGCGGTGGTCAATAATTCCGCGGGAATCACGGCGGTGCACTTTTTGGAATCCACAAAGTTGGTTACGATGACCCTCTGCTGGCCTGGGACGTTCCACAGAAGGACGTCGCTGGCCGTAAGACCGATTCCCGTGACCGTGACAGCGACCGCCGCGCCACCTGCCAAAGCGGTACTCGGGGTGATGGCTCCCACGACCGGCGAAATGTGAATCTGGCGGGCGTTGGATACGGTACCGTCC
This sequence comes from Candidatus Solibacter sp., assembly GCA_025361425.1. Taxonomy (GTDB): domain Bacteria; phylum Acidobacteriota; class Terriglobia; order Bryobacterales; family Bryobacteraceae; genus Solibacter. Next base: position 4,758 of record JANYAH010000181.1, on the reverse strand, counting down.
GGATTGGCCACCGTGAGGCTCGGATGCCCGGACAGTGCCCGCAACGCGGGTGTAATTTCGCCGCGGAGTTGGGTGGAGCTGACGAATGTCGTGCTCAGCGCGGTCTCGGACAGCCTGGCGACGGCGCCGGAGACGAAGCCGGTCCCGGCGATCTGCATGAGGAAAGCCTGCCCGCCCGCGTCAATCGGGTCTGGCGACGCGCCCGTGATGACGGGCGGGGTTGCGGCCGCTGCGCCGGCGACGAGGATAGACGACAGCAAAAAGATGCGAGGACTCATTGATTCGCGGCCCTTAAGGACGTAGTCGGCGGAGCTCTCCGGAAATCTCAAGAATTTCCGCACAACCTCTGATACAGTGACCAGACATGAGCCGCACCCTGCCAGCACGATTTTTCGCCGCCGCCCTGCTCTTGATGGGCTGCTGGATCGCATTCACCCAAACCCAGGCGCAGCCTCCCAAATTGACTCTCAACAAGGTGAAAGACGATCTGTACGTCATTGAAGGCGATGGCGGCAACGTCGCCGTGTATGTCACCAGCGAGGGCGTCATTCTGGTGGACGACAAGTACGAGCAGGACCACGATGGCATCGTGGCCCAAGTCAAGAGCGTGACCAATCTGCCGGTGAAGTACGTACTCAGCACCCACTACCATGCCGACCACAGCGGCGGCAACGCCAAATTCCTGCCCACCGCCGAAATCATCTCGACGGCCAATGCCCGCACCAACATAGTCAATCACACGCAGTCCAACGCCCCGCCCGGCGTGGCGGCGGCGCGGGTGACGTTCACCGAGGAAAGCGCGGTGTTTCTGGGCGGCAAGGAAGTCCGCGCCCGGTACTTTGGCCGGGGTCACACCAACGGTGACGCCATCGTCTATTTCCCCGCGCTCCGCACCATCCATACCGGCGATATGATGGCGAGCACGACTCCCCTGATCGACTACCCTGGCGGCGGCAGCGTCGTGGAGTGGATCAAGACTCTGGATGCCGCCATGAAGCTGGATTTCGACACCGTGATCCCCGGCCATGGGGCCGTGACCACCAAGGCCGGCCTGTTGAACTATCGCAACAACGTCGAAAAATTGCGCGCACGCGCGGCGGGGCTGATTCGGGAGGGCAAGAGCCAGGACGCAGTCGCTCAAGTCATGACGGCGGAGTTCGGTTGGGGACCGAGTAGCCTCCAGATGCAATGGAGTCTGCCCGGAATGATGAAGGAGCTGAAGTAGCCTACTTCCTTACCGCCACCGTTTGATCCCCGTCGAAGTACGCCAGGTAGGCGCTGCCCGCCGGAGCCAGCGACCCCTTCCCGCGATGTCCCGGCGGCTCGATATTCCTTTCGTTCTTATCCGAACTCCGCCCCGCCGCCTTCACCTTTAGCTTCGTGCCGTCCACCGCATCCACCGCCATCAGCCGGAACATCGGCTTGCCTCCGCGGCGCAGAATATTCTTCTTGCCCAACGCCAGCACCTCGCCCGTCACCGCCGCGCCCTTGGCGATCACCACCACGCCGTTCGCCTGATAATCCTTCGCCGCCTGGAAGTGCATCGCCAGCCCCTCCGCGGGATCGTTCGGCACGTCCTCCATCAGCGTGATTTCGAACGGCACGCCGCCCGGCACCACCACAGCCGCCGGCGTAAGCGCCGAGGGCGTGACCGCTGAAGGCGCGACGGCCGAAGGGGCGACGGCTGAAGGCGTGGCGGCTGAAGGCGCGACCGCCGAAGGCGTGCCCGCAACCGCCGCACCCGGCTTGTGCATTGCCTCGATCACCGCCGCCGGCACATCGTTATTGGACAGCTTGATGATCTCCGTCGTCGAAAGATCGAACTTCGTCTTCGACGCCCGTATGTGAGCGATGATCACCGCTGCCGGCACTTCGGCGGCCACCATGTCGATGACGCTCTGATTGGTGAGTACCCCCGACCCCTTCTTCTCCGGAACCGGCGCGTCCGATGCGTCCGGTGCGGGCGAGGTCCCAACGGACAGGCCAGGAATTTCCACGCTCCTTGTGACGGGCACGTTCCTCGACCGGCCGCACGTTCCCCAGTACGCCAAGCTTAGCCCGATCGCTACCCAGACCCACTTGTTACGGCGCTTGCGCGGCCTCGCCACCGGAACCACCACAGGCGACGGCGCCTGCGAAGAATCCCGCGGCGGCTGCCACGCCGGGGCTTGCGACACCGGCCTTCCCACTGGCGGTACGAACCCTGGATTGCGGAACACGCCCGAATCGAATTTCGCCTTTTCCGCCGCTAGAACCGTGTGCATCACCTGCGTGCTCTGCCAGCGGTCCTTGGGATCTTTGCGCAGCGCCAGCGAAATGATCTCCACCAGTTCCGGCGGTGCGTCTGGCACCAATTCCGCGATCGGCTTGACCTCGTCGCGCAGTATCGCCGTCAGCGTAGTGATTGCCGATTCGCCGGGGAATGCCTTGGTCCCCGTCAGCATCTCGTACATCACCACGCCGAATGAGAAAATGTCGCTCCGCGCGTCCACCTTCTTGCCCTGCGCCTGCTCCGGCGACATGTACGCCACCGTCCCCAGAATCGAGCCTTCCACCGTCAGCGGCGCCGCCTCAAGCGTCTGCGTCTCCTCGGTCAATTCGGCTGCCACATTGATCTTCGCCAGGCCGAAATCCAGAATCTTTACCAGACCCGAATCCGTCACCATCACGTTGCCCGGCTTGAGGTCGCGGTGGACAATCCCCGCCGCGTGCGCCGCGCGCAACGCATCCGCCATCTGGGTGCTGTATTGCAGCGTCTTGGCCACGCCTACGCCGCCTGGAGGAATCAAATCGCCCAGCGTCTTTCCACTCACCAGCTCCATCACCATGTACTCGGAGTCTGCCTCCGACACAATGTCGTAGATGGTAATGATGTTGGGATGGTTCAGTCCCGAGGCCGCCTGCGCCTCTTGGATGAACCGCCGCCGCCGGTCCGTATCGCCCGCGCTCGCCTGGGTCAGCGCCTTGATGGCGACCATGCGATTCAGGCGTGGGTCCTGGGCTTTATAAATATCGCCCATTCCGCCGGTGCCCAGCTTCTCAATAACCCGGTAATGCGAAATCGTCCGTCCGATCACCAGACTAGTTTGTCACACCCTTCACGCCTTCAGCAGATTGCCCTTGCGCTCCATCGCTTTCGGCCACCAGGCCCCCGGCACGAAGAAATCCTGCCACCCAAGCTTGCACTCGTCGATCATCTTCAGACCGTACTCGCCGCGCAACAAATCGTTCGGCCCCGTATTGTTCGTGCCGAAGCTGAATTTGCAGCCCGCCGCCTTCGCCATCTTCACGAACGCCGCACCGGGCAGCTTGTAGCGGTCGTTCAGTTCGATCGCCACATGGTTCTTCGCCGCCGCGTCCACTACCTGCCGCATCCGTGCCTCGGTCCACAGCCTGTCGTAGTCCTTGGCCAGTTGATCGGGGAGGAAGGTCGGGTTCACGTAAATATCGATCGGCTCATGCTCCAGAATCCCTACGGCGCGCTCCACCAGGGTGTCCATGAACTCCTGCGCGTCGGCGATCACGCCCACCTCTTCGGCAATCCAGGTCCGCATGCGCTTGCCGCGGCGGTCGCTCCACGTCATAGAATCGGTGAAAATGTAGTCGAACAGCCCAGCCGCCTTGCGCGTGAACATCTGCGTCCACTCGCGTCCCTCGGCCTGCATGGCGATGAAGCACGGCTGCCCCTTCATGCTCTCGTAGAACGCGATCACCCCGGCGTCGCTCTCGATGGGAAATCCCTTGCCGCAGTTGACCGCGATCCCGTACCCGATGCCGTCGCGCCGCGACTGCGCCAGCGCCTGCTCCAGCGTCAGCCCGGCCTTCAGATGCACGTGGTAATCCACTACCGGATAATTATTCCGTCCAATATCGATCAGCTTCCGGAACGTCGCGTCCACCACCGGCGCCACTGCGCCAGGCGCTGTAGCATCGTCCGCCAGCGGCCGCACGCGGATGCCGCGGAAGCGCGCCACACTCCCTGCGTTGTGGCATTGCAGCGCGAACGTGCCATGGTCCAGGAAACGATCCTTTTCCATCCCGGCCGGGATCACCGGCGGCGTGGGCTCGGTGTAATCCACCACCAGCACGCCGTCGAGCCGCACCTGCACATTCTTGCCGCGCACCAGCACGTGCATCTTGAACCACTGGCCGTCGGCGATCAGTTGTTTGTACACATTGCGCAGTCCGTACAGCGAGCCTGTCTTCTTGCGCTCGCGATACGTCCCCTCGCCCAAGGCCGTATGGTTGATCTGTACCTCGAAGCCTTTGATGGGGAACCCGGTCTCCTGGTAGGCCGTGTGAAAATAGACCCCCGAGTTGCACGCCGTTTGCGCCAGCGCCTCCACTTCGAGCTCGAAGTTCTTGAAATCGCGCCCCGTATAAAAGAGGTGCGACCGCGCCCCATCCGCCACAATCTGCCCGTCGCGGACTTTCCATGCGTCCTTATGCTCGCTGGGCCGCCAGCCGTCGAGATCCTTCCCGTTGAACAACGGGATCCACCCCTCGTCCGCCGCCAACAACGGCAACGATGCCAGTCCGCCCACAAACGCCCGCCGCGAAATATTCACAAGATTAGTATATGCCCGCGCGGCGGAAACAGAACAGCCGGCTTCTGAAGTGTCGAGCCTCGTTAAAAATGTCCCCATGCTTACCTCGTTAAGAATGTCCCCTTTCTGTGTATTCCTTTTGTTACGGTGCCGACCAACGGGAGGCCGCGGTGGCCTCCAACTTCAGCGTCTTGGTTTTCCTTTCAAAGAA